>JANOXC010000120.1:0-20838 GCA_031418215.1 Bacteroidota bacterium
GTTATATATTCCGGTTTGCCAATAGCGGCAATTAGTATATCAGCCTGCAACAAAATTTCTTTAATATTTTTTGTATAGCTGTGACAAATGGTAACAGTGCAATTGCCGGGATATGTATTGCGCGATAATAGAATTGCCATAGGTGTTCCAACAATATTACTCCTGCCAAGTATCACCGCATGCTTGCCGGCCGTATCAATATTACATCGCTCAATTAATTTCAATATTCCTTTTGGAGTTGCAGGAATATAACATGGCTGCTGCAAGGTCATTCTTCCAATATTCACAGGATGAAAACCATCCATATCTTTAGCAGGTGAAATGGCTTCAATCACTCTGGCAACAGAAATATTTTTAGGCAAAGGAGATTGAACAATAAATCCATCGAGCTCATCATCAGCATTCAATTCCGCAATTTTTTCCAATAATTCTTTTTCACTTATTGAAGCATCATACTTTACCAGTGTAGCTTTAAAACCGACTTCAGCACATGTCCTGATCTTATTATTCACATAGGTCTCGGACGCTCCATCAGTGCCAACTAAAATAACTGCAAGATGCGGAGGACGTACACCTTTTAAAAGCATACTGTCAACTTCCTTTTTTAATTCTGCTTTAATATCCGCAGCTATTTTTTTTCCGTCAATTAATTGCATTGAAAATTCTAATTAAATCTTACTTAAAATAAATAATAAAATTAACGTCTTACCGGCATATTGCGCATTAACTTCTGTGCGCCACCACCTGAAAACATTTTCATCATCTTACGCATATCTTCAAATTGTTTTATCAAACGGTTGACCTCCTGAATAGAGGTGCCACTTCCAGAGGCAATACGTTTTCTGCGTCCACCATTCATTACTTCAGGTTGCTTCCTTTCATTGGGCGTCATCGATTGTATAATGGCTTCAATACCTTTAAAGGCGTTGTCATCAATGTCAATATCTTTCATCATTTTTCCCATTCCAGGAATCATTCCCATGAGATCCTTGATGTTCCCCATTTTTTTAATTTGCTGCAATTGGATAAGAAAATCATTAAAGTCGAATTTATTCTTTGCAATTTTCTTTTGTAATTCAGCAGCTTGTTTCTCATCGAAGTGCTCTTGCGCTTTCTCAACGAGTGAAACAATATCACCCATTCCCAAAATTCGATCAGCCATTCGGGATGGATGGAATACATCGAGGGCATCCAGTTTTTCTCCGGTTCCAACAAATTTGATTGGCTTATTGACGATTGATTTAATTGATAAAGCCGCTCCGCCGCGCGTGTCACCATCCAACTTAGTTAGTACAACACCATCAAAATTCAGTTTGTCGTTAAATGCCTTGGCTGTATTCACGGCATCCTGACCTGTCATTGCATCTACTACAAAAAGAATTTCGTTTGGATTAACAGCATTCTTTATTCGTGCAATCTCGTCCATCATTTCTTCATCAATTGCCAAACGACCGGCCGTATCAATGATGACGACATTTTTACCTGTTGATTTGGCGTGGCTGATGGCATTGGTGGAAATCTGCACAGGATTTTTATTTTCCACTTCTGAATACACCTCCACTCCTATTTGCTCACCCAGCACTTTTAACTGGTCTATAGCTGCGGGACGGTAAACATCACATGCAACCAATAAGACATTCTTACCTTTTTTTGATTTAAGGTAATTGGCCATCTTACCAGACAATGTAGTTTTTCCTGAACCCTGAAGGCCACTCATCAGAATAACTGAAGGGTTACCTTTTAATTCTAACTCACTGGTTTCCCCCCCCATCAAAGCAGTGAGTTCTTCCTGAACAATTTTAACCATCAATTGTCCCGGAGAAACTGCTACCAGCACATCTTTTCCTAGTGCTTTTTCTTTTACGGTATCAGTAAACTGCTTTGCAACTTTGTAATTCACGTCGGCGTCAAGCAATGCCTTACGTACTTCTTTCAGCGTTTCCGCTATGTTAACTTCAGTTATTTTGCCCTGGCCTTTAAGTAACTTAAACGCACGATCGAGCTTATCGGATAGGTTTTCGAACATAATAGATGCAAAGGTAATCTTTGGCGTAAAAGGTTCCAGTTTTGCCGTTAAAAATGCACACCATTTTAAGGAATTTCATGGGTTTAGCGACTATTCGATATTTTTGGACTCTGTTGGTTTCAAATTATGAAAAAGGAAAAGCTTGTAATACTGATTTTGGGGTTGATATTATCTTCTATAATAAGACTAAGATTCAGTCTTTATTATGGTCTTGAACTTCATGGATTTTGGGTAACCCCTCCAATTACTTTTTTTAGTTTTTCAAACAAGTTCACCCATTTTCTAACCACTACTTTTCTTGGTTATTTATTGTTTGCAATTTTTGGCATAATGGAATACAAAGTAACTTCAAAAGAAAGCAAACGCTATCGGTGGCTTACTTTATTTGTAATCTTTTGTGTTGCATCTGCCAGCTATGAAATAGCACAAATGATCAGCGATTATAATGGTGTTTTTAACGGCAGGCATTTTCATTGTGGACCAATGTTATTCCTGATTGGTCTTGCCATCTTAGAAATTGGCAAAAAAGACTTCACTATTTCAGATTAAAAGTGGAATCATTAATGGATTCCTTTTGCAGCAAGATAACGTTCAGCGTCAAGCGCAGCCATGCAACCTGATCCAGCTGCTGTAACGGCTTGCCTGTAAATATGGTCTTGTACATCACCTGCTGCAAAAACACCTTCCAGGTTTGTTCGGCTTGAACCTGGTTTAGTTAGGATATAGCCGGCTTCATCTAAATCAATATGACCTTTAAAAATGCTTGTATTGGGTTCATGGCCGATAGCGACAAAAAAACCGGTAATCGCCAATTCGCGATCTTCTCTTGTTATTACATTACGCACTTTTAAACCATGAACAGTTTTCTCTCCCAATACTTCTACTGTTTCATGATTAAATAATACTTCAATATTTGGTGTATTTTCAATTCTGTGTACCATTGCCTTTGATGCGCGCATTTCACCTTTTCTCACCAGCATGTATACCTTATTACAAAGTTTGGCTAAATACGTCGCCTCTTCTGCTGCAGTATCACCTGCACCTACAATAGCAACGTCTTGTTTTCTGAAGAAATAACCATCACAGACAGCACATGCAGAAACACCAAATCCGTTTAATCGCTGTTCCGATTCAAGACCTAACCATTTTGCACTGGCGCCAGTTGCTATAATTACTACATCGGCTTCAACAACATGTTTTTCATCAACAGTTACCTTTTTTGGAAAGCTTGAAAAATCAACCTCAGTAACATAACCCCAACGAATATCAGCACCAAAGCGTTCTGCCTGATTTTTAAAATCCTCCATCATTTCAGGTCCTAAAACGCCTTTGGGGTAGCCAGGATAATTCTCTACATCAGTTGTAATGGTAAGTTGACCACCGGGTTGAAGTCCCTGGTACATTACAGGGCTTAGATCTGCCCTTGCTGCATAAATAGCGGCGGTATATCCTGCAGGGCCCGAGCCAATAATCAGGCATTTAACTTTTTCTGTTGTCATGGAATTGGTCAGTGATAATTACAAATTAAAAATTCGCACTTCAATTGAATGGTAGTAAAATAAAAAAAGAATTTTCCATCAGGAAGAAATCAAATCTCCAATAATTTTTTCAACTGAAATTCCTTCTGCTTCCGCCTTATAATTTTTCACAATACGATGACGAAGGATTGCCGGAGCAACAGCCTTTACATCTTCAATATCAGGAGCGAATTTACCATTCAGAACAGCATTGCATTTTGCACCAACAACTAAATACTGAGAAGCTCTTGGACCGGCTCCCCAGGATAAATAATCATTGGCCAATGTATGTGCACGGACCGTATTTGGTCTCGTTTTAGAAGCTAACGCCACAGCATATTGCAAGACATTATCAGGTACAGGAATCTTACGAACCAATTGCTGAAAGAAAATAATATCCTCGCCGGATATTATTGTTTGCAAAGTGGGTTCCAGATTTCCTGTTGTTGCCTTCACAACTTGAATTTCATCTTCATATGATGGATAATCTAACCAAACATTAAACATAAAACGATCTAACTGTGCTTCGGGAAGCGGGTATGTTCCTTCTTGTTCAATAGGATTTTGTGTGGCTAAGACAAAAAATGGATTTCCTAATGCATAACGTTTACCGGCTGCTGTAACTGCACGCTCTTGCATAGCTTCTAATAAAGCGGATTGCGTCTTTGGAGGAGTACGGTTAATTTCATCAGCTAGAATAATGTTAGCGAATAATGGACCTTTTACAAACTTAAACTGTCGAGTTTCATCTAAAATTTCTGTACCAATGATATCGGATGGCATTAAATCGGGTGTAAACTGAATCCTGTTATAACTTAAGCCTAATACCCTTGCAATGGTATTAACCAATAATGTTTTTGCAAGACCAGGAACACCAACTAATAAACAATGTCCATTACTGAAAATTGAAATCAAAACATCTTTCACGACTTCATCCTGACCAATTATAACCTTATTTATTTCACTTCTCAAGGATTTATACGCTTCACGCATACCTTCTACCGCTTCAACATCTGAGCTAAATTTGTTATTCATATCTATTTAATTTACTTTTAAAATTAAAATTGCTTTGTTTTATTTTTCAATTAATAGTCCAACTTTTCAATAGTTCACAACTTTTATATTCATCAGCAATCTTTATATACGTGACTGCCTTTTTTTTGTTCTTCCAGTTCTCCAACGTCTTCTCCTGCTTATTATTCAAAGTTATTTCTTGCAGGCGTTGATAGTCGTCTTCCAGATTCATTTTATGAGGTTTTGTCCTTGCATTCAGCTTTAAAATCCGATATGCCTGGTCACCTTCATTATTGTTGATTAACATTGGATTTGACACATCGCCCGGTTCGAGTTTGTCTAACTGAAATAAGATAGATGGATCTACCTGGCTTGTCTCAAAACGAATGGCTCCATTTGCCGGATTGGCAACGATTCCGCCATTTAATTTTGTATCGGCATCATCAGAGAATTTCTCTGCTGCTGAAGCAAATTTTATATCACCTTTTCTAATATCATTAGCCAAACTATCTATGAATTGCTGAGTTGCTACCAGATCACTGGAAGAGTTAGCCGGTTTAATCAGGATATGACGAACATTAATTTTCTCTCCTCTTCGCTCTATCAACTGTATGATATGATAACCGAATTTCGTTTCCACAATATCGGAAACATCAGTAGTGTTTTTTAAGCGAAATGAGGCAGCTTCAAATTCAGGTACAAGGTCTCCCCTGTTCACAAAACCCAGCTCTCCGTTTTGCTTTGCACTTTCCTTATCTTGACTGTAAAGAAAAGCAAGTGTTCCAAAATCTTCTCCTTTTAAAATACGTTGCCTGATATTTACCAATTGATCTTTTGCATCCCGTTTCTTATCTGCGCCTATCGGAATATTTCTTACAATTTGAGCATACTCGACTTCAGCGTTTATTAAGGGAAGTGAATCGCTTGGGATACTCTGAAAGAAGGTTTTCACATCAAGTGGTGATGAACTTACACTTTTTGTTACTTTTCCCTGCATTTGCTGCACCAATAATTGCTCTTTAACCACCGGTTTGAATTCCTCTTTTAATTCAGGAATAGATTTGCCATAATATTCCTCCAGCCTTTCGGGAGATCCTATTTGTTTAATGAAATAACTAAGGTTCTGTTCGATTTTTTGGTTGACCTGATCATCTGTTACTTCAATACTATCAAGAATGGCCTGGTTGAGTAATAATTTATTCAGCATTAACTGGCTAAGAATTTTGCAACGCAGATTAGGATCTTCATAATTTCCTTGCTGGATATATTGATGATTTTGTTGTTCAATTTCCGACATTAAAACGATTTTGCTTCCAACAACTGCAGCAACCTGATCAACAATTTGGCTGAATGCTGGGATGAAGTCAAAAAAGACCATTCCCATAAGAAGTAATATCGGCTTTATTTTATTTTTTAAGATCATAAATTTTAACATCATTTTCCTTAAGGGCATTTTCAAAAGATGACTTCTCCATGTTTTCGATCAGTTCAAGTTTACGTTTGTTGATGATTAAAGTACGAATGTTATCACTTTCAAAACTTAACGGACTGACACTTTCTTTTATTTTAAATCCATTAATATTAATGAAAAAAATACCGGTTGTATCATTCACTTCAATAAATCGATTGTTACGAAGGTATTCTTCTTTATCATACGTTTTGATGGGAATTTTTTTCAATAACTCATCAAATGGCATCCATTCATTCGGCGTCAGGTAATAATCAATAGCAAATTGATGACAATAATCAACTAGCAAGCCGCTATCTTTTTCATTATTTGACTTGTACCAGGCTCGCACTTTGTCTAATTTTGGTGCTGAGTGCGGTACCTTCAGATAAGTTGCTTTTACGATATTGTCTTTTAATACAAAATTGGGTTGATTATCGGTATAATATTTATTGATCTCCGCTTCGCTAACCGACGTATCTAATTTCTGTCTTACTAATTCACTTTCATAAATATAAGTAATCAGCGAATTCCTGTATTCTTCCAGCTTCCTGCCAACATCTTTTTGTTCTGGTGTCAGGTTATCCTCTGCTTTCTTTAAGACGACCTGTTGCTTTAACCAATTATTAATATAGTTATGAATGATGGTTATACTATCCTTATTTGAGGTTCCTTTAGGGACAATATCAACAAGGTCCGTTTCAACTAAGTATTTATCAAAAGCCTTTGCAACAGCATGATCTGTAGGCTTGTTATCCTTGTTAAAATATTTACAACCTATAAAAAGCTGCAGCAATATAACAATCAACAATATAAAAGGGCGAAGATTCATACAGCCTTTTTAAAATAAAACAGCTTCATTCTTGATTCATGAAAGAGTGATTAGCAATTACCAGCAGAAACGAGAATTAAAAAGAAATCTGAGACCCGTTATTATAAAATTATTTCCAGAGTGAGCTTAGAACCAGTTCATTCACTTTTACCGGGTATTTACTGCGCAACTCAGCAATCCATGTTTTTTCGAGGTAATTCTGATAATCGGCAGTTATTAGTCCTTTTGCTTCATCCAATTGTTTCGGCTGAGGTTGTATCACTTCTTTCACGTCAACAATTACATATTTCCCATCATGCATTACTTCATTGCTAAACCCTTTAGTCCATGTTATGCCATCTATTATTTCATTATCTCCCTTTGAAAATCTTCCATTTCTCATGGAGACATTTGTTGCATCATCTTTGTTTAACTCATTTACAATGTCAGTTATTGACTTCTTTCCTTTATTGACTTGCTTTCTAAATGATGCAGCCTGATCGGCAGTTGAAAATGTATAAAGAGTTGCATCAACACGCTCGTTCCACATGTATTTCATCTTGTTTTGCTCATAAAAATCTTTAATCCCAACAGTATCTTTTACGGCTTTACTCCAAACTTTCTTATCCGTGAGATCGAATAAGAGTATTCCGTCACGGTATTCTTTCATTAGGTTACGAAAATCAGTGTATTTAATATCAAGGTGGGCTTCTTCATAAGCCAACACCTCTTCACCTACCCAACTATCATATAGTTGATTTCCTACTACCTGAACATTCATATCCTGCCGCTTGCTTTGATGCGTACTTACATACTTTGCAAATTCTTGTTGTGTAAAGGTTGTTGATTTTCCAAGTGAATCTGTTAACGAAAACAAAGGCATTACAAACTTCTCAGCTTTATTTAAATCCCAATCACCGCTTAACAAGGATGTATCCATTGTATTGATAAATTCTTTTTTGTTTTTAATGATTTCTGAAAATTTATATTCAATCTTCAGCTTATTAATCATACTTAATCGGCTCATATCATTTCTGCTGTCGCGGGTAATTGATTGTTTCAACTCGGTTTTTTTTTCATCAAAAGAAGGTACTGTTCTTTTTTCTAACCGTTTTATAATATGCCATCCATAAGCTGTCTTAACTGGTGCGGCATAATCACCATCTTTAGAAAGTGAAAATGCAGACTTTTCAAATTCAGGCACCATTCTTCCTGTTCCAAACCAGGCAAGCTCACCGTTCCTC
Organism: Bacteroidota bacterium; assembly: GCA_031418215.1. Classification (GTDB taxonomy): domain Bacteria; phylum Bacteroidota; class Bacteroidia; order AKYH767-A; family OLB10; genus JANOXC01. The sequence goes on from JANOXC010000120.1 coordinate 8,060, forward strand.
TTAGCCGAACCTTTATCTTCCGAATAATTCAATACAACACTATCCCAAGCAATACCTGATTTCAGTTTAGCATAAGCTTCTTCAATCTTGGTTTTTGCAGCCATGTTTTCAGCATCGGTTGTTTCCTTGCCTAGTTTTATCATGATATGCGCTACATGCATTTCGCCTTGAGCAGGGCGCTCATCCAACTTTTTTATTAAATGATAACCAAATCGTGTGCGCACAGGCATAGAAACTTGTCCAATTTTGCCATTATAGGCGGCCGACTCAAAAGGATAAACCATTTGCATTCCGGTAAAATAGCCAAGATCACCACTATTTTCCTTGGCGGAAGGATCTTCACTGCTATCGCGGGCCACTTTGGCGAAATCAGCACCTTTGAAAATCATTTCCCGTAGTATCATGATTCTGTTGTAAACGAGAAGGGTATCTTTAGGCAAAGCTTCCGGCTTCATCTGCAATAAAATATGACTTGCATGAACGTCTTTTTTCAATCGTTCATAGGCTTCTTTTAACAATGTTTCAGACACCTCTTTATCCGTTAAATAAGGTTGTGCAAGTTGCTTTCTGTAACCTGCCAACTCTGAAATAAAGGCTTCGCTTGTATCTAATTTTTCAGTTTCAGCCTCCTTAACCTTTAATTTATAATTGATATACAGTTCAAGATACTCTCTTACTGCTTTCTCATCAGTAGCGCTATCTTTATAATTATTTTTACGAAACACACGCTCAAATTCTTCCTTTGTAACCGTTTCACCTGCAATATTTAGCAAGGCAGGTGGCATGGTAGGCTCGGTTGATACAACCGGAGGCATTTTGACAGGCTGTTTGGTAGTTGTTTTCGTTTGTGCCTGACTGAAAGCAAATACGAATACTAATAAACTGGAAAGCAATAACTTATTCATAAGGCTGGATATGTTAAATTTAGTGAGGTTATTTTTAAAATTAAGCACTTTCAATCAACGCTTTAACTTGCAGATTATTCGACAATTGTTTTTTGAAAACGGGAAGGCAAATGTAATAGGTTTATTCTAATTAAAGGGTGCCTGAATTGTGATTACCTGATGAATAAAAAACACCTGATTTTAGACCCTATCAACTGACCGGATTAAGTAATAAAAAATACTTGAAAAAGCCGTAAAACAGATAGAATTTTCTTAAAGTAAAAGTTTAATAAGACGAAATATGTGACTTAACAAGCTCCATCAGCCATAATGGAGTTGAAGTGGCCCCACAAATACCAACCGTTTGGAAACCTGAAAACCAATTTTCGTCCAGTTCATCAGGGGATGAGATGAAATGGCTATTGGAGTTAAATTTTTCGCAAACGGTGAATAATGCTTTACCATTTGAACTCTTCTTGCCACTTACAAAAATTATCACATCATGTTCTTTCGAGAACCTTTCCATGTGTGGTTCCCTGTTGGAAACCTGCCGGCAAAGGGTGTCATTACTAATAAAATCTCCTTCTTCAAGGCTGCCTTTATGCTTTACGATTCTTTCCTGAAGAAGCTGTTCCATCTTTTCAAATCCAGTGGTACTTTTTGTGGTTTGGGAGAAGAAATAAATGGGTTTTCCAAAATCGATTTCCTCCAGATCCTCTGCTGTTTTTACTACAATTGCCTGGCCGGCAGTTTGACCTACTAAACCATTGACCTCAGCATGGCCTTTTTCACCATAAATAACGATTTGTCCGCCTTTGCTTTCCGCCACTTCAAAACTGGTATGGACACGATGCTGTAATTTCAGCACCACAGGACAGGAAGCATCAATTAGTTCAATGTTATTCGATATTGCTATCTGATATGTTTCCGGAGGCTCACCATGTGCCCTGATCAGCACTTTACAATTGCTTAGGTTTTTAAGCTGATCGTGATTAATAATCTCCAGTCCTTTATTTCTAAGTCGATCAACCTCCATATGGTTATGAACAATGTCGCCTAGACAATACAAATGACCGGTTTGATCCAATTCATCTTCTGCCATTTGGATAGCATAAACAACACCGAAACAAAAGCCGGAATTAGCGTCTATAGTAATGTTCAACTTTAAACTTTGTTCAGGAGATATCAAGGTTGGATTCTTTAATTAATTTTTTCAATTCAACCATTACAAAATCAACCTGCTCATCGAAATTCATATTTGAATTATCTAAAATAATGGCATCAGGAGCCTTCCTAAGAGGACTTTCCTCCCGGTGAGAGTCTTCATAATCACGCGCTACCAGGTTATTAATAATCTCTTCCTTTGACACATTCAATCCTTTTGAAGTAAGCTCCAAATGCCGCCTTTGTGAGCGAATGACAGGGTCGGCTTTCATAAAAATTTTCAAATCAGCATGGGGAAATACTGTCGTACCTATATCCCGGCCGTCCATTACCAAGCCACCGTTTTCACCGGCAAGCTGCTGCAAATGCACCATTTTATCCCTTACCTCTTTAATGCTGCTTACATGACTAACATTCTCGGAAATTTCCATGGATCGAATTTTATCTTCCGTATTCTTACCATTGAGATAGACTTCAGAAAAACCTGTTTTATCATTGATCTTGAAGGAGATATGGACTCTATTCAAAACCTCATTATAATTAAAACCATTGTGATTAACCTCTTCAGGGTTAGGTATTGGAATATTATTCTCTAAAAAAAAGAGGGTAACAGCCCTGTACATTGCACCGGAATCAATGTAATGCAGTTTCAACTTCCTGGCCAGCGCTTTTGCTACTGTACTTTTGCCACAGGAAGAGTAACCATCAATGGCAATTATAAGGTTGGCGTACATGGACTTAATTGTTCGGTCAAAGATACGGCTTTTACTCCTATGGTGCAATAGGTTTCTATTCAATACTTACCAACTTAAACAGTTGATAACCTTGGTTAAGTTAGTAGCACCTTGAGCCTTATAAAATCAAAACACTGGTCTAAGTAGCCGCACGGTTATTAGTTTAATCGGTCAAATGATTAGTTTCGAAAATTATTATTGTACAACAGTATATGATTTAATTAGTTTATTAGAATAAAAATTTTGCATTGGTGCAACTTAACAATTACAAGCAACTTAATGATGAGTCGTTGATTAATAGCTATAAATCAACGGGGGACAATGTTTTTGTAGGTGTACTTTTTGAGCGGTACACGCATCTTGTGTTCGGTGTTTGTATGAAGTACTTGAAGGATGAAGATGAAGCAAAGGACACCACAATGGTTATTTTTGAAAGATTGATAACAGACCTAAAAAAGCATGAGATCATTTATTTTAAAGCATGGCTTCATACAGTTACAAAGAATCATTGCCTAATGAAATTACGCAATGCCAAAAAACAGGTTTCTTATGTTGATACGATTCATGTGGAAAACAAGGAAGAGCAGCATCAGGAGGATAAAATTGAGCTGGAGATAAAACTTACATTATTGGAAGCTGCCATTAATGAACTTGATCAGCAACAGCAAAAATGCATCCGCTTGTTTTACATAGAAGAAAAAAGTTACCAGCAGATTATTGAGCTCACAGGTTTCGATTTTAATCAGGTAAAGAGTTTTATTCAGAACGGTAAACGCAATTTAAAAATATATATGCAGAAGAATGAAAGCCATTGATCAGGATCTTCCAGAAATGGAAAAATGTATAACGGAAGAAAGACTTTTGCAGTATATGCAGGGCTCACTCGAAGCAAGACAACAGCATCAGATTGAAATGCATTTATTGCATTGTGAACTTTGCTCCGATGCACTGGAAGGGTTACACTTACTTAAAAACAAAGATAAAACGACTGAAATAGTTACTGCATTAAAACATCAGGTGAATGAACACCTTCGTCAACGAAAAGTGCTGCAGCCTGTATTTATGAAATGGTGGCAGATTGCGGCCGTTTTTACTATATTTTTTTTGGGTGCCGGTAGTTATTTTTTTATCAGGAACTATACAGAAAGCCTTCCTGACAATACCGTGGTAATCGAGACACAGCCTAAGAAATCTGATCCGGAAAAGGTTACTACCGATGAAAAAACCGAAGCGATAGAAAAAAAATCTGATCCAGTAATATTAAAATACACAACTGAAAAAGCGGTTCAGGAACAGACTGGCAGAGAAAACAGTATCAGGGAAACAGCAGATATGCCCGATCATAAGGCGGCGGCGGCAGAAGTCACCACAACCGATGAATTCCTTTTTAAGGCAAAGGAAGAATTGAAAGCTCCGGCGACGAAGGAGCAACATGAATTGGATCCTTCAACAGATTCAAGAATGAAAGATGCTGATAATTTGAAATCTGTCGCTGCAGTAAAAAAACAGGAAAAAGTTAAATCATTCAATGAAGGTTTACAGTATTATAATGAAAACAATTTTGGGATGGCTTTAAATTCTTTCAATCGCGCCGGACCAGACCCAATGGTGAACTTCTATGCAGGGAAATGCCAATATAATCTTAATAATTACAAGGAAGCCATTTTTGAAATCGACAAGGCTATTACAGATAGCAGTAATCAGTTTTACGAGGAAGCATTGTGGTTGAAAGCAAATGCATTGGTTGGGTTAAAGCAAAAAGAAAAAGCAAAACCAATCTTAGAAAAGGTTATTCAATTGGATGGTAATTTTAAAAATCAGGCCAATAACCTCTTAAAAAATTTATAAGAAGTCTATATTTACCACGTGAAATTTCTGGTCATTCAAACAGCCTTCGTTGGAGATGTAATCCTTGCAACGGCTTTAATAGAAAAACTTCATCGCTTTTTTCCTGAGGCAAAAATCGACTTTCTCGTAAGAAAAGGGAATGAATCTTTATTAACGCAACATCCTTTTCTTAATAAAGTAATTGTATGGAATAAAAAGGAAAGAAAATTTTTTCATCTGTTTCAAATCATTCGAGCAATTAGAAAAGAAAAATACAATTATGTAATCAATCTACAACGATTTGCTTCTTCCGGTATTCTCACGATTTTAAGCAATGGAAATAAAACAATCGGGTTCGACAAAAATCCTTTTTCCTTATTCTTTACAAAACGTTATATCCATGATATCAGCAGGCATGGAAAAATACATGAGGTGCAACGTAATTTAAGTCTTATTGAATCGATCACTGATTTCTCCAATCAGAACCCCAGCCTCTACCCTTCTGCGGCCGATTTTGAATTTGTCAGCCAGTTTAAAGGTAAAAAATATTTGTGCATGGCTCCTGCTTCAGTTTGGTTTACGAAGCAACTTCCAAAAGAAAAGTGGATAGCATTGATCAAAAAAAATATAGAGAAGAACAACGAAATCATCGTCTATTTAATTGGTGGTAAAGAAGATCATCAATTATGTGAAGAGATCATCAAAGAAGCTTTTGTTCCAAATGTTATTAACCTGGCCGGTAAAGTTTCCTTATTGCAATCGGCTGCATTGATGAAAGATGCATCTATGAATTATGTGAATGACTCAGCCCCAATGCATATTGCCTCTGCAATGAATGCGCCTGTAACAGCTTTCTATTGTTCCACTGTTCCTGCTTTTGGATTTACTCCATTATCAACTATCAAGTATGAGGTAGAAACAACTGAAAACCTGGATTGCAGACCTTGTGGATTACATGGTTTTCATAAATGCCCGGAAGGACATTTTAGATGTGCTACAACAATTTCAATTTAGAACTGATTCTTGACTTCTGCTTATTGTTTTGAGTTTCACACCTAAGTGGTAATATTAGAATTGCCAAAGAAAAGTTTTGCAGGCTGCTAATACAAGAATTGGATAAGCCCAAGTTTCCCCTTCTGCCAATCTAAGCAATGCTACCACACCCGGCAATTTCAGCGAAATAAGTGCTGTAGTTTTGCAGGGCGTTGACTATGTGGTAAATTTGCAACATGATAGTCAGTTAAAAGCAATTCCTTCCTCCATCATAAAGCTTGATAGAAATGGATTTAAAACCGTGATTCGATAATAATTTTTACCCTTTACATTCCGTGAAAGCACATTTAATAAATCCTGTTTTTCCCCTTGTTCGCGATTTATGCAAACTTGAAAATGTGCAGTCATTTGTGATTGGTGGATTTGTTCGTGATTTACTGCTTAATAGACCTTGCAAAGACATCGACATAGTTGTTATAGGCGATGGAATTGCACTGGCAAAAAAGACTGCCAAAATGATAGGGCCTGAAGTTGCAGTATCCGTCTTTAAGAATTTTGGAACAGCGATGTTGAAATTCAATGATTTTGAGATAGAATTTGTAGGAGCTAGAAAAGAATCTTACCAAACCAATTCACGCAGTCCGGAAGTAACAACCGGTACGCTGGAAGATGACCAGAACAGACGCGACTTCACCATCAATGCCCTTGCAATAAGTTTGAATGAACATGATTATGGCACATTGATCGATCCTTTTAATGGACTGGTTGATTTGGAGAATGGCATTATTAGGACACCACTAGAGCCAAGGCTTACTTATTCTGATGATCCATTACGAATGATGCGTGCCATTAGATTTGCGGCACAATTGAACTTTCAAATTGCTGATGATTCTTTGGCCGCTATAACATTGGATAAAGAGCGAATCAAGATCGTTAGCATGGAGCGAATCAGTGATGAGTTGAATAAAATTATTCTCTCCAATAAGCCATCCATCGGATTTAAATTATTATTTGAAACCGAATTGCTTCAATTGATTTTTCCTCAGATGGCGGCGCTTCATGGCGTTCAATATGTGAATGGTAAAGGGCACAAGGATAATTTTTTTCATACGTTGGAAGTGCTGGATAATATCTCGGGGACGACCGATAATTTGTGGTTGCGTTGGGCCGCCATATTGCATGATATTGCCAAACCGTTAACCAGCCGCTTTGATGAAACCGACGGTTGGACATTTCATGGTCATGAGGATAAAGGATCCAGGATGGTGGAACCGATTTTCAGACAATTGAAGCTGCCATTAAATGAAAAGATGCGATATGTTCAAAAGCTTGTACTCCTCCATCTTCGCCCCATTGTATTGGCTAAAAGTGAAGTGAGCGATTCAGCAGTCAGGAGATTGTTGTTTGAGGCCGGAGATGATATTGACGATTTAATGCTGCTTTGCCAAGCCGACATTACCACAAAAAACGACTATAAAAAAGCCCGTTACAGACAGAATTTTGAATTGGTTAAGGAAAAATTGGTAGCTATCGAAAACAAGGACAATCTCCGGAATTGGCAACCTCCGGTTACAGGTGAAGATATCATGCAGACCTTCAATTTGAAGCCCTGCCGGCATGTCGGTATACTAAAAAATGCGATCAGGGAAGCCATTTTGGACGGAGAAATCCCAAATACTTATGAAGAAGCATTCCGGTATATGTTGATAAAAGCAAAAGAAATAGGACTTCAACCTGTAAAACGGGTGTTGTAATTGCAGAATATTTTTTTTCTTTGCATAAGAAAAAACAGCACAACAGATTTTGAAAAGTATATATATAAATAGTTAAAAAACAAAAGGATGTCATTAGTTTATAGATTTAGAATTACATTCGAAGATTACGATGAAGTATCAAGGGATATTGATGTTTTAAGTTCTCAGACCTTTGAAGACTTGCATCATACGATTCAAGCCTCCATTGGTTTTGATGATTTAAAACCTGCTTCTTTTTATATGAGCAATGACTTATGGGTTAAAGGCCAGGAAATTTCATTAGAAAAAAGGAAAGACAAAAACGGACAAAATTTAGCATTGATGAAAGACAGCAAACTGTCTAGCTTCATCACCGATCCTCATCAAAAAATTTATTACATCAGCGATTATGAAGTAAGCTGGTCATTTTTCATGGAGTTGGTAAAAATTCTTCCTTCTGCTGACATGACAAAAATTTACCCTACTTGTGTTAAGGTTTTAGGAGAAAGTCCAAAGCAGTATAATGTTGTGGCAAGGCCTGCGGTTGTTGACGAAGAATTTGATGCATTACAAGTTGAAGAAGATCTCGCACCTGAAGAAGATTCTCTGATTGATGAAGCGGAGGAAGTTGTGGGGATGGATGAAATCGAAGGCATGTCGGAAGAGGGCGAAGAAGTAGGAGAAAAGGACGAGATGGAAATGGGTGAAGAAGCTTCAGGTGACGAATCAAAGGAAGATGATTTTTAATAATTTTTTTAATAAAGGATTTTTAAAGCCACGCATTAATGCGTGGCTTTGTATTTATTTTCAGCTGTGAAAAGATTAATTGTAATTGGAGGTCCAACAGCTTCGGGTAAAACTGAACTTGCTATTCGTCTAGCGAAACATTTTCAAACAGAAATTATATCTGCTGATTCAAGACAGGTTTTTCGTGAAATGAACATTGGCACAGCAAAGCCTGATGTTGATCAACTGGCTGAAGTTCCACATCATTTTGTAAACATTTTTTCAATCGCTGAAGAATACAATGCCGGAAAGTTTGAATTAGATGCAATAAATGAACTTACTGATTTATTTAAGCACAAGGAAAGCGTGATTTTAGCAGGAGGATCAGGTATGTACATCAATGCAGTATTATTTGGTTTTGACGAATTACCAGAAACTGATCCTGTCCTTAGAGCAACAATTAGAAAATTATTTCAGCAAAAAGGAATCATTCATCTTCAACAGGAAATTTTGCGTTTGGATCCTCAATTTGCAACAATTGTCGATATGAATAATCCTCAACGATTGATGCGGGCAATTGAAGCCTGTTACTTATCAGGCCAACCCTACTCTTCACTCCTATCTCAAACAAAAAAAGAACGGAATTTTGAATTTACAATTTACGTATTGGACGTTCCTCGTGAACAGCTTTATCAACGTATTAATGAAAGAGTCGATAAAATGGTAGCATCAGGACTTTTTGAAGAAGTTTCCAGTCTATATCCATTTAGGGAAAACCATGCATTACAAACTGTTGGTTACAAAGAGATATTTGAAGCGATGGAATCTGGTGAATCAAAAGAAATCACCATTGAACGTATTAAAAAAAACACAAGAAATTATGCGAAAAGGCAAATGACCTGGTTTCGGCGGCTTGATAATGCAGTTTTTGTACCGGTTGAAAAATCTTATGAGTTTATTTTAATGAATGAATTCAACCAACAATAACAAAAGAGCCGGCGACTATGACCGGCTCTTTTAAAAACTACATTAACAAAAATATAATTATTACTTCTTCTCTTCTTTTACTTCTTCGAAATCAACATCGGTAACATTTCCATCTGCTGCAGACGATTCCTGCTGAGTGCCCCCCTGTTGTTGTTCAGCTGAACCATTTGCACCAGCTTGTTGAGTTGCATTGTACATATCTTGAGAAGCGGCCTGCCATGCTGTATTTAATTCATTCATTGCTGAATCCATACCAGGAAGGTCTTTGTTTTTATGTGCTTCTTTTAGATCAGTCAATCCTTTTTCAATTGGTGCTTTTTTGTCTGCCGGAATTTTATCACCATACTCTTTTAACTGCTTTTCAGTTTGGAAAATAGTTGAATCAGCAAGGTTAACTTTCTCCACCTCTTCTTTTGTCTTGCGATCTAATTCAGCGTTTGTTTCCGCTTCCTCTTTCATCTTTTTAATTTCAGCATCTGTTAAACCTGAAGAAGCCTCAATCCGGATACTTTGTGTTTTACCAGTTGCTTTATCTTTTGAAGTTACATGCAGGATACCATTGGCATCAATATCAAATATTACTTCGATTTGAGGCATGCCCCGTTGTGCAGGAGGAATACCATCCAGGTGAAAGCGGCCTATGGTGCGATTATCTTTTGCCATTGGTCGCTCACCTTGCAGCACATGGATCTCTACTGAAGGCTGATTATCTGAAGCCGTTGAGAACACTTCAGATTTCTTAGTAGGAATCGTTGTATTTGACTCAATCAATTTTGTCATTACACCACCCATTGTTTCTATACCCAGGGATAGTGGAGTAACATCAAGTAACAATACATCTTTTACTTCTCCGGTTAATACAGCTCCCTGAATAGCAGCGCCTACTGCCACTACTTCATCGGGATTTACTCCCTTGGAAGGTTTTTTTCCAAAGAACTTCTCAACCAACTCCTGAATAGCAGGAATTCTAGTTGAACCACCTACTAAGATTACCTCATCAATATTGGCAGAAGTCATTTTTGCATCTGACAAAGCTTTTTTACAAGGCTCCAGTGTACGTTGGATTAATTTATCAGCTAACTGCTCAAATTTCGCACGTGTCAACGTTTTCACAAGGTGCTTTGGAATGCCTTCTACAGGCATGATATATGGCAAATTAACTTCAGTTTGTGATGAACTTGACAATTCAATCTTTGCTTTCTCCGCAGCCTCCTTCAAACGCTGCATAGCCATCGGATCTTTCCGTAAGTCAATACCCTCATCGTTCTTGAACTCATCTGCTAACCAGTCAATGATCACATAATCAAAATCATCACCCCCTAAATGTGTATCACCATTGGTGGATTTCACTTCAAATACCCCATCCCCTAATTCTAGTATTGATATATCAAAAGTTCCACCACCTAAATCAAAAACGGCCACCTTCGTATCAGTGTGTTTTTTATCCAAACCGTAAGCTAAAGCTGCTGCAGTTGGCTCATTGATAATCCTTAATACTTTTAAACCTGCAATTTCACCGGCTTCTTTGGTAGCTTGGCGCTGTGAGTCATTAAAATAAGCAGGAACAGTAATTACCGCTTCTGTTACTTCATTGCCTAAATAATCTTCTGCCGTCTTTTTCATCTTTTGAAGGACCATGGCAGAAATTTCCTGTGGGGTGTATAATCTGTCAGCAATTTTAACTCGAGGTGTATTATTGTCACCTTTTACCACTTCATATGGCATTCTGGAAATCTCAGCACTAACTTTATCAAACGTTTCACCCATAAAACGTTTAATGGAATTAATGGTGTTTTTAGAGTTTGTGATAGCCTGGCGTTTGGCAGGATCTCCCACCTTTCTTTCGCCATCTTTAATAAAGGCCACTATTGATGGAGTGGTCCTTCTGCCTTCACTGTTGGGTATTACAACCGGTTCATTGCCTTCCATTACGGCAACACAAGAGTTAGTTGTTCCTAAGTCAATTCCTATTACTTTTCTCATGGTGTTTATTAATTTTTCAAGACCTAGTCAATAGCTATGCCATTAGAAAAAACACTGAAAAAATGTCACCTACCAATTAATTATTGAAAACGTCCATTGGTATACTGGCCATTTATCAATGAATCTCTAGAGGCATTATTAAGTTTTTTGTTCGGATAAATCCTAATCGAGCGGCTTGAAAATATCCCTTTTCCACTGCTTAAATTAGTATACTCAGGGATGTTATCATTAATTGATGTGGAGGGCAAATTCACAACATAATACGTATAAAATTCTTCAGCGCCAACAGTGAAAATAAAATCTATGCTAAACAAAGATGCATCCCTATAAATATTGGGGTCTTTTTTTACATTTCGCCCAACAAACTGATAAAACAAGTCCCCATCAATCTGATATTCAAAATTCTGACCTCCGGTGCTGGTAGCGGCTACCATTACTGGCTGACTGTAGTTCAAAGTTCTATGTTGTGATTGTAAAGCGCCGGGAATTGAATCAACGTAATTAATCCTTATGACTAGCGAAAGGAATTTACCTTTTGCCGGAGTAACAACACCAATGATCAGTGGATCGTCGCTGGCAAAATTGATGGTGCTGCTGGGATTTGGTAATGGTGAAGGCAGTAATGGATTTAAAGTTACTTGCTTTACAACAGGGGTTACAGCCGTGATAGTGACACCACTTTTCTTATTGTGAAAGTAAAGTTTATAATTCGCTTCAGTATCTAACAATTTCAATCCATCTGACCTATAAAGTAGATGGGGATAATCAGCAAACAACCCTTCATCCTTAGCTACCTGATCAGTTGGTTTGAGTTTCATTGTATCTACGAGAACACTGTTTTTATATTTAACAAGTGAAACACTAACATCAGCCGTATCATAGTAGAGGGAGTCAACCGACTGCGCCATTAAAAGTGCATTTCCATCTCCTAAAAACGCCTTCTCAACCCTTACATACTGAACAGAATCATAAGCGTTTAAAAGGCTATAAATAATAGGCGTCTCTCGATAATCATCAATAACGTCCAGATCGTTATTACAGGCAGTAAGTAATAGGGATAAGCCAATTAATTGAATTAAGTAAACACCGACAATCCTTTTCTCCATACGTCCTCAAAAGTAAAGAACATTGCCACAACTGTTTGTGGAGACTTTGTAAAAGAATTTAATTGATTATTTTGGCTGCGAATGCTAAAAATCATTTTACATGGAATGAGCCTGGGCCTGGTGTTAAGCATCATGATTGGCCCTGTATTTTTTTTATTGCTAAACACTAGTATAAAGAAAGGTTTCAAGCCAGCGGCTTATCTCGCTGCCGGAGTAGCCTTAAGTGATGCCATGTTTATCGGCTTGTCTTATTTCGGCAGCTCCATGGTTGGTTCTTTTAATCAATATAATACCAAAATTGGATGGATTGGTGGTTTGCTTTTGATTGTATTTGGAATGATAGCTCTTTTTAAAAAGACATCGGCGCTGCCTGCTGAAATCAAATTACCTGATGATTCTAAAACATTATTGATTGATACCGCAAAAGGTTTTGCTTTGAATTCATTGAACCCTTTTGTTTTGGTATTCTGGATCGGTGTAATCACTGCATTGAATGCCAGACAGGTTGCAAGCAAATCGAACCTTTTGCTATTTTTTAGCGCTGTTTTAATTACTGTGTTCAGTACTGATCTTTTAAAAGCATTTTTAGCTACACGGCTTAAAAAAATAATGACAATTAGCGTTTTAACCTGGCTAAACAGA
>JANOXC010000121.1:0-8128 GCA_031418215.1 Bacteroidota bacterium
GAAATTGATTTATGACATCAGTAAACCTAAAAGGTTAATAAAGGTTGCATTAAAATAATAAAAGCAGTAAATTTACGGTTATTACTCTCCTTGACAATTGAATAAAAGACAGGCATTCAATTATGGTGAACTAATTACTTGATCTTTATTTATTAAAAAAAATGTAATGAGACTTTTAAAGTTTCATTATGAAAGAATATTGTTTTAATTAACAAAACCAATGCTTCAACGGATATATATTTTTACAATTCTACTTTCAACATTATTTATTCACTTTAGCAGCAAGGCACAAGATCTAAATAAAGTTTGGAAAGTTAAACCTACGAATGAAATTGTCAATTTCTCAGAACGGTATTCAATTCCGGAACATTATAGAACAATCACTTTCGACATTGCCGGGTTGAAATCAGTTTTTCAAAATGCTCCATTGGAAGGCACGAAAACGGAAGGAAGTAATAGGAACAATTGTTTTTTATTACTTCCACTTCCCGATGGTTCGCAAGAACTTTTTCAAATTACTGAATCGCCAATTATGGAAAAAAAACTGGCTGATACCTACCCTTCAATTAAAACCTATATTGCCAAGCAAACAGATCATCCCGAGGTAACAGCCCGACTTGATATTACAGAGTTGGGATTTCATGCCATGATTATGTCGCCAATGGGATGGAGTTTTATTGAGCCAGCAATTATTGGAAATACAGCGGATTATATATGTTATTTTAAAAAGGACTCCAGGCACAGTGGTGATTTTGTTTGTGGAGTTGCCGGTCAAAATTCCGATGAATTAGAAAAGAAAATAGAAGGATTACAAGTAGCTTCAAAATCAAACGGAACTCAATTACGCACTTACCGTCTTGCCTTAGCATGCACCGGCGAATATGCCGCTTTTTTTGGAGGAACCAAACCATTAGCATTATCAGCGATGGTAACATCTATTAACCGTGTTACCGGAGTTTATGAAAAGGAAGTTGCTATTCGACTGGTGTTAATTGCTAATGACTCATTGATTATTTATACCAATGCTGCTACTGATCCATACACCAATAACAATGGCAGTACAATGTTAACAGAGAACATTAACAACCTGACCAGTGTGATAGGGCTAGCAAACTTTGACATAGGTCACGTTTTTAGTACCGGAGGAGGTGGTGTTGCAGGTTTGGGTGTAGTATGTTCTTCCAGTAAAGCGCGTGGTGTTACAGGTTCCGGGTCACCGGTGGGTGATGGTTTTGATATTGATTATGTAGCCCATGAGATGGGGCATCAGTTTGGGGGTAACCACACCTTTAACAGCGTTACCAGCAATTGTGGCGGTGGAAATAGAAATGCCAACACTGCTATGGAAGTTGGAAGTGGTATTACAATAATGGCATATGCCGGGATTTGTGGAACTGATGATCTTGCAGCTCATAGCATAGCCTATTTTCATACCAGAAGCTTTGAAGAGATTGTAAATTATTCTACGACAAGTACGGGCAATAATTGTCCGGTAAAAACAAATACAAATGATTCACTTCCAACTGTTAATGTTGGTGCAGATTTTACCATTCCAATATCTACTCCATTTACTTTAACGGGCTCAGCTACCGATGCAAATCCGGATGTATTAACTTACTCCTGGGAGGAAATTGATACAACAGCAACCGGAGGAGCATATAATCAGACACAGGTCAATAATCTCGATTTTCCATTGTTTCGGCCTTTTAGTCCAGTCACTACTCCATCCCGTACATTTCCACAGATGTCGGATATTGTGAATAACACAACCACCATTGGTGAACGCCTTCCAACCGTTTTGCGATTACTAGATTTCAGATTAACGGTAAGGGACAACCGTATTGGCGGCAGCGGTGTAATATATAATGATGTGTCAAAAAAAATAACAGTAACAAACACCTCCGGTCCGTTTACCGTTACAGCTCCTAATACTTCCGTAAGCTGGACAGCCTTAACAACACAAACTGTTACCTGGAATGTTGCCGGTACTACTGCAGCACCAGTGAGTTGTGGCAATGTAAAAATTTCGCTTTCGAATGATGGAGGATACACTTATCCAACCGTAATAATTGCAAGTACTCCAAATGATGGCACTGAATCTATTACTGTTCCGAATGTATTAACTACGCAGGCAAGAATTAAAATTGAAGCAGTTGGAAATGTATTTTTTGATATTTCAAATACCAATTTCACAATTGTTGCGGGTTCAGTAATCCTGACTACTATTACTACTCAGGCATTAAGCACCAATAAGTTTTGTGTCGGTTCATCTGTATCTGTGCCGTTTACCACAGATTTTCCCGCCAACTTCGGAAATGTTTTTACAGCTCAACTGTCAAATTCGTCAGGATCATTTTCCAGTGGTGTTGTTGCCATTGGAACTTTGAACAGCATCAATGCCGGAACCATTAATGCCGTTATTCCTTTAGCCGCTTTAGCTGATACCTCCTATCGCATACGAGTTGTTAGTTCCAATCCTGCAATAAACGGATCGAACAATGGAAGTAATATTTCGATTTTTGGAATACCTGCCACTCCCGGTGTTATTTCTGGGACAAGCAGTGTATGCCAGGGACAAAATGGTGTACCCTTTGCTATTGCATCCATTGCAAATGCAACATCCTATATATGGAATCTTCCTTCAGGCGCTTCCATAGCATCAGGAATTAATACGGCAAACATTACCGCTAATTTTACTGCCTCTGCAACAACACCATTGGTATTTACTGTTGCTGGAAGTAATGCAGGGTGCAACGGGCCGGTATCATCAAATTTCAGCATAACCGTTAACAAATTGCCTGCTGCAGCAGGTAGCATTTCCGGCACGGCCACTGTTTGCCAGGGTCAATTGGGTGTTACCTATTCAGTACCGGTAATTGCAGATGCTTCAAGCTATCACTGGACGCTACCTTCCGGTGCAATCTTTACTACCGATTCAACGCTGAATTCAATTACGGTTACATTTGGTACAAACGCTGTTTCCGGAAATATAACAGTGGATGGCAAGAATAGTTGCGGAACAGGCACGTTGTCTTTTTATGCTGTAAATGTAAATACAACTCCGGTTCCAACAGTGATCAGTTCTGCAGGAAGTACTAATGTATGTTCACCATCAACAGTAAGTTTAAGTTTTATACCTGTTGTTGGATTATCTTATCAATGGCGGTTGAATGGCGTAAATATTATTGGCGCAACTTCCTCTACATATACAGCTATTCAAACAGGAAATTATGATGTTGTAACAACCGGAATTCCGCAAAGCATTTTCATTAACACTACTCCGGTTTCTATTCCTGAATATACAACAACGAGTTGTCCCGGAGCTGCAAGCCCAATTATTGTGAATGGATATGGTTCCTCGATTAGTACTTCAGGGATTTATGTTAAAATCAATATAACGCATACCTATGAAGGTGACCTCGCTATTTTTTTACAGACACCAACCGGGGAAATCCTTGGGCTTAGCAATAGGACAGGCAGCAGTGGAAATGATTTTATTAATACAGTTTTTGCGGATTCAGGGATTACAATGCCAACCAATGGTACTCCATATACAGGAATATATAAACCTTGGCCAACCACTTTTACAAATTGTATCACTTCCACCAAAACAAGTTTTGGAAGTTTAAATGCTGGAGTAATGAATCCCAATGGAACATGGACTTTACGGGCTTACGATGCTGCCGCCGGTGATACCGGAAGTATTCAAAACTGGACAATTACCTTCCCTCCTATAATATCAAATTGTTCCAGTACTTCTAATGTTATTGGCGTTAATATAAATACAACTGTAGCGACTGGTATAAACATAACAAGCAATCCTTCCGGAGCTGTATGTGCCGGCACTTCAATAACCTATACCGCTACTCCTGTTAATCCGGGAACAACGCCTTTTTATCAATGGAAAAAGAAGGGTTTAGTTGTTGGCACCAACAGTATCAATTACACTAATCCTGCACCTGCAAATGGCGACACCGTAATTTGTATTATGACATCGAATGCAAATTGTGTTACCGGAAATCCAGCAACTTCAAACCAGGTAATCACGTTTGTAAATCCATTGGTAGCTGCCAATGTTAGCATTAGTGCTAATCCTTCAAATAATGTTTGTAACGGAACTGCTGTTACTTATACTGCAGTTCCGACAAATCCAGGAACAACTCCGGTATATCAATGGAAGAAGAATGGCGTTGTTGTTGGAATAAATAGCAGCAGCTATACAAATCCATCACCTGCAAATGGAGATTCAATAGTTTGTATTATGACTTCAAATGCAAATTGTGTTAGTGGAAGTCCTGCTATTTCCAATTTGTTGATTATGACAGTAAATCCAATTGTAACTTCTTTGGTAAGCATCACTGCGAGTCCTTCAAATAATATTTGTGCCGGAGTTTCTGTTACCTATTCTGCAGTCCCTGTAAATCCTGGTTCTACTCCAGTATATCAATGGAAAAAGAACAGTGTAATTGTTGGAACGAATAGCAATATTTATACAAACCCTTCGCCTTCAAATGGAGATACGATTGTTTGCATGATGACATCGAATGCAAATTGTGTTACAGGAAACCCTGTTACATCCAATTTAATAATCATGACAGTTAATCCTGTTTTTAGTGCAAGTGTAACGATAAGTGCAAATCCATCAATAAATGTTTGCGCAGGAACCCCTGTTGCTTATACAGCATTTCCTTTAAATCCAGGAAGTACTCCTGTTTATCAATGGAAGAAAAATGGCAATGTAGTCGGAACAAATAGCAGCAGTTATACCAATCCGACACCTTTAAATGGTGATTCTGTTTTTTGCATTATGACCTCAAATGCAAATTGTCCCGGTATTAACCCTGTTACATCCAACTTACTAATAACAACTGTTGGAAACATTGCACCTATCATTAGTTCATTCTCTCCAACAACAGGCTTCCCAGGTAATGCTGTTACGATTACCGGCACAGGATTTACCGGAACAACTGTCGTATCTTTTAATGGAATACCGGCTGGTTTTATCGTTGACAACAATAGTCAGATAAGTGCTGTAGTTCCTGCAGGAGGAACAACAGGTCGTATTACTGTTAGTACTGGCTGTGGAAATACAATTTCAACCGATACTTTTTTTGTATTGCCAAGTACGGTCCTTGACTTAGAATTATTCATTGAAGGATTCTATCGCGGCAATGGTTTAATGGAAAGTGTTGCAGGTACCAACACGGATACGATACATGTTTTATTGTATGACTCCTCCAACCTCTCAACTCCATTAATCAGTCGAACAATAGTTTTAAGCACGACAGGACATGCTTTGGCGGCTTTCCCGGTTTCAATCAGCGGACATTCCTACTACATTGCTATCAGGCATAGAAATTCTATAGAAACCTGGAGTAAACATCCTGTGGCATTTACAGCCATTACCAACTTCAGTTTTAAAAATTAGCATCCGTGGAAGTAATGAAGTAAAACGCAATCCAAAAATTGTTGGTATTTATTTCATGTTGTGAAAAACATTCTGTACGTCTTCATCGTCTTCAATTTTATCAACAAGAGCTTGTATTTCTGCCCTTTGTTCATCGGTAACTTCAGCATGACTTGTTGGGATTCGATCCAATTCGGCACTGATGATATTTACTTTTAATTCTTCCAAAGCCTTCTGCATCCCACCAAAAGAAGTAAACGGAGTATATATATATATACCATCTTCTTCCAATGAAACTTCTTCAGCTCCGAAATCTATCAGCGATAATTCAAGTTCTTCCAGGTTTACCCCTTCAGCAGAAATATGAAAAACACCAACCCTGCTAAAAATAAAATCAAGCGACCCTGTTTTGCCTAATGAACCATTTCCACGGCTGAAATACAAACGGATATTGGCAACTGTTCTGGTAGGATTATCAGTAGCGCATTCAATAAGGATGGGAACACCATGAGGACCGTAGCCTTCGTAAACTATTTCTTCAAAATCGCCTTCTTCTTTACTTGATGCGCGTTTTATGGCAGCCTCAACCCTATCCTTGGGCATGTTAATCGCCTTCGCATTCTTCATTACCATCCTAAGTCTTGGGTTTCCATCTGGATGAGGTCCTCCTGCTTTTACGGCGATGGAAATTTCCTTACCTATTCTTGTGAAGGTTCTCGCCATTTTGGCAAACCTTGCAAACATTGTGTGTTTGCGTTTTTCAAATACCCTTCCCATTTTTATTGTGATTAAGTGACCCATCCTTCGCAAAATTGCTATGGATGGTAAAATAAGTGATTAGATGATTAGGCGCTTTTTCTCGTTTATTCAGCTGGCTGATTTAAGATTTTAGGCGTTTATATATATAAATTCAATTATACATTGAATCTGAAATGCATTACGTCACCATCGCCCACAATGTATTCTTTACCTTCAATGGCTAACTTGCCTGCATCCCTGCATGCTGCTTCTGAGCCATATTGTACAAAATCGTTGTACTTGATAACTTCTGCCTTGATAAATCCTTTTTCAAAATCTGTATGAATAACGCTTGCAGCCTGGGGTGCAGTCATTCCTTCGTGAATTGTCCATGCCCTTACTTCTTTAACACCTGCAGTAAAATAAGTTTGAAGTTTAAGTAAACGATATGCTGCTTTAATCAATTTTGTTACACCTGAATCTTCCAAACCGAGATCAGCTAAAAAAGCCATCCTGTCATCATAACTTTCCAACAAAGCAATATCAGCCTCAATAGCTGCAGCAATAACAATGACTTCAGCGTTTTCATTTTTCACCAATTCGCGTACTGCATCTACATATTTATTTCCATTGATAACTGATGCTTCATCAACATTGCAAACATACATTACAGGTTTATCAGTAAGCAGGCAACAATCGGCATAATATTTTTTATCTTCCTCACTTATTCCTGCTGCACGTGCCGGCAAGCCTTTTTCTAAGGTAGCCTTTACGATTGACATCACATCATAGGCCTTTTTCGATTCTTTGTCATTTCCTACCCTTGCCTGTTTTTCAATGCGTTGAAGTTTTTTATCAATAGTCTCCAGGTCTTTTAACTGAAGTTCCATATCAATCACCTCCTTGTCGCGAACAGGGTTGATACTACCATCGACGTGCACTACATTGGGGTCGTCAAAGCAACGTAAAACATGCAAAATGGAATCCGTCTCTCTGATATTAGCTAAAAACTGGTTTCCCAATCCTTCACCCTTACTGGCACCTTTCACTAATCCTGCAATATCTACGATTTCCACTGTTGTTGGCAATACCCGTTGCGGCTTCACCAGTTCTTCCAGCTTATTCAATCTATCATCAGGCACAGTTATTACGCCCAGATTGGGTTCTATCGTGCAAAATGGAAAATTAGCCGCCTGGGCTTTTGCATTAGACAAACAATTAAATAAAGTTGATTTACCCACATTTGGCAATCCTACTATTCCACACTTTAATCCCATAACATTTTTTAAAACGAGGGCGCAAAGATAAAAGCTTTATCTCATCAACGAAATACGAATCAATACGAATTTACGAATGAATTGTGCTTTTTATGGTGTTTGTATTAGGCTGGACTGAAATGATTCCATGGTATATTTAAAGAATGAACTAGCATACAATCAGGAAAATACCATTTTCCTTTTAAGTTTGTAATTAAATAAATTGTCATGGATTTAAGTTTTTGGGAGAGAGAAACCTGGTTTAATAAAACCGATGTCCTCATTGTGGGTAGTGGTATTGTTGGACTTAATGCAGCATTATCAATTAAAACACGAAATCCCTCCATGAACGTCTTGGTTGTGGACCGAGGATTTTTACCTTATGGTGCCAGTACCCGTAATGCGGGATTTGCCTGCTTTGGAAGTATTTCTGAATTAATGGATGATCTTCAAATTATGGGCGAAGAACAGGTTTTTAACTTGCTTTTGAGAAGATGGAATGGATTAAAAAGATTAAGAAGCATCTTGAAAGATCCCGGTATTGGTTATGAAGGCTTAGGGGGTTATGAAATTTTTTCAAATCAGGAAGATGGAATATATGAAGCATGCTTAGATCGACTCGCTTACTTCAATCGGCGCTTAAATGAATTGACTGGTGAAAACAATATATATGTTACTGCTGATGATAAAATAGATGACTTTGGATTTAAGAATATCAATCATCTCC
>JANOXC010000122.1:0-23191 GCA_031418215.1 Bacteroidota bacterium
CCGTTGGCGTCGGTTACCGTCACTGAATAAGTGCCGGCAGCCAGACCTGCTATATTATCTCCGCTATATATATAACCGGGTGTTCCTCCCGAACCAACTAATAATACGCTTCCTGTTTCGCCATTACATTTCGGTTGTGTAGGTGTAGCAGTTAATGTAAGAAGTGACGGATTAACCAGAATTCCATTTTGATAATTAACCACATAATTTGTAGGCGCTATAAGCTGAACTGCAGGTTCAATCTGGTAAGTGCCCCCGGAAGGAATGCCGGTTACTATCTGGTTCAAAATATTTTTTACAGTGTAGGATGGTCCTGATGCAATCACATCACTATCTACTTCATCATATTGATATCCGCTTATGGTAGAAGTAAATGCAGGCAGACTATTGCACAAAGGATTTTTATCATCAGCCTTAACGGTAAGTGTTGCAGGCGTAATAGTAAGCGTACCTAAACCGTAATTGATGTCAAAATTATTTGTGAGGAAAGCACCGGGTGCAATGCGCCATGTTCCAACAGTAACACCGGTGATTACATTAATTGATTTAATATCATACAATGTATCATTGCCCGTGGAAGTGGTGTCATCATCATCAACAATAATTGCAATATTTAAATTATTGCCATTGCTCACGTTGCTGCTGTTGATCTGTGGGCTTCCATTAAGAAGATTTTTCGCATTTAAAGTAGCTGTTCCATTGAGCAGGTTTTTGGCATTGAGCAATGATTTTGCATTAATATTAATTAGGTTTTTGGAATTGAGAAGACTCTTAGCATTTACGAGAATGCCATTGTTTGAATTAACCTGGTAGTTAAAAATACTTTCAGGGTCTACATCAATTATTGAAGTAGTATCATATATCACTGTGTTAAGCAGGTTCTTTGCATTGAGTAAGTTCCTCGCATTGAGCAACGACTTAGCGCTTACCATAAAACACATGTTGGTTAAATCGGAATCGGCAAGCATTCTTCCATTCAAAAGGTTTTTAGCTTCCACCAATACCAATTCATCAGCGATGTCTGAAGTATGCGCAGTTTCCAGTGAATTCAAGAATACACTCTTATCAGCCAATGCAATTTGAGATGAATCATATATGTAGTCGAAGCTAATTCCATCAATTTTCTCTCCATAAACAGCAGTTATATTATTTGGCACAATACTAAGTGGAAGTTTAGTAATGAAGAGATTTCCCTGGTTGAAATTATAATTATACAACTCTAACAACCCAACATCAATAGAATCTGACACGTTAAACGTCCTTGAAGGTAAAATAATCCACGTACCGGTATTACTCAAACTGTTTCCTGTACAGCTATATTGAATATTGACAAGACCCAGATCAGCCAATGTAAGCCCGGAAGAATCAAGGGGAAGACCATCAACTAAAACTGTTGAAGTGAATGTTGGTAATTGTTCTCCATATCTTTTTGATTTATTGTCAGCTGTAATACTGATGTTCTTTTTGATAGGTCCATAGAAGTAAATAGCATTGGAAATACCACCATCATCGCCACTGGGCGTAATGGAAGGATTCAAAATTTGTATTGGCGGATTACCAAAGAAGGTTGGAACTGTTGCCGAAAGTTGGTTTGAATTCAACACTGCAGTAGTCAAGGTATCGCCCCTGAAAATAATCATGGAATTTGCAGTAAGGTAATTCCCGTTTACCGTAACAGTGAAAGTAACAAGTCCGGGTACTGTTGCAGGCGATGGTAAACCTAAGCTGACAATTTCAGGAGTTGGTGCAGCAAAAGTTCGCATAGCTGCATCAGCATTTACAAATCCAAAGCCGGAATTAAAGTCAAATCCTGGTCCATACATTTCAACTGCACTACTTTGCATCAGAGACCTGATATCGGATGGCGACATGGTTTGGCTATAAAACTTTTGTCTTGCTTCCATCAATAATGCCGCAACAGCAGCAGTGTGAGGTGCTGCACATGAAGTTCCGAAGAAATTGGGGAAACTATCAAGATCAAAGTTTGGTCCATTTAAAAATACTGTTGTGTTGCCACCATTTGGTCCTGCAAAATCCGGTTTATTTCTTGTCACGCCATTAACAGGTGTACCTCCTCTTGAAGAGAATGATGCAACAGTAGGTGCGTTAACTCCAAAAGCCGGAGTATTGGTATACAATACAGCACCCACTGCCATTGCCCCTGCAGCATTTGACTGACCTACAATAGTTGATGTTCCTGTGTTGTATTCTGTAATTACTGCTTCACCCCGGAAAATGATATACTTAAAATTGACATTTGACGATCCGGCAGCTCTCGTAATTAGCAGACTTGCATTCACCGGTGTTGTACCACCAACTACAAAAGGTAATACTTCCAATGGATCACCATTCAGGTTGTTTCTGTTGAAGCCAAATAAAGTAATACCATAGTCGGTAGTAAGATATATATCAAGATCATTATTGGTTCCGGTTTGTGTTTGACCGTTGGAATATATAGAGTCTTCCCATTGCATTACAATGGTATAACTTCCTACAGGTAATGTCAATGCCTGATAAACATCTCCGCCACCAAAATCATGTGCAGATCCAACCAATCCATTTGGTGCAGGTACAGGAACGAATGCGTGCTGGTAGGATTTATTTCCAAAATTTCCTGCGGCAGAAAAATAAGATACACCCTGTGCAGTAACTTCATCTACAGCTTTCGCTACAGCACCATCCTGGAAAAATGGTTCTGTAATAAACGTTACATCATCTACAATGATATTACAATTATCCTGTTTCAACTGGCGGATACCTTGTGCAAAATCCCCTGCACTAATAAATCCTGTCCTGAAATCCAATGTTGCTTTCGGTGCTATATCGTGAACAATTTGCAACATTGCCCGACCTTCATCAGAACGTCGTCCATAAGGATATTCTTTTAATACGTGAACGGGATTAGGATTGATTGTGTCTCCTGCTCCACCGGGTAAATCGTGATTTGCCATATCTGTAGCGGCAGGATCTCCCAAAATAGTATTGTATGAATCGGAGATCACACCCACCTTTACGCCTTCACCGGAAAGATTATAACCTGTTCTTACAATATCTGATTTTAAAGCGATATCTCCTTTTGATGTAACAACACCTCTTGATGATACCGGTGGGAACAATGGCCTTACATAATCAATTAAACTCGGCAAGCTGTCCAATTTTTTAAGGTTTACAACTGGGTAAAGTCCGGAAATAAAGAGTGTGTTCGGACCATTATCTATAAGTTGTGTCATTCCATAAGTTGAAGTTTGCAATAAACTTAATAATGAAGGGTATTGACCAGCTAAAGAAATCACTTCAATCCATACACTATCGCTGTTGATCTGATAGATTTCTTCAAGTGTATCACCAATATTTGGGTTAAAATTAAAATAGAGTGATGTTAACTCAGAACCAATTGCTGAAACTGTTTTCCCATTTGCAGGAGGAACGTAATAAGGATAAATACAAGGTCCCATATTAACAATTGCTACATCAACTGCAGTACAAGTACTTAATGGGTTGGTAACAGTTAATGTATACGTTCCTGCTGAATCAACAACAGGATTTGCAGTATTTGCCCCTGAAACAATGTGGCCATTATTACTCGCTGTCCAACTGTAAACAGCATTTAACGTTGATGAAGTTCCTTTTAATGTTGCTGTTTTATAATAACAGGTAACTACATTGTCGGGACCGGCATTCGCATTTGCTGGCGTAATATTTTGTGTAACAACTGCAACATCAGTAGCCTTACATCCATTTACCGGATTGGTTATTGTTAAAGTATAGGTACCAGGGGCATTAATTGTAGGCGTTGCAATATTAGTTGCTGAAGTAATATTTCCACCATTTGTTGCAGCCCAACTATAGGCAGCATTTAAAGTAGAAGAAAAACCTGATAATTGTAAGGAAGTAATTGTGCATGTTAATAAACCATCAGAACCGGCGTCTACGTTAGGTACAGTGATATTAGCTGAGACTAATACAGTATCAACCGCTGTACAAGCACCTGAAGTAACGGTTAATATATATGTTCCGGCTGCATCTACTGTTGGTGACGCAGTAGCAGCACCGGAAAGAAAATTCCCATTGCTTGTTGTCCAGTTAAAAGTTGCTCCCGCTGTTGAAGAAGATCCGTTTAATGATAAAGAGGTGACAGAACAAGTAAGTATTTTATCAGCCCCGGCATTAACATTAGGTGTTGAGCAACTTACAAATGGTGCATAAACAATACTAGTTCCACTGTTCATATTCACTTGCGTACCGCTCCATAAAGCCCCGGTAACACTGCTGTTTCCGGTACCTGAACCGATATTGATCGCTGAATAAGGTGCCCATACCGTTCCCATCCATTTCGAACCTGAACCTGAAGAGCCATTGGCGATATTAAAAGCATAGGTGCCACTGCCATGGGTCTCGAGGAAAATTTTATTCGCACTACCGCCATTTAAGAGTGTAATCCCAATCTTAGCAAGGTCAACATTGTTATGCACATAAATTAAAAATGCACCAGTAGCAGAATTCTGAAAATTAAATGTGAGGGTGTTATTTCCTGAATTTAAAATTGAATTAAAAACATAGATACCGGGCCCATTAAGTGTTAATGTCTTATTTCCCTGTAGTTTTAGATTGCTGTAAGATCCAGGACTAATGGATTGTGTTGTTATAATATCCGCTGTTCCGGCATATGGATATAACAGAAAATTTGTTGTTGCGGGAAGCAATGGCAAGGTTGGCAACGCAGGCGCCGCTGTAACATTTCCTCCTGCAGGTACAGGACCGGTATAAGTTGTGCCAACAGGGTGCGTAACTTTTCCGGAAACAATTCCTCCGGAAATTGAAATATTTCCATTCACATCAATGTTACCGCCAATATTTGCGCTTGATCCAACTAAAAGTATATTGCCTGTTGCACCATAACTGTTGGCTGCTGTTATTTTTCCGGATACACTGTTACTGTTAGTCAGATCAACAGTACCGCCAGAATAAATATTGGCCGTAATCGAAGCATTACCGGTAGACTTCACCAGTTTATAACTTCCGATTGATCCGCCGCTTACACCTCCAGTAGAGTTTAGCAGAACTCCTGCACCAGGCGTAGCTGGCGCCGTAGTACCAGAAGCAGCATTACCGCTAAATAGCACAAAGTCCGACATCTGCAATTGTTGCGAACGGGCAATCGTAGTAATTTGTACTATCACCAATGTAAGGATTACAATCCTTGATAAACCGGAAGTTCGTACGTTTAAGTTTCTCATTTTTATTGGATTAATTATTAATGATTTTAAAGAAGAAGATAGATGATAATAAATTATACAGCAAGGTTGACACAATTTTCAAAAAATGAGATTAGGCTTCTCCGACAATATTGCTACTTCACTATTGGTTGATTATAAGTATAATTAAGAAGCGAAAGGTAATAAATACATGTCATCAATCCTATTATTTCCTGAGGTAAAAGGGTTGGTTTTTACCCAAAATTTTGAATCAATGGCAGATGTCAAAAACCTGATCTTTTCTACCATATAATATTATATATCAATTCTTTACAGTCTTTTGGGTTAATTTTTAAACATTCAAGCATTGTTAAATAACTTCCGATAATAAGGTGTTTAATAGGCCATTAGTATGACTTAAAAAACCGATGGCATAAAATCCAAAGGGCCAATTTGCTTACTTAATAATCCCAATGTCAACACAATACCAGTAGTTTTCATCCCGATTCTCAGTAAGTTTATGCGCTGATTTTATGGCCAATAAATAGATTTTGAATTACTTTTTAAGGTCCTCATCAATTATTCTATTAAATCTCCTACTACTAAACAATATATATAATTAACAGATGCCTGAATACAGAAAGATCAAACAACAACTCATTGCCGATGAAGTAATGATGGGAAGTATAAAATTACGACAGGCTATCCCTGTGCATGGTTTAGAACAAATAAGTCCATTCATCTTGCTCCATCATTTTGATTTTGAGATGAAGCCTGGCGATGATTCCTTCAACGTTCCACCCCACCCACACAGAGGATTTTGTCCCATTACTTTTATGTTTGAAGGCTCAGTTGAACACAACGATTCACTAGGCAATAATAAAGTGATCTCCGACAATGAAGTGCAATGGATCAATGCAGGCCGCGGCATCATACATAGTGAAAAAGCAAATAAAGCTTTTGTGGAAAAAGGCGGAAGATACCAGGGTATTCAACTATGGATAAACATTCCTGCATCACAAAAAATGTTGCCGGCTTCTTATCAGCCTTTAACGAGTAATGAAATTGTTTTAATTACAAAACCAGGTGCTGAGTTGCGTTTGGTCTCCGGCATTTACAATGATAAAAAAGGCCCGGCTGACAGTGCGGTTTTCACGGCCACTTTACGAATGAAACCGGGAAGCATTTTTGATTTCACTTTTCCAGAAAAAGATAATGTTGCTTTTTATGTGTTAGAAGGAAATATTAAAATCAATAAAGATGTTACTGTAGGTAAACACGGATTAATTGTTTTTGAAAATAGTAATGGACAAATTATGATCGATGCTGAAAAAGAAGCAAAATTATTACTACTGTCAGGAACACCAATTGACGAAAAGATTGTTTCACACGGTCCATTTGTGATGAATAGTGAAACGGAAATACTGGAAGCCATGAGGGATTATAAGCAAGGTAAAATGGGATTTTTGTATTGAAGAAGTTGGCAGTTGGCAGTAGCAGTAGCAGTAGGCAGTAGTAGTAGGAAGTTGGCATTAGCAGTAGCAGTGGCAGTTCGCAGTTGGCAGTTTGCAGTTGTTAGTAGCAGTTGGCAGCGGCAGTTTGCAGTTTGCAATAATAATTTTAAAAGTTTTACAATTGTTATATTTCACAAAATACACAGTCGCTGAGCTTTTAAAAATTGTCAACCACTCAATTCAAGCTATTTCAAACAATTCAAACTTATTCAAACTATTTCAAACACTTCAAACCCAAAACATCAAACAACAAACTTTAAACTTTTATGAAAAAAGGAAGAATAGAAGCGTTCAGCGATGGTGTTATTGCTATTATCATCACCATCATGGTATTGGAATTAAAAGTTCCGCATGGTGCTTCAATTGAAGCACTTCAACCTTTGTTTCCTGTTTTCATCAGCTATATTTTATCATTTACATTTATTGCCATTTACTGGAATAACCATCATCATTTATTTCAGGCTGTTGAAAAAGTTAATGGAAACATTTTATGGGCCAATATGCACTTGTTGTTTTGGCTAACATTGATTCCATTTGTTACAGCCTGGATGGGTGAAAATGGATTTGCAGGTTGGCCTGTTGCACTCTATGGTCTTGATTTACTATTCTCAGGGATTGCTTATTATATCCTTTCATTAACAATTGTTGCATATCACGGAAAAAGTTCAACTATAGCAATGGCGCTGGGCAGCGATGCAAAAGGAAAACTTTCATTGGTAATTTATGCGATAGCAGTCCCACTTTCATTTGCTCAATCTTGGGTTTCATTTGCATTATACGTTACTGTTGCCATAATGTGGCTGATCCCGGATAAACGGATTGAGAAAACTTTATTTAAAAATAATCTGAAAGAAGAATAATAAATGTTACTATTATTCAACCGTCACACTTTCCTTGCTAAAAGAAACTACCATGCCCGGCACTATTTTATTCCGCTTTCGGAACTCCTGCACGCCATTCACCTTTACCAGTCCATTGTCAATATTTGTGTTGGCTTCTGATCCGTTTTCACACCAGCCCATCACTTTTAATAATTGATTGAGATGTATATATTCTCCTTTTATTTTAAATGATTCCATTGGGCAAAATTAGTTTAAAACAATGTTCCCTTTAATGAAATCAATTGACGTTTACAGACCTATATTGAATATAGAAAAACACTTCCTTAAAACAATTCAAACTATTTTAAACAACCTCCAACCATTTTAAGCAATCCAATTAATTCTCAATAAGCAGGATAAATTGCCCTACCTTTGCTGCTAATTCAGAATACGCATTCCAATGACATTTCAAGACCTTAATTTAAATAAACCATTGCTGGATGCGTTGGCTGAAGCCGGGCTTACTCACCCTACTACCATTCAGCAGCGGGCTTTTGCACCAATAATGGCAGGCAAAGATGTTTTGGGTATTGCACAAACAGGTACGGGCAAGACCTATGCTTACCTGCTTCCGTTGATGCGCCAGTGGCAGCATGCTAAAAAAAGAAATCCCCAGATATTGGTGCTTGTTCCCACACGTGAGTTGGTAGTGCAGGTTGTAGATGAATTTGAAAAAATAGCAAAGTACACTACCCTTGTTGCTGTTGGCGCTTATGGAGGCGCAAATATTAAAACACAGATGACAGCAATTCTTGCAGGAGCAGATGTTGTAGTTGCAACACCGGGAAGATTATTAGACTTACTATTGAACGGAACAATCCAGTCGAACTACATCAAAAGGCTGGTGATTGATGAAATGGATGAATTGTTGAACCTGGGCTTTAGAACACAGGTTAGAAATATCTTTGATTTGTTACCGTTGAAACGTCAGAATTTATTGTTTTCTGCTACCATAACTGCTGAGGTCGAAGAATTAATTAAAAACAATTTTAACAATCCAATAAAGATTGAAGCTGCTCCTACAGGAACACCGCTAAATAATATTGTACAAATAGGATATGAGGTTCCTAATTTTAATACGAAGATTAATTTTTTAGAACATCTGCTTGCAACTGATAAAAGTATGACGAAGGTGTTGATTTTTGCAGGGAGCAAAAAATTAGCGGATGACATCCACAACAGAATTGAAGATCAATTCTCTGAACGCCTGGCGGTAATTCATTCCAACAAAACACAACCAAATCGTTTTAAAACAGTGAATGATTTTGAAAGCGGTGCTTGCAGTATTTTGATTGCAACGGATATTATTGCACGCGGGTTGGATGTATCGTCTGTATCACATGTAATTAATATCGATGTTCCGGCAGTTCCGGAAAATTATATGCACCGTATTGGCAGAACAGGCAGAGCTGATAAAAAAGGGATTGCAATAACTTTTATTACAGAAAGCGACGTCGAACATAAAAATAAGGTTGAAGCGTTGATGGGTCAGAAAATACCAATGAAAAAAATGCCAGAAGATGTGAAGATCTCTGCTTTTTTAACTGAAGAGGAGAAACCTGTCATCAATATGAAAATTATTGAGGTGCGACAGCCTAAGAATGTTGCAAAGGGACCAGCACATCATGAGAAAAAAGACAAGAATAAAAAAGTAAATATTAAAGTCACACGCGCCGATGCCATGAAGGAGAAGTATGGCAAGCGATATGAGAAGAAACACCGAAGTTAATTCCTTATTGCCCTTTACTTCTATTTTTTTTTGACATGAATTCAAAGATGGAAACATTTAATAAAATCAATGTCATTCCATAAAACACATCTTCCACTGGAATTGTCAGCAATCTGATACCTATATTTTCATTGTCATTATACCACACCACCGGTTCACTTAACCCCGTTCCTGTTAAAATACCATTCACAATTAAAAATGGAATTAGTAATATCATGTATGAAAAATAAAACCTGCTGAGCCATTTTGATTTTAAATAAAATTTCAAAAATAATAATAACAACGTCAAGCCAATGCAAGTAGAATAAGTATATGCCTTCGTTGAATTGTAAAGACCGACAACAATTAAAATCGGTAATAAAATCCCTGTTATTATTCTTTCAGCACTTGCTAAAAAGTCATTATGGATAAGTTTATTAAGACAATAATAAGTGAATAGGCAAGAATAAGGAATACAAATAAAAAACATAACTTCTTCCAAAGGCAGGTTTAATAAATGATATCCGGTTAAATATTTCTGTGTAAATCCCCATACTCCTATCATGGTAAAATAACTATCCCAAATTAGAAATGGAATAGCCGATATCAGAATTGCAGGAAAAACAAACTTCCATTTTTTATAAAATTCAAGCTTCGGATGAAAGGAAAAAAGAAACGGAACGATGAAAGCACCAAGGTCAACTAGTAAATATAAATAATTCATTTATGTTTCGTTTCAATCGCTTCTCTGAAATATTTCATCGGCACCCAAAGCATACCAAAACATTCTCCATCATACTTATCAAGGTGCTTATGGTGCACTTTGTGCGCTTTCCTAATGGCGCGCAAATAAAATGAATCTGTATTTCTGAAGATCTTAAATCGTTGATGAATAAATATATCGTGCACCAGAAAATATGCAGCACCGTATAGGGTGATACCAATACCTATCCAGAAGAGTGCATTAAACTCATTTTGCATGCCAATGAAAATACCCAACATTCCGGGTATTGCAAAAATCAAAAAGAAGTAATCGTTTTTCTCAAAAAAATTTGTTGTTTCTTTCTGATGATGGTCACGGTGAAGAAACCAGCCTAAATAATGCATTACATACTTATGGGTAAACCATGCCACTCCTTCCATGAATATGAAGGTGGCCAACACTATTGAGAAACTAATTAGCAAGTATTCCATTTTTATTGAATAGTTTTTCTACCACAACCCGTCTGTATGTAAATATTTCCTTCAATTTCTTCCGCACAAACAACCAATGTGCAAATTTACCAATTATTCCAAACGGTAATTCGTATCTAACCGTATCTGTCATCAACAATCCTCGATCCGTTGCTGTGAAAGTATGGGTATGTTCCCACAATTTATAAGGGCCTTCCAGTTGCTTGTCAGTAAATTGCTGTCCTTCTACAACTTCACTAATCAGGGTCTTCCATTTAACAGGAATACCTAAGATCGGCTTAACTGTATAAGTTATTTCCATTCCGGGATAAACAGGGCTTTCATCGAGTTCAGAGATTATCTTAAAATCCATATCGGGTGGTGTTATTTTTGAAAGATTGCCGGGTGAAGAGAAAAATTCCCAGGCCTCCGATAATGGAATAGTTAGCAGTTGATCCGTTTGCAGCTTGTAAGTTTCGTTCTTTTTTTTCATTTTAATCTATAAATTGGAATTGATGTTCCTTAATGTATCTTGTTACCTTGCTAAAGCAAAGCTTTAACCAAGCCGTATAATGTTGTGGATTTATCTCCAGTTCGATAGCAAGTGCATCCATACTCATGTATTTCCAATTTTGCACCTCCATTAAGTTCATTTTGGGAGGATCATTACTTACTCCAAAAAAAACATGATCAAACTCATACTCTATCAATCCATTTTCAAAATCTGCCTTATATATAAAATCGAAACCTTGCTTTATCCTTGTTGAAATACCCATCTCTTCCATTAATCGATTCGATGCAGCCTCATCAATATTTTCGCCCGGCATCGGATGACTGCAACAGGTATTCGTCCATAACCCCCCTGAATGATACTTTATATCAGCACGCTGTTGAAGCAATAGTTCTCCTTTTGAATTAAAGATAAAAATTGAAAAAGCCCTGTGCAATACACCCTTCTGATGCGCTTCCAACTTCTCCATAAAGCCAAGTTCTTTATCATTCTCATCAACTAAAATAACAGAAGTTGCTGTTGATTTCATTGCTTCATGTATTTAATAACTTCACTAACCATATTATCCCAATCAATTAAACTATTAATAAATATAAACCACTCAGGTATTATTTGCTTGTTCTCTCAACCATTTCTTTTCAGCA
Organism: Bacteroidota bacterium; assembly: GCA_031418215.1. Taxonomy (GTDB): domain Bacteria; phylum Bacteroidota; class Bacteroidia; order AKYH767-A; family OLB10; genus JANOXC01. The sequence goes on from JANOXC010000122.1 coordinate 11,627, forward strand.
ACAGTGCAATCATCAGTCTTTAACATAAAATCAATTACAATTTTCTTAACGGAAAGATCTTTTAATTCCGGAATGCCATCGAAAACAAATTTCTTATCTTTTTTAATGTTATTATTATAATTCAGAAAGAATGGTACATTAATTTGCACTGCATAACGCAAAAAACGCATCTCCATATCATTTTGGTCTCTAGCAATTGCATTTTCAAGAAAATCTCTTCCTTGGTTAAAATATTTAAGTTTATTGATGGGGTTAAAAGCATGTTTCGACAACAAAATATAAGCCATTCCTTTATAAGCAACTAATATTGACTGATCGTTCGAATCAACATCTTTTAAAAGGACCAGCATTTTTCTTGCCGCTTCTTCCGTTTCCACAGATTCATGAAACAATTCCCTGATCTCTTGCATCGTGTATCCCTCCGATACAAAAGTCATCAGCAAAAACAAAGGAAGCAAAAGCCATTTCATCTTCACAGCATGTTTATTTGATAGCGAACATTAGACTTAAACATCAGGTATAACTTAGAGGAATTGGGTATCCTGATCCTTTCCAGCATTATTCTTTGAGGAGCCACATTTTTTATCTTTCGGAATAAGTGTAAATAATAATAGTAAGCAAGATATACACCTCTTCTTGAACTATTGGGTAGTTGCCTGATTCCTTCCAATCCTTTTCTCAAATCATTGCCAATCTCTTCTTCAATCTTCATTTTATCACTTGCAGATAACTGCTCGAGATTTACACCCGGAAAATAAGTTCTTCCCAACTGTTCAAAGTCTTGCTTTACATCGCGCAGGAAATTAATTTTTTGAAATGCAGCACCTAGTGACATAGCAGCAGGTTTCAACTTTTCATATAATGCTGATGAATCAGCTGTAAACACATGAAGGCACATTAATCCAACTACTTCGGCAGAACCTAATATATATTTTTCATAATTATGCCTTTCATATTTAACATCGCCCAAGTCCATTTCCATACTGGTAAGAAATGTTTCAATAAGGTTTCTGTCAATTTTATATTGATGAACAGCTTCCTGAAATGAATTAAGAATTGGATTCAACGAAATCCCATCATTAAGTGCTTCATAAGTATCATCTTTAAACTTCATAAGTAATCTTCGCTTATCATGGTTATGAAACGAATCCACGATTTCATCAGCAAAGCGCACAAAACCATAAATGGCATAAATGGGCCGATGTAATTTCTTATTCAGGAAATAGATTCCCAAAGAGAAACTGGTACTATACGATTTAGTTGTAATGCTGCTGCATTTTGCAGATACATCATCAAATATTTTTTTCATGCCTTCACTTTTAAGTACTTCATTAATTCTTTTGCTGCTATTTGTCCTGAAATAATAGATGGCGGAACGCCCGGGCCGGGAACTGTCAGCTGTCCTGCAAAAAATAAATTGCTAACCTTTTTGCTCTGAATTTTCGGCTTAAAGATCGCTGTCTGGAATAAGGTATTGGCTAACCCATATGCATTTCCCTGATATGCATTATAGTCCTTTACAAAATCTGAAACTGAATAACTCTGCTTGTAAGTAATGTGATCCCTGATATTTTGCCCAGTATATTTCTCAAGTCTGTCCATTAATATTTCAAAGTAATGGCTTCTCTCCTTTTCTGAATCTTCTAATCCGGTTGCAATGGGCATCAGCAGAAAAAGGTTTTCACAACCTTGAGGTGCTACTGTGTCATCTGTTTTAGATGGGCAACAGGCATAAAACAAAGGGCTTGTTGGCCATTTCTTATCTTGGTATATTTCTTCAGCATGTAAATTAAGGTCTGCATCAAAAAATAAATTATGATGGAGCAACTTATCAATCTTTTTGTTAATGCCAATATAAAATATTAAACAAGAAGGCGCAAATACCTGCTTCTTCCAAAAACGCTTGCTATATGTACGATAATCATTGGAGAGCAGTGATTGCTCAACATGGTGATAATCCGCGGCGGCAACAACACCGCTTACTTTCATACTCCGGTTCGCTGTATGTAACATCGACACTTTACCATTTGCAATTTCCAATTGATCTACTTTTTCATTTTTATGAAAAGTAACACCGGCTTCCAAAGCTATTTTTTCAAATGCTTCAACCACTTTACCAAATCCTCCCATTGGATAAAATGTTCCCTGTTTCAACCCGGCAAAATTCATCAGGCTGTATAAAGCAGGTGTGTCTTTTGGCATAGCGCCAAGAAAGAGAACAGGAAATTCAATCAATGCAATCAGTCTTTCATCTTTGAAAAATTTTCTGACATGTTTACTGAAGGAAGAAAAAAGTTGAAGCTTTAAAGCATCTTTTAACAAACTAAAACTAAAAAATTCAGTTATTGAATGACCTGGAAGATAAACCAACTCCTTCATTCCTGCATTGTATTTATACTCGGCCTGCATCATAAATTTCCTCAGCTGATCAGCACTTCCTTTTTCAATACTTTCAAATAATGCACATAACTGATCAAAATCTGCGGGAATATCCAGATAGTCGTTATTCCCAAAAATTATTTTAAATCCCGGATCAAGTTTTTTTAACTCATAAAAGTCGGAAGTAGTATTGCCGAAAATATTATAGTACCGTTCAAATACATCGGGCATCCAATACCAACTGGGGCCCATATCAAATAAGAAACCATTGTCCGACATGGTCCTTGCTCTTCCGCCAACTGTTGCATTCTTTTCGAAAACAGTTACATCAATATTATTAGCCGCCAACACCGCAGATGATGCCATACCGGCAAAACCTGAACCAATAACGGCAACAGTGGAGGCTTTACTTTTAATTAACGGACCTTGTGTTGATGACATGCTAGCGTTTCAATATTTCAATTAAACTATCAACTTCTTTTAACCAAACAACCTGTGAATTTAATGGGATATTTTCAATGACTTTAGCTCTTCCTGATATAAACACCTTCAATTTTTTTGAAAATTCCTTAATCTGATTCAGAAATTCTGCTGTTTCCCGCTCGGGGCGATTCTTTACAAAAAATGTATAAATATGTGTAGCATTGCATTCCTTAACTACATTAAATAGATTTTCTACAGGCACGCGACGACCCAGGTAAACAACTTTTTTGCCGTGTTTCTTCAAAATGTAATAGGTCAGCAAAAGCCCCAGGACATGCTCTTCTGGTTCACGTAGAAACAAAATCCAGGTTTGATCAGCATCAACAGGCAATGGAAGTGCGTCAATTGCAGCATAAAGTTTCTTCTCCAGTAAATTAGAAATAAAGTGCTCCTGTGCCGGAAGCATTTCATTGCTGGTCCACAATTGACCAATGCGCATTAGTAAAGGATAAACAACATTTTTATAAGTCTCAATTAAACCATCCCTATGAATACAACCATTTATAATTTTTTCAAAAAGCGCCTCATCAAATGAAGTTGCTGCAATGATACATTGATTCAGCAGCGCCTCGGTTTTATTATCAAATTGTATAGCATTGCTAAGCAGTTTTTCTATTTCATCAGCGATCTCTTTATTGTTGAGTTTACTGATTTTGGAAATTTTCATCCCATTATTCATCAGCACGCTGACGTTTAGCAGTTTTTTGAGTTGCTCATCGTCGTAGTAACGGATATTGGTATCTGTCCGTTCCGGTTGTAATAAGTTGTAGCGCTGCTCCCAAACTCTTATTGTATGGGTCTTTACATTGCTCAACTGTTGAAGGTCTCTGATGGAATAGTGGGACACTTTGTTTAACTTTTTACAAAATTAGTTAAACAAAATGTCTTAAAAACATAACCTACTAAATATTATATATTTGAATTACAATACTTTAAGTAAATACTAAAATTAGATTTGTTGGCCAGACCTAAAGTGACAGTAAGTTTTCGGTGCAAGTCCTAGCTGATTGCTAATTGAAAAGGTAAATCGCTTTATCGGAAAAGCAATTTCTAAAACTTTGAAAGTAATGTTGTGAATATATTGCGAAAAAGATCAAAGAAAAAAACAAAAAAATCATTCAGTGTATCAAGAATGTTTCACTTCAAATCTTTCAACAATATTTTCCTCAATACACTTAAGGCATTCATTGCCGTCATCTGAATATTTCTTTCCCGATCACCGCCAAACTGAAATTTCTTGGTTACAACTCCGCTGGGAGTGCCTACTCCTACCCAAACTGTTCCAACAGGTTTATCGCTTGTTCCGCCCGATGGACCTGCAATTCCGGTAGTTGCAATTGAATAGTCGGTTTTAAAACATGACAATGCCCCTTTTGCCATCATTATTACTACCTTTTCGCTAACTGCACCAAATTGAGTTAATATCTCCATTGGGACATTTAACAAATCTGTTTTACTTTGGTATGAATAGGTAATAGTTGAGCCCATATAATATTCCGAACTTCCCGGAACAGTGGTAATAAGATGCGCAAGGTATCCTCCTGAACAACTTTCAGCAGTTGAAATTGTTTTATGAGCATCGTGAAGTAATTTCCCAATAATCGATTCCAATGATTCTTCCCCATAACCATATATATAATCTGCAATCAATGATTCCAATTGGATGGTCAGCTCATTCATTGTTCTTTTTATCAAACCTTCCTCTCCGGCAGCAGTTAATCGCAAACGTACCATTCCTGCAGAGGGTAAATAAGCCAGCTTAAATGGCTTTGGTAAATGGTCTTCAAAACTAACTAATTTGTCAGCCAAAAAACTCTCCCCAATACCTTGCGTCAATATTGTTTTATGCATTACGAATGGCATTTTAAATCGCTTCATTAAAAGCGGTAAAACATCATTTGTCATCATGGCTTTCATTTCAAAAGGTACACCAGGCATTGAAATAAATATTTTACTATCTTCTTCAAACATCATCCCGGAAGCAGTTCCTTTATGATTGATAATTGGTGTGCAGGACAATGGCAGTTCAGCCTGGGTCCTGTTCCGCGGCGTAATCTCTCTTCCAAATTTTTGAAATATGATCTCAAGCGCTTTATAAGCATCTTCATTAAACACCAAGTGTGTATTGAAATATTTACAGAGTGTTTCTTTGGTAATATCATCCTTCGTTGGACCCAGTCCACCGGTAATTAAAATGATATCTGCCCGCTGTCTTGCTTCATTAAGTGCATTTAAAATATGTTGTTCCTCATCTGAAACGGAGGTAATTTGAAAAACCCTGATGCCGGCAAGATTCAACTGTGTTGCCATCCAGGCTGAATTGGTGTCAACTACTTGTCCTATTAGTAATTCATCTCCTATAGTTATGATTTCTGCTAGCATTTTTTTGTGATGAGAAAATGAGGTGATGAGGTGGTTAAGCGATTAAGCGATGAGGCAATAAGGCGATTTGGGAATATGTACCGCTACAATTTGTTAATGTTGTATGAGGTAATACCATCATTCGCTATTGCTCTGGATGGTGATACAAAAGTATGAAGTAGTTGTGAACCCCGGACAGAAATTAGAACTAATGACAATATCTTTGCCTGCGAAAGGTTTAAAAGAAATTATGAAAAACAAAGTACTGGCCCTGATAATTATGGTTCTGTTATTCAATCAGACCAATGCCCAAATCAATATTAACAGTGTAATCAATTCCGTTAACAGCGCAGTAAGTGCAGGCAGTTTAAGCACTGCTGATATTACTAAAGGATTAAAAGAAGCTTTGACCATTGGCAGCAATACAGCCGGAACGTCTGCTTCAAAACTCGATGGATTTTATAAAAACCCTGCCATCAAGATCCCTTACCCCCATGAAACAGAACATATGATGGCCACCTTAAAACGTATGGGAATGACGAAACAGGTTGCTGAATTTGAAAAACAATTGAATCGTGCAGCTGAAGATGCTGCGAAAAAAGCAGCCCCGATATTTGTAAACGCTGTTAAAAACCTGACTATTAATGACGGCCTTACGATTTTAAAAGGAAAAGATGATGAAGCTACCCAATATTTGAAACAAAAAACTTCCTTGCAATTAACCAATGAGTTTAAACCAATTATTGCCGCCTCATTAAAAAAAGTTGAAATCACCAAGTACTGGAAACCGCTATTTACTAAATACAATAAAATTCCTTTGGTGACAAAAGTAAACCCAAATCTTGATGCTTATGTAACTCAAAAAGCAACCGATGGTTTGTTTTTATTGGTCGCACAGGAAGAATTAAAAATTCGTAAAGACCCTGCGGCACGTGGGACTGATATTTTGAAAAAAGTTTTTGGGGCGAAGTGAATTTAGTGAATAGTGCCATCCTACGTAAAACAACTTCGGATGGTAATAAATATTGATTTTAAAAAGTTGATTTACTATTTGCAATTCACAACTATTTTTTTTAGATCAACGTCGATTTATCTCCAGATAAAAATATCTTCTTTTGACATTGGCCTGTAATTTTGAAGCCATTTGTATCCTTTTAATCTTAAATCCAACGGATTGGTTTCCTTAACCGGGAAAAGTGTAGCATCAGGTTTGTATAACAATGAAATACGTTCAACCTTATTTTCATTGATAAAAATGACCATATCACTGCAATCTGCCTGGTTTACACCCGTGATCTGTTGATTTTTATTTCGGAGGTAATAAATGGTTTGCCCATTGCCAATAACATGAATTTTATATAGTTTATTATTATTAAAATAACCGGTCATATCCCGACCTTTTATCTGATTAAAACGCAGTGTATCTTCCTGGGATACAATTAATGAATTCAATCGTAATTGAAGACTATATATTTTATTTCCGGAGAGCGTAAGTGAAATGGAATCTGCCGTCAGTTGGTTTTTCTCACTCCACAAAACAGGATCTCCATAAAACCGCATCGTGGAATCCGCTGTCGTATAAACCAAAGAGTCGCATTTCCCTTGCAAATCGGTTTTATATATTCTGGCATGCTTATAAGCATAATATGACTTTAATGCTTTTAAAGTATCTTCCATAGCAAACAGCGTATCAGCATGCATGAACATTGAATCGGTTTCAAACTCCTTTATTAATTGTGCTTTACCTGTCACCAACGACTTATGTGTTTGTTCGTTCAAATACGCATAGTCACCTGAAATAATTACCTTTTGAACAGTATCTGTAACGTACACATTTCTAAAAGCCTGACCAATCTTTTCCTTTCTATCATAAAGGATACTATCGCCCTGTAAACGCTTGCTTTTTGATTGAATAAAAGCATTTCTGCTGAAATAAGATTTTCCGGTATTGGAATTATACCAACCATATTCACAGTAAATAAAGGAGCTGTCGGTTCCGGTACTGTTAATATAACAAGGTCCGAAAAAGTATGATGTGGCAGAAGGAGAATGATACTTCAGCGTATCTGTATGTATGATATACTCAGGATTGGTAAGTACCACATCATCTTTAAAAAAAACCATTTTCTCTTTCGAGAAATAATACCCTTTTTTACTTGTCAGTACATTTTCATGATCCTCCACTTTCGCTCCTGTTGAATAATCAGCAATATCCGTTTCAGTATTATAATTTAACGTCTGCGTAGTCAAAGTCATTTTGCCATCAGTGAGTTGTACATCCTTTGTTATGATGGCTTGCTTTGTGTTTCCATCATAATGCAATGTTTTGCCAATCATTTTAACATCGGGCCCTTCGATGCGTATATCGCCAAAAGCATCGATGCTATTGCTCTTTTCAAAAAACAATGCACTATCACAATACATCAATGTGGTGTTTTGTTTGAAGATCACGTCTCCTCTCAGCCTCCTGACTTCCTCTCCACCAATCTTTACACCTTCCAGTGAATTTGCCTGAACGATCTCCACGCGCCTTGACTCTTGCGAAAATGACTCACCAACTAAAAGTGTTAAAAATGAAACTGATAAATAAATTAGTTTCCAATGATTTTTCTGGAAAAACATCAATCTGCCAACATTATTCAGCATCAACAAAAAAGCATATAATACTATTATGCCTGAAATAAACTGTAAGGCAACAATATATATGTTGATATTAAACAGCAAGGTGTCTTCTTAAAGTTTGTGTTCGGTCAGGACCGACAGAAACAATGGTAACTGGAAGTTTTGTTTCCTGTTCAATATAGGCGATGTATTCATGCAATGCTGCAGGCAATTCATCCGGATCCAGGGTTTTGCTGATATCGGTTTGCCATCCTTTCATTTCTTTATATATCGGCGTTGCCTCATTATTTACAAGGTCGAATGGCATATGGTCAATAACCTTACCCATATATTTATAGTGCGTGCAAACTTTAAGGGTATCAAAGCCGCTTAAAACATCAGGCTTCATCATAATTAACTGGGTTACGCCATTTAGCATGATGGCATATTTCAAAGCAGGCATATCAAGCCAGCCGCAACGACGCGCACGACCAGTTGTTGAGCCGAACTCATTACCCCTTTTGCGCATCTCTTCGCCAACTGTATTATTTAGTTCTGTTGGAAAAGGGCCACTTCCTACACGTGTGCAATAAGCTTTAAAAATACCATACACCTCACCAATTTTAGAGGGTGCCAGTCCTAAGCCAATACAAGTTCCTGACGTAATAGTATGCGATGAAGTAACAAATGGATAAGAACCAAAATCAATATCAAGTAATGAACCTTGTGCACCTTCCGCCAACATTGATTTTCCCTCATCAAGATAACCGTTTAAAACATATTCGCTATCAATTAAGGTTAATGACCGAAGTAATTCTATGCCGTCAAAAAAATCGGTTTCCATACTTGCCAAATCATATTTATAATCATAGAAAGACAACAAGTCTTTATGTTTCTTAATCAATGCATTGTATCGATTATTAAAATCAGGATGTTCAATATCACCAGTACGTAAACCATTTCTTCCGGTTTTATCCATATACGCAGGACCAATCCCCTTCAACGTGCTTCCTATTTTTTCCTTTCCTTTATTTGCTTCTGAAGCAGCGTCCAACAAACGATGTGTGGGTAATATCAAATGCGCTTTCCGTGATATATATAAATTCTTTTTAACATCAACGCCCATTTTCATTAATGCATCCACTTCCTTTTTAAAAGTAACCGGATCGATTACAACACCATTACCAATAATATTTGATTTTCCCTGATGAAAAATTCCGGAAGGGATGGTATGCAAAACATGCTTTATGCCTTCAAATTCCAGAGTATGCCCAGCATTTGGACCACCCTGGAAACGGGCGATCACATCATAATGCGGTGCTAAAACATCTACTATTTTACCTTTCCCCTCATCCCCCCATTGTAATCCGAGCAATACGTCAGCTTTCATTGAATATTTAATATTGAATAGTGAATATTGATTTTATGATGTTTATTAAACTATACTTTATTTATTGAGATTCAAGAATCAAGACATAAGACTCAAGATTTATTTTTTATAGAAAGGTATTTTGTGATTGGATGGAAGAGAATTAATTAAACTTAGCTATTTTTGAAATATAATAACATGATCGCAATATCAATCATTCATTTTCAAATTCTCACATTTTCAAATTGTCAAATTAATTACTAAACACTTCCGCCGCCAATTGCTCATTGTCTGTTACTGAAAACACATTAACCAGTTTAGTAATGACTAATAACGTTCTTATTTTTTCTGGCACATTGCAAATTACTGCTTCCCCACCCGATTTACGGGCTACCGATAAGATATTGAGCAACACATTGAGTCCGGTGCTGTTCATATATTTAAAATCAGAAAAATCAATGATGAAATTAGTTGAATCTTTCTCAATGCAATTATCGATTTCATTCAACAACTCAGTAGCCTGACCTTTTTCCATCAAATTGCCACTTAAATTAACCAGGGTATATTTCCCTTTTTCCTTGATATTATATCCGAACTCCATATTTAATGTTGATTGATTTTAGGTCGCAAAGTTACCTGTTTTTTTGAAAGATGTTCACAGCTGCCAGATTGCTCCAATTTCAGGCATTTTCCAAAGAGATTTAATGAATGGTTCGTAACCCTGAAATTCAAAATTTCTCCCATCATGGTCTGAATCTGGTGAATACGGGGATCACAAAACTCCAAGACCTTATCGCAATCGGCACATATCAGGTGGTCGTGCTGCTTAAAGGCGTAGGATCGCTCAAACATCGCCAGGTTTTTACCGAACTGATGGCGGGTAATTAGGTCACATTGCAATAAATGCTCAATGGTATTATATAACGTGGCACGACTGATTTCATGCTTTTTCTTCAGCATCAATTCATATAGTGAATCTACATCAAAATGCCCCTCCAGTATGTATATCTCTCTTAAAATCGCAAACCTTTCCGGTGTTTTGCGTAACCTGTTTTGCTCGAGATATTTCTCAAGTATTGTTTTTACGGTTTGCTGGAGGTTTTTATTCTGCATTATTAGTTGGGACAAGAGTCAAGAACCAAGAATTAAGAATCAAGATTTTTTATTTTTTCAATTCGTAAATTCGCCTTAATTCGTATTCGTTGTCACATTGCTATTAATCAATTCGTAAAACAGATACGATACCATTTAAGCTTTTTAGTTTTTTCATCAGGTTTTGCAGATGACCTGTATCGTGCACAAATAACATAATCGTTCCTTCAAACAGTCCATCAAGACTTTCAATATTTAATGAACGTATATTAACTTTCAGTTCACTTGATATCACCTTGGTAATATTATTTACAACACCCACATCATCCATTCCGGTGATTTTAATTCCTGCAAGAAATGCAATCTGCTGTTGATTAAACCATCTAGCTTTTACAATACGATATGCATAATTTGACATTAATTGAATTGCATTCGGACAATTAGTACGATGGATTTTAATGCCTTCATTAATGGTGATAAAACCAAACACATCATCACCGGGTATCGGGTTGCAACAAGGTGATAATTTGTAATCTATCTTTTCCAGTCCTTCTCCAATCACCAGCATATCAGACTTACCGCGAACATTTCGAACAATATCATCAAATGACTGCTGTTCAGTTTTCACAGGGAGTTTCAACTTACCCGTTTCCTTTTGTTCGAAAAAGTCGCGCAGGTTTTTTAAATCAATTGCTTCAACTGCTATCCGATGATAAAAATCTGTTACATTAGAGACTTTATAGAATAGCAACAACTCATTTACATTGTAATCCTGTTTAGGCAATTTCAAATGACGGAGTTTGCGTTCAAAAATTTCTTTCCCTTCCTCCGACAATCTTTTCTTCTCTTCTTTTAAGGCTGCTTTGATTTTAGATTTTGCCTTAGCCGTAATTACAAAACTCATCCAGTCATCTTTCGGATGTTGTTTTGAAGAAGTGATGATCTCCACCTGGTCACCACTGTCAAGTTTATAAGAAATTGGAACCAGCCGGTGATTGATTTTAGCACCAATACACTTTGCTCCTATATCAGAATGAATTTCATAGGCAAAGTCGAGGGCTGTACTTCCTACCGGCAATGTTCTGATTTCGCCGGTTGGTGTAAACACAAAAATCTCATCAGCAAATAAATTCAGCTTAAAATCATCGATAAAATCAAGGGCATTCGACTCCGGATTTTCCAACATTTCTCTGATTCGGCTGATCCACTCATCCAAACCTTTTTCCTGGTTGGACTCTTTATATTTCCAGTGCGCCGCATAACCTTTTTCAGCAATTTCA
>JANOXC010000123.1:0-6875 GCA_031418215.1 Bacteroidota bacterium
CAGTTGCAACAACAAGATAATCTTTTTCTTTTGTTGTTCCTGTTTGTCCATCAACTTTATATTTAACGTAAACAAGTTTAGAGTGCGTTTCTTTAAAAATCACTTCTTCATCGCTTAATGCAGTCTTTGCTGAGGGATCCCAGTTCACCATGCGCATGCCACGATATATATATCCTTTATTATACAGATCGATAAAGACGTTTACAACATCATTGTAATAACCTTCGTCCATGGTGAAACTGGTTCTGTCCCAATCGCAGGATGCACCCAGTTTTTTTAACTGATCAAGTATAATACCACCATATTTTTCTTTCCATTCCCAGGCATATTTCATGAACTCGTCACGGGAAAGGTCCGATTTATTGATGCCTTTTTCACGAAGCATGGCAACAACTTTGGCTTCTGTTGCAATGGAAGCATGGTCGGTTCCCGGCACCCAACATGCATTTTTTCCCAGCATGCGTGCCCGTCTGATCAATACATCCTGAATAGTGTTGTTTAGCATATGCCCCATATGCAGCACTCCGGTAACATTTGGTGGGGGGATCACAATGGTGTAAGGCTCTCTCTCATCAGGCACAGAGCGGAAGTAACCCTTCTGTAGCCAGTGCTGATACCATTTGTCTTCTGTAATAAGTGGATTATATGTTTTTGGCAACTCCATATTTGGAATGTAAAATTTAAGGGAACGAAGATAATCAATAGAGGGTTTGGTTGGGGTATGATTAGGCTTATTCTATTCGCAAATTTGAATGCTGATTTTTGAATTGAAAAGCAGGTGCTTTCTCCTGATGTTTTTGAATTATATTTGGCCTTCCTGACGGATATTATATATAGATTTTATATGAAAATAAATTTAACAACGCGTATCTTTTTAGGAATGTTAACAGGTATAGCCGTTGGGTACATATATAGATTGACACATCCATTACCCGCTGATTATGGTCTGTTTGCAGAAAACATCCAGGTATTGAGTGATATTTTTCTGAGGCTGATAAAGATGATAATTGCTCCTCTTGTATTTACTACGTTGGTTGTGGGGGTGGCCAAGGTTGGTGATTTTAAAAGTGTGGGTAGAATAGGTCTCAAGACCTTGGTTTATTTTCAGATTGCAACCATACTGGCACTAACGCTTGGACTCATTTTAGTGCATGTGTTTGAACCGGGAAAGATTATGCACCTTCCATTACCGCTTCAGGATGCAGCCAATGGATTAGCAGCCAAAACACCATCATTTAAGGAATTTATTTCCCATGTTATTCCAAAAAGTGTAGTGGAAGCCATGGCAAATAATGAGATTTTACCTATTGTAGTATTTGCATTATTTTTTGGTATTGCTACAGCTTCGATGGGAGAGAAAGCAAAAGGTATTGTAAAAGCGTTTGATGTGATTGCACATATTATGTTTAAGGTAACTAATTATGTAATGCTTTTTGCTCCTTTTGGTGTGTTTGGTGCTATTGCTGCCATTGTTGCCCGGGAAGGTATTGGTATTATCAGCGGATACATATATCTGATTGGGTGTTTTTATTTCGGATTGTTCTTTTTCGGCTTTGTTATTTTAGGTTCTATTTGTGTACTACTGAAGATCCCTTTCCTGAAATTGTTGGCCAATATTAAAGAGCCTATGGTTTTAGCCTTCTCTACGGCCAGCAGCGAATCGGCTTTTCCTAAGACGGTTGAAGCACTGGAGAATTATGGTTGCAGTAACAGGATTATAAGTTTTGTTTTGCCATTGGGTTATTCTTTTAACCTGGATGGCTCCATCATGTATATGACTTTTGCAACAATGTTTATCGCACAGTCTTATGGAATGGATTTTACCATTACCCAACAAATAACCATGATGCTGATATTATTGGTAACGAGCAAGGGAATGGCCGGTGTGCCGCGCGCTTCATTGGTGGTGATTGCCGGGATGCTGGCTTCTTTTAAAATTCCGGAAGCTGGATTGTTGCTTTTGTTAGGTGTTGACCAGTTGCTTGATATGGGCCGATCAGCAACCAATGTGATTGGCAATGCCGTTGCAACAGCTGTGGTTTGCAAATGGGAAAATGAATTGGATGTTACGAAAACAATCTGACTTGTTAATGGAAGATTATTATTTGGTTAGTAGTAATGAGCATGGAAATGATTTTTTTTAATAGCCCATGAATGAATTCCTGGGCTATTGAATGAATCAATATTTTACGACATTAAATTTGAAATTAAATATATGGATACCAATCATAAATTAAACTGGCTTACCATTGATTTTATTGAGATGCTATTTAATTTATCGCCCGAAGCAAAAGGGAAGTGGGGAGTAATGAACGCACAGCAAATGGTGGAACACATGAGTTATTCAGTTCGTCAGGCTAATGGAAAGGATAAAAAAGTATTGCTTACTCCCTCAGAAAACCTGGAGAGGATAAGGTCATTTATGCTTAGTGATAAGCCCTTCCGTGAAAACACAAAAAACATTGAATTACCTGAGATTCCTGATCCTGCATTGCAACCATCAATGCAGGATGCAATAGCAGAATTAAGCAGTGAATTAGTTGATTTTTTTGATTTGTACAAGCAAAATCCGACGCATAAATTAATGAACCCTTTTTTCGGCGAATTGAATTATGAGGAATGGGTTCACTTGTTGCATAAACATGCCATGCATCATGCACGGCAATTCGGACTGGTGGATTGAAAAAAAAATATTAAAATATTCTCCTGATCAACCGTAGTGGATGCGTGTATTTCCGGGTCTCATTATTAAAAATACCCTGGTGATCAATATTATCAACACGAACTTTTCCTGATGCGTGAATGATTTTGTTTTTAGCAGTGAGTATGCCCACATGCACGATACGTCCCTCCTCATTATCAAAAAAAACAAGGTCGCCCGGCTGCGCTTCATCCAATAAATTGATTGTATCACCTTGTTCAGCCTGCATCCATGCATCGCGTTTCAAATTGATGCCGCACATTTTGAAAACCATTTGAGTAAAACCCGAACAGTCAATTCCAAAAGGTGATCGTCCGCCCCATAGATAAGGCGCATTTAAATACATATATGCATTTTCAATAATGGCTTTACTTCCCTGTAACATTTCCGGAAGTTTTGAATTGCCGTCGAAAACAAAATTGGCTTTTCCTATTCGACAGGTGTTACCCCAAAACCAGGGTAAGTTACTACCGAGCACAATACTGTAAATACTGTTTTCATTCACCATGATTTGCACCAGGTCAAAGCATAAATGTGGCTTTATACGGTTCAACTCCTGGTATTCCGACAAACTCAATTGCACAAACTGCGCTTGCAACATCCAGCCTTCATAGCCATCATATGCACCCCTTACCCGCATCCATTCATGCTGCGTTTCAAGCACCTCCAATGTTTCACCAAATAGCAATTGATTTACCATTTCACTTTTATGTGATGGTTCATTGCGGATGGCAACCATACTGAGGGCACAAATACCATGCGTCATGTGTGATGTATTTATTTTGCTTTATATATATAAAAAAAATGATTATAAACGTTCGATCACCATTGCACTTGCACCACCACCACCATTGCAAATTGCAGCTCCGCCGATCTTTGCATTTTTCTGTTTCAGTACATTAATTAACGTAACTATGATCCTTGCTCCTGAACATCCTAATGGGTGGCCTAAGGCTACAGCTCCACCATTTACATTAACTTTCGAAGCATCCAGATTCATCACTTTGTTGTTAGCCAAAGCAACTGCTGAGAATGCCTCATTAATTTCAACATATTCCAGGTCTTGTATTTTTAATCCTGCCTTTTCAACTGCCCGTGGTAACGCTTTTGCCGGCGTTGTGGTAAACCATTCAGGTGCTTGTTGTGCATCAGCATAACTTAAAATCTTCGCCAGGGGTTTCAAGCCTAGTGCTTTTGCTTTATCTAAACTCATGATAACAAGTGCAGCAGCACCATCATTCAAAGTAGATGCATTAGCTGCTGTTATAGTTCCGTCTTTTTGAAAAACAGGTTTTAAGCCTTGCAGTTTATTAAAGTCTACTTTTTTATACTCCTCATCTTCACTGATAACTAAATCGTCTTTATCTCTTTGTGGTATGCTCACAGCAACAACCTCGTCTTTAAATAATCCATCTTTCCAGGCTTTGGAAGCCCTGGTATAGGACTCAACTGCAAATGCATCCTGTTCTTCGCGAGTGATTTTATATTCAGTAGCACATATTTCAGCACAACTACCCATGTGCTTGTCATTGTATACGTCCCATAAACCATCTTTTACCAGCCCATCAATCAATACGCCATTCCCAAGTTTATATCCGCCTCTGGCTTTATCCAGATAATAAGGTACAGCAGACATGTTTTCCATTCCGCCGGCAACAACGATATCATTGTCACCTGTTACAATGGACTGAGCAGCAAACATGATAGCTTTCATGCCTGATGCACAAACTTTATTGATGGTTGTACTCGGAACATTATCAGGAATCCCTGCAAACTTTGAAGCTTGGGTGGCGGGCGATTGTCCAACATTGGCTTGTAATACATTTCCCATAAAAACCTCATTCACCATGTCAGCCTTAATTCCAGCCTTATCAATGGCTGCTTTTATGGCTGCTGCACCTAATTGTGTGGCTGTTAAACTTGACAATGTACCGTTAAAACTCCCAATTGGAGTCCTTACCGCTGAAACAATAACTACTTCCCTCATTATTTTTAATTTTGAACTGGCAAAAGTAATTGAAATTCTGTTTTCATGGCTTTGCTTAACCACCCGGTGAGTCAATTGATTAAAGAGATCATTATTTATTGCAGAATTGCCCCATAAAGATTACCTTGCCTTCTTTCCTTATTAATTATGATGAATAAACCGCTGATCAGCATTATTATACCTACTTATAACCGGGCCTCAATGCTTAAACGGGCTATTGAAAGCGTGATTTCACAGACTTATTCCAATTGGGAACTTATTATCGTAGATGACGGTTCCGTAGATGATACAAGAGAAGTTGTTGCATCATATAATGATGACAGGATCCATTATAGCTATCAGAATAATCAGGAAAAATGCATTGCCCGTAATACCGGAATTTCAAGAGCAAAGGGGTTATATATATGTTTTCTGGATAATGATGATTATTTCCTTCCTTTTCACCTGGAGGAGTATTGCAAAGTAATTGAAACTAATAATAATCCGGTGGCAATGCTCATTTCCGGATTATATATAGAGGAACAAGGGATTCGAAAAGAACATCCAATGTTTGACCCGCAAAAGGAAACAGCACTTCGTTTTGTCTGGAAAACTTTTATAGTACCGGGATCTGTTTGTTTGCATCGTGATATTCTAAAAAAGTACCGCTTTTCAACTGAATATTATATTTGGGAAGACCGACACTTATGGTTGCGGATTTTAACGGAGTTTCCTTTAATTCAGGTTCCCCGTTTCAGCAATGTACTGGTCGAACATAAAAACCGGTTCACAAAATTGTTTTACCACAGCATTTCCTTGCCCATCGTTAAAATGTATTTTAATTGCATTCAGGATTTGCTTGCATCCCACGGAAAACAGTTGCAAAAGGAAATTTCTGCTAAGGAAATTCGTGATTTTATTGCAGATAAACACCTGGCCTTTTTGCAAATAGCGGTTAAGCGGTCACAGGTGAAGGAAAGTCTTTACCTGGTAGCAGGGTTATTGAAATATAAGCCTCAATTTGTATTGACACCTTTGTTTTTTAAGCTGATGCTTTTGTTGCCTTTGAATAAAATAAAACCGGCACCGGTAGCAATAGCAGGTTAGTAACTTCAATTATTTTTTATTGTTGAAAAGGATTTGTATCCGAATGACTTCCTATTGCAAGGATCATTCTATTTTTGCGCATGCATCAAACCATTTACATCATTGATTTTGGCTCACAGTATACACAGCTTATTGCACGACGAATACGCGAGCTGAATGTATATTGTGAAATTCATCCTTTTAACCATTTGCCAATATTAAATGACAGGGTAAAAGGTATTATTTTAAGTGGAGGCCCGGCTTCCGTTCGCGATGCAAATGCTCCTGTAATTGATTTGAGCCAATACCGTCTAAAATTCCCTGTGCTTGGTATATGTTATGGTGCCCAATTGCTCGCCCAGCAGTCAGGAGGCACAGTGGAGCCTTCAGCAATCAGGGAATACGGTCGGGCCAAGTTAACAATCCATAACTCAGGTAATGAACTGCTGACCGGTCTCGATATTCATTCACAAGTGTGGATGTCGCATGCCGACACTATTAGCAAAGCACCTGTAAACTTTCAGATTATTGCTTCTACCACTGATGTAAAATGCGCAGCCTTTCAGGTTGAAAAGGAAGAAACCTTTGGAATTCAATTTCATCCTGAAGTAGTCCATTCTCTGGAAGGGAAGAAACTATTGGCTAACTTCATAAATAATATTTGTAAATGCACAGGAGACTGGACACCCGGACTTTTTATTGAAGAAACCGTGGCTTCCTTAAAGAACCAATTAGGAAACGATCAGGTTTTGTTGGGGCTTTCAGGTGGTGTTGATTCTGGTGTGGCAGCAATACTTTTACATAAGGCAATTGGAAAGAACCTTCATTGCATTTTTGTTAATAATGGCTTGTTGCGGAAGGATGAATACAAGCAGGTATTAGCCGCTTATGCTCACCTTGGATTAAATATTCAAGGTGTAGATGCCTCACAGGATTTTTACAGCGAGCTTCAAGGTGTCACTGATCCTGAAACGAAAAGGAAAATAATTGGTCGCGTTTTTATTGAAGTCTTTGATCGAAAAGCAAAGGAGATTAGCAATATCAAATGGCTTGCACAAGGAACCATTTATCCTGATGTGATTGAATCTGTTTCTGTGAAAGGTCCTTCTGCAACCATTAAAT
>JANOXC010000124.1:0-57642 GCA_031418215.1 Bacteroidota bacterium
GGTCTTTTCCTTATGTATCGCTTTCCCCATATATTTTGACAGGCCTCTTCAAGATCATTGCAAAGCGGACCTTCTATATATAAAGCAAAATCAAGCCATGGTTTAACTTTTTCTGATCCGCGATATTTATCGGAAATATTAATCCCGCCAACAAGTGCTTTTTTTGAATCTGCCAAACAGATCTTTTGATGCAGCCTCCGCCCGGCATTTATGGATTTGAAAACACTGACAGGTGAGAAGAAACGGAACCGGATGCCCGCTTTTTGCATGCGGTTGCGGAAGCCCGGACTTAATTTAGCTGATCCATAGCCATCAACCATAAAAAAAACATGAATGCCACGTGCCGATGCTTTTATCAGGTGGTCCAATACCATTTCGCCGGTTTCATCTTCGTCAAATATATATACCTGAAGATGTATCGTTTCTTGCGCACTATCAATCAAATGACACAAGGTTTCAAAGTATTGGCTACCACTATGCACCAACCTGATATAATGGCCGGGGGTATAAAAACGATTAGGCATAAGTATTAATTGGAGCCAAAGTTATCATTCGCCAACGATATTATTGACTAAATTTTAACAGGAGGAGTCAATTATCGCTGTTTTTTGTTACGATTATTCTATTATTTTTGACAATCCATATTATCCCTGTATGCGCAAACAATCTTTCGGCTGGTTTCTGCTTCTTTTTTCTTTTATATATATATCTGCACCTGCTCAAATATTAAAGGGGGTTGATAAGTGGACTTTCAAATCCCTCACCAAAGGAAAACAGGCAACCTTGCAATTAAGTGCTGATGTTATTGAAGGTTGGCATCTTTATTCACAGAATATTGCCTCCGGCGGCCCGATTCCAACAATTTTTACTTTCAAGCCTTCAAAAAATTACAAGTTAAAAGGAAAGACAGGTGAACCCCATGCTGACGAATATTATGATCCTCAGTTTGACATGAAGATTAAATTTTTCGATAAAGATGTAACGTTTACCCAGCAGATTGAAGTGCTTTCCGACAAAGAATTCTTGTTGAAAGGCAATGTCGAGTTCATGGTTTGTAATGATAAACAATGTCTACCACCGGACTTACTTGAATTTGAAATTACTGTAACACCCGATCCTTCTATCATTGTTGCACAGCCTAAGACCATTCCCATAGCTGAGAATAGTGAAGTCATTGATACATTGAATTCCGATACAACAGAGGCAGTAGAGCCGGTAACAACAGCGGTTATGGACACTGCAAAAACTTCATTGGAAGAAGGGTGCGGAGATTGGTCATCAGGAGAGTTTGTAACCAATAAATCTTTTTGGGGAATTTTTCTGGCTGGTTTTATTGGCGGGTTGTTGGCATTGTTAACTCCTTGCGTTTTTCCAATGATTCCCATGACAGTTAGCTTTTTTACCAAACGCAGTGGCTCGCGTAAAAAGGGATTAACCAATGCTTTTATTTATGCACTTTCCATAATATTTATCTATGTAACGCTCGGTTTCCTGGTTACTATTACTTTGGGAAGTGATGCCTTGAATGATTTAGCTACCAATGGTTATTTTAATATGGCCTTTTTTATCATATTCATCGTATTTGCATTTTCATTTTTTGGTGCATTTGAAATTGTTTTACCAAGCTGGCTCGTAAACAAAGCCGACCAGGCTTCTGATAGAGGGGGATTGATTGGAATATTTTTCATGGCCTTTACATTATCGCTGGTCTCCTTTTCATGTACAGGTCCAATCATTGGAACATTGTTGGTGGAGGCAGCACATGGTAAAAGTTATCTTGGACCGGTTTCAGGGATGACAGGATTTGCTATTGCCTTGGCACTGCCATTTGCTGTGTTTGCTGCATTTCCAGGTTGGTTGAACACCATACCTAAATCAGGCGGTTGGTTGAACACTGTTAAAGTTTGTTTGGGGTTTGTTGAATTAGCACTTGCATTAAAATTTTTATCCAATGTTGATTTGGCTTATCACTGGGAGTTTTTAAAGCGTGAAATATTTATTGCTTTGTGGGTGATTATTTTTGGATTGATGGGACTTTACCTAATGGGAAAAATCAAATTCTCCCATGATAGTGAAATTCCACACATTGGTGTACCTAGGTTGCTGTTTGCTATCCTTACTTTTTCATTCACTATATATATGATGCCGGGATTGTGGGGTGCCCCTGTTAAACTACTGAGTGGTATTTTACCTCCTGAATTTTACAAAGAATGGCAATTGAAGGGCTCGAGCGATTGTCCGCATGACTTGAATTGTTTTCATGATTATGATGAAGGGATGGCTTATGCAAAGACGCAAGGGAAACCCGTTATTATTGATTTCACAGGCTATAATTGCGCGAATTGCCGCAAGATGGAGGATTATGTTTGGAGTGAACCAAAGGTTTTACATCGCCTTTCTGATCAGTATGTATTGATTTCATTGTATGTTGATGATAAAGAAGAATTACCAAAAGAAAAGCAATACACTTCAGCATTCTCCGGAAAAAAAATTGTTACCAAAGGAAATAAGTGGAGCGACATGCAAGCCATGCGTTATAATGGAAATACGCAACCGATGTATGTTTTAATCGACAATAAGGAAAAAGTGCTTACACAAACCTGGAATGGTTACGATTCCGATATCAGTAAGTATGTCAACTTTTTAGATGAAGGATTATGCAGGTATTCAAAGCGGAATACCAGGTAGTGATTCCCTAAACAATTTGTCATTCAGTAGGAACCTTTTTAAACCCTTCCAGTTTTGATCACATAGAACAAGTAATTATAGTTTTCTACTCATATTTTTTTTGATATTTTTTCCAAATATGTAGACTTGTAATCTTATTTTTGAAAACTATTTAATCATGTCAAATCAATGTTCAGGCATAAAGACCACAACTACTTTACTTATATAACCTGCAATCCAAATAGAACAGTATTTTATACCGGAGTGACCAATGACCTCGAACTAAGAATGAAACAGCATTATTTCAATCGTGGTAAGCCGGATACTTTTGCAGGAAAATATTATTGTCATAAACTACTTTATTTCGAACATCATACCGATGTAAATATAACAATTGAAAGAGAAAAGGAAATTAAAGATTTATCTCGTGAAAAGAAAATTGAATTGATTCGTTCCGTGAATTCCTATTTGAAATTTATCGCTGTAGATTTTGAAATGGAATGACATAGGATTTCTATTTGATATCAGTGTTTGTTTATAAATAGATTACTGGAGAAGGACATCAAAAAAATTGTCATTCAGGAGGAACCTTTTTACAACGGACCAGAATGATTATTCAAAAGAACAATCATCTTGCCTCCAAGCAGCACAATAGATTATTTGAAATAGATTCCTCCTGAAGGACAACAAAAGAATTTGTCATCCAGGTGAAATATTTTTACAACTTGCCGGAATCATTATTCAAAAGAACAATCAACTTACCTCCAAGAATCACAATTGAATATTTTAAATAGATTCCCGCGATTACTCGGGGAAGGACAACAAGGGCATTAACCTTCAAGTCAAAGTTTAAATAGATTCCTGAATTACATCAAGATGATTTGTCATTCAGCAAGAAACTATTTACAATAAACCTAATTGATCATTTTCTATGTGTTACATTTTCCATTCCAAAATCATCAAGGAAGTTATTAAATAGATTCCTGCTGAAGGACAATTAAGATAAGGGTGGTCAGACATGTATTGCCCTGTTGCCAGTTGCGGCAAGACATGCTTCTTTAAATGCTTCCGTATAAGTGGGATGTGCATGACTCATTCGTGAAATATCTTCTGCTGATGCACGGAATTCCATAGCAACAACTGCTTCTGCAATCACATCTGCAACACGTGGACCTATCATATGAACTCCTAACAACTCATCTGTTTTTGCATCAGCTAATACTTTAACAAAACCGTCAGTATCCATGCTCGCTCTTGCTCTACCACTGGCCTTATATGGAAATGATCCTGTTTTGTAAGCAATGTTTTTTGTTTTCAGTTCTTCCTCAGTGTATCCCACTGATGCAACTTCAGGCCATGTATAAACTACACCGGGAATTAGTAAATAATTAATATGAGGTTTTTGTCCTGCTATATGTTCTGCTGCAAACACGCCTTCTTCCTCTGCTTTGTGCGCCAGCATTGCACCTTTTACAACATCGCCAATGGCAAAGATATTTTTAGTGCTGGTTTGCAAATGTTCATCCACTGCAATTCTACCGCGTTCATCTACTTTAACACCTGCATTTTCCAATCCGAGATTTTCTGTGTAAGGAGAACGTCCGACACTTACTAGGCAATAGTCGCCTTTTAATTCTAATACCGTTTGATCTTTAAGATTCGTAGCTTTTAAAATTATTTCTTTTGCACTTGCTTTAACTTCTGTAACACTATGCTGTAAATAAAATTCAAAACCTTGTTTTGTTAATACCTTCTGTAACTCTTTTCCCAATGAGCGATCCATCGTTGGTACAATAGAATCCAAATATTCCAATACACTTACTTTAGCGCCTAATCTTGCATAAACAGAACCCAACTCAAGACCAATCACTCCGCCGCCAATGATGATGAGGTGAGTAGGGATTTCTTTCAGTTTCAATGCTTCCGTTGAAGTGATGATTCTTTTTTTATCAATATTAACTCCTTTTAATGTTGCAGGCTTGGATCCTGTGGCAATGATGGTGTAGGTGGATTTTAACTCCTGCGTTTTCCCGTCATCGCTTTTAATATTAATTGTAGTTGCATTTACAAAAGATGCATGGCCATTGTATACATCTACTTTGTTTTTTTTCATTAAGAATCTTATCCCTTCAACAGTTTCGGAAACAACACCATCTTTTCTTTTAATCATCTGTTCAAAATCAACTGAAAGGTTATTCAGTTTAATGCCATGTTTTTCGAATGAGTGTCTTGCCTGATAAAAATGCTCAGAAGTATCCAGCAGTGCTTTGCTTGGAATACAACCAACATTTAAACATGTTCCACCTAAAGCAGCATATCGTTCAATCAACGCTGTTTTTTTTCCCAATTGCGCACAACGGATAGCGGCAACATATCCACCCGGACCTGAACCAATAACCACAACATCATAACTACTCATATATATAAATTTAATATCCGTACAAAAATAACAGAAAGCTGATTAAAGTGATTTACTACGCCACTTGATGAGCGTAAGTAATAGCAATATTATTGAACCAACCACAGAAAATTGTCCAAGGTAATCGCCATGTTTGGTATAGAAAGTCAGTTTATCATTCAATTGGATATCCTGTTTGATAACAGCAGGAACCCACCATTTAGTTGCCTGTGAAATATTTCCCAATTGATCGATGAAACAACTCGTTCCGGTGTTTGCAGATCGGGCTATATCACGCCTGCTTTCAATGGCACGCAATCTTCCATACTGGCAATGCTGCAGGTAACCAGGAGTATCATGCCACCAGCCATCGTTTGTAATAATGAATATGGCCTGTGCGCCTTGCTTTACATACTCTCCAATATATTCTCCATAAACTGATTCATAACAGATAACAGGCGCAATCAATGCCTTTTTACTTTTAAAAACAGAAGGAACAGGTTGCGTTCCTAAACTTCCGGTTGCCCCTCCCAATCCAATAGCAAACTTTTCAAAAAATCCGAAGAAGCCGCTGAATGGCACTTTTTCCACACCAAGTACGAGCTTTGATTTATGATGGAGTTGCAGCAAGGTGTCATTTTCCACCTGCATGCCGGTGTTATAAGTGTCGTAATAATTATCGCTATCTCTGAATTTTCTTGCTGTTTTATTAGGCGGAGTTGAAGTTATATAAAGACGATTGGAAGAAAGTCCGGTTATGAAATTTAAATTGGGGAAAGGCTTGATGAAACTTCGTATTGCGGCAATTTGTGGATGATCCTGAAGATCATTTTCCCAAATGCCATCAGGCAATGCTGTTTCAGGGCAAACTACATAATCCGTTTTTTCATCAGTCTCATCGGCAGCCAACCTCATGATCTTGTTTAACTGATCAAAAGAACTCATGCCGCCAAATTTTTCATTGTAAGGATCAATGTTTGGCTGTACAACAACCACATTGATTGGATTTGACGTCTCTTTGTAATTATGTTTAATTATTAATGAAAAACCAATGGGGATGAAAATCATGCATGCAGCATAAATGAATATCTTTTTAATAAATAATGTAGTTCGGTAAATGTGATATAGTTTCAAATAATGAACGATCATTATGTTTACCAAAAGAACCCATAAGGTGCCGCCCAATACTCCTGTATATTCATACCATTGAATCATATCGCACCAGGCGGCAAATCCATTTCCGAAATTAAGCCAGGGATAGGAGAGTTCCCAACTGTAATGAAAGAACTCATAAGACATCCAATAAACAACAAGCGATAAATAGCCCATTGTATTGCCTAACTTCTGTTTGGTAACGTGGAACAATTGCAATACAACAGCCATGATTAATGCATTGGACATTACTGCCATCACCATGCCTCCGGGACTGGCATAATAAATCCACCAGGTGGTAAAAAGATTGAATAAAATCATGCTGAAGTATCCCTGAAGAAAAAAACCTGTTTTTATTCCTTTTTCCTTTTTGCGACAAGTGTCTTCTTCCACCAATAAAAGCGGGATAAGTGCAATAAACAGTAATGGAGCAAAGCCACGCGCCGGCCATGAAGCCCATAAAAGCAAAGCCGTTAAAAAACTTAAGGAAATGCGGTGAATATTTTTCATCGAAGCGACAAAAATAATTTATTCAATCATACTGTCGATTTTTTCATTTTCAGGTAATTTTTTTTATAGCTAAAGACCACCATATTCACAATAACAATTAAGAGAAATACAGGAACACGGAATCGTGAACTGCCAGTCATGCCTGTCAGTAATGCGATGTATGAAATAAATGTTAGTAAAACCAAACGGCAGTAAAATGGAATTTCTTTGATGAAGGCAAAACGAAATAAACCAAAAAACAATACAATGTTAATAAGCATGCTCATTAGCAAATAAACATAATACACAGGGTTGATTGACGAAAGATAATTTTCTAATCCTTTCATTCCTTCCTTCTGATAGTTGTTTTTCCAGCCAGATTGATCTTCTTTTGGAATGGTACCCATAAAGCTGTCAATATCATAACGGCTATGGTCAATAAAAAAGTTAACAATCCCTTTCAGCGTTAAAAATATATATGCATTGGCATTTTGTTTAATGATAGCGTTGGCGCCGGTCTGAATGGAAATGGCTTTTTCTTTATAAGTGGGAAGTGCCGATGCTGCTGATTCAACACTATCAACTTGCTGTAATGCTCGCTCATCACCTAAATTATGCGCTGCTGAATAGCGGGCTGTATAGTTAATCATCAGCTTGCGAGAAATACTACTATATTCAAAGTAGCCCGAATGTTGATAATTGATAAAAGACACCGTCAAGATAGCAAGAGCAGGAATGATATGGAATAGGAACGCTTTTAACCTAGGCATTATTTTCTTTTCTAAAATTAAAAACATGACAAGACTTAACAGCGGGAAGAAAATGAAAACGGGTTTTATAAGCAATGAAGCAGTAATAGATAATTGGTAGAATAAGAGGGATTGGGGTTTATTATTCCGGAAATAATCAAGCATAAAATAAACAGACATCATTACAGCGGTTTGCAAAAGCATTTCCGGCATGATTAAATTGGCGTAAATGAATTGTGACGGAAAGAATAGGCATCCTACGCTGAAATAGCTTCGGATGCTGAGCGTTTTTGGGAAGTATGATTGGATTATTTTCATCCCAATGAAAATGTTGAATAGGCTAAGCAATGATTGCATAAAAGTGATGATCAAATTGCTGCTTGAAATAAAATGCAGCAGCATGATAAATAAACCATATAAAGGTGGCCGCTGACTGAATAACTGTGGTAGTATCGGTGAGTTCATGTTACCGCAATACCATGTTCCGTATTTTAAAATATTACCTGCTTGATCAATGTATTCAGATGAGTCCTTTAAATAGTTGTTACCGCAACACATTCCGTAAATAAAAAAGCCCAGGTGCAGCCCGATGAGAGCGGGCCACAGGAGGTAGGAGTTGTAGGATTTCAAGGTTGATTGCTTCTGCACGGTGAAAATAAGTAAAAGGAAGGTAATTAATTTTCTATGCATCTTTGGGCCCAATGAAAATCAAGAGTTATACCACGCAATTAAAATTCATGCATACATTTCATATTGCTGCTGGCGCACGCGATTTTACGGATACTGTTTATGTTGAAGTGGAATCCGATGGATTCATAGGTTATGGGGAAGCTGCTTTGCCTCCTTACTTGAAAGAAAATACAGTTACAGTTTTAGCATATCTTTCAACAATTCAACTTCCGGAGAAATATATACCAGCTCAATTTTATGATTTGTTGAATTCGCTTCATGATTCGCCGCAGAAAAATTACCCTGCATTGGCTGCCATCGACAGTGCTTTACATGACTTGCAGGGAAATTTAACTGGTGCTACAACAAGATCCATTTATAATATTAAATCAAAGGAAACACCGATTTGTGCTTATACTATTGGAATGGGAAGCAATACTGATATAAAAACGAAAATTGAAGAAGCACAGCAATTTAGTTTTTTTAAGTTGAAGTTGGGTGGGGATAACGACAAAGAGTTGGTCAAAATATTCAGGCAAAATTGTGATGAACCATTTTGTGTTGATGTGAACCGTGGATGGAAAAATGTTAATGCTGCAATTGAACTAAGTAATTGGCTGACAGAACAGGGTTGTCTTTTTATTGAACAACCTTTTGAGAAAGAAATGATGAGTGAAACCAATGAATTGCGAAAGCATATTTCCATCCCAGTCATCCTTGACGAATCTGTACAAACAGTAGAAGATGTGTTAAAGGTAAAAGACTATTGTGATGGTATAAACATCAAGTTGGTCAAGTGCGGCGGAATCTATCCGGCTTATCAAATGATTGAACTGGCACGCAAAAACAACCTCAAAGTATTTATAGGTTGCATGAGTGAAAGCAGTTGTGGCATAGCAGCAGCAGCACAATTAGCGCCGTTGGCAGACTGGATAGATCTTGACAGTCCGATGTTGATCAACAATGATCCTTTTGAAGGAGTGACTTATGTTGATGGAAAAATTATTTTATCGGAGAATGTGGGAAACGGAATTAGATTGAGAGAAGGGTAAGGGACTCAATTGAAATATTTTAATCATTGATTGCCACTACTTCTTTCACGCCGGGAACCATACGTTTTAAAAGATTTTCAATACCGGATTTCAATGTGATTGTTGAGGAAGGACAACCGCTGCACGAACCTTTTAACACAACACTAACAACACCATTGACATAAGATTGAAAATGAATAGCACCGCCATCACCTTCCACAGCAGGTTTTACATATTCATCCAGCAATTGAATTATTTGTTTTTCCGCCTCCGGATCTGGCAAAGAATTTATTTCTTCAATCTTTTCATTAACAGCTACTGCTACTTTTTTTACTGCCGCTTCTTCTCCTGCCGCTGCCACTATTTTCACTGCCGCTTTTTCTCCTGCCACTGCCACTTTTTTAACTGCTACTATATGATTTGCATCAAAAGGAGAACCAATAAACAGCTGCTCCCCACTCGCTAAATATCCACGAATAAACTCGCGTAAAATATTGGTGATATCATACCAGTCCAAATCATTTTCTTTTGTAATGGTGATGAAATTAGAAGTGATAAATACTTTTTTTACTCCGGTAAAATCAAACAACTGCAATGCTATAGGGCAGTTCAAAGCCTCTTCCTTCGACATATATTCAACTGTTCCACCTTCCAACAACATGACATTGGCAACAAACTTCATGCTGTTTGGGTTGGGTGTTAACTCCGCATAAACCTCAAAAGGTGTTTTTTTTGTTTCAGTAATCATTATAATTTCTTCTGTCTGTTTTAAATAATTCCGCTTATTTTATGAATCAATCAGCATTATAAGGTCAATCGGTATTACTTTTGTCATGCAAAAATAAGGGTAAATACTGAGCAAATCGCATTGGATTGCATTGATATTTATCTAATAAACGCTATTACAAGTGCAAACAACAACTGATTTTTTAGTGATGGGCTCGGGAATTGCCGGATTAAGCTATGCTTTGAAGGCAGCTGATCACGGCAAGGTGTTAATTGTAACCAAAGCTGATGAGGATGAATCGAATACAAAATATGCGCAAGGAGGTATAGCCGCTGTTACCTACACACCTGATTCCTATGAAAAGCATATTAATGATACGTTGATATGTGGAGATGGTTTGTGTAATGAAAAAATTGTGCGCATGGTTATTACGGAAAGCGCAGAACGAATTGAAGAATTGATCAAATACGGGACAGATTTTGACAAAACGCCTGCCGGTGCTTTCGACCTGGCACGTGAAGGCGGCCATAGTGAACATCGGGTGTTGCATCACAAAGATATTACCGGACTGGAAATTGAACGCAAACTTTTAGCGCGCATACATGCTCACCCGAATATTACGATTTGCACGCACTACTTCGCTGTTGACATCATCACCCAACATCATTTAGGTATAGAAGTAAAACGATCAACGCCAGGTGTTGAATGTTATGGAGCTTATGTTTTGAATACAAGGAACGGCGCTGTTGAAACGATTTTAGCAAAAATCACATTGGTTGCAACAGGAGGTGCCGGGCAAATTTACCGTACTACAACCAACCCTGTTATTGCCACAGGAGATGGAGTGGCTTTTGTTTATCGTGCCATGGGAAAGGTAGAAAATATGGAATTCATTCAGTTTCATCCTACAGCACTTTATCATCCCGGTCAAAGTCCTTCCTTCCTGATTTCAGAGGCAGTACGCGGTTTTGGCGCTGTTTTAAAAACACAAGATGAAAAAGAATTTATGCATTTGTATGATGAGCGTGGTTCATTGGCTCCGCGTGATATTACTGCTCGTGCCATTGACAGTGAGTTGAAAAAACGGGGAGAGGATTTTGTATTGCTTGATTGCCGTCATATTGACCATGAAAAATTTATCGCTCATTTTCCTAATATATATAATAAGTGCCTCAGCCTGGGCATTGACATTGCCAATCAATGCATCCCTGTTGTTCCGGCAGCGCATTATATGTGCGGCGGAATGAAAGTTGATGAATACGGACGATCTTCCATCGCACACCTCTATGCAGTCGGTGAATGTTCTTCCACAGGCTTGCATGGCGCCAATCGTTTAGCATCAAATTCTTTGCTGGAAGCAGTGGTCTTTGCACACAGGGCATTTAGTCAAAGCATTGTCGACATTAAAAAAATAAAACTGCAAACGGCTATTCCCGACTGGGACGCTGAAGGAACAAAAACTCCGGCTGAATTGGTTTTGATCACACAAAGCAGAAAGGAACTACAGGAAATAATGAGCAGTTACGTTGGCATCTTCCGCAGCGACATGCGATTAAAGCGCGCCATTGATCGTTTGTGGTTGTTATATAAAGAGACCGATGATTTATATGAACGTTGGCATCTCACGCCGCGTTTATGTGAATTGCGAAACATGATTAATGTGGCTTATCTGATTTTGAAAGCTGCCAGAGCAAGGACTGAAAATAAAGGGTTGCATTTTAATACGGATAATTAATTATTAATTTGTTGCCAAGGAAAGTTAAAGTAATACAATGTTGACAGATTCCATTTTCGATTCCACTATTAATTTTGAAGAAGTGGCATTGTCTGTTTTTCAAAACCAATCTGCGCGACCGGGAATTTATAAAGATTATCTCCATTCATTAAAAATCAATCCATTAAAAATTGCTGTTGTTGAACAAATCCCTTTTCTTCCAATCAGTTTTTTCAAAAGCCATGAGATAAAAGATCAAAGCAAAACAACGGAAATTATTTTTAGCAGCAGTGGTACAACAGGCAAGGATACTTCAAAACATTTTGTAAGCGATCTTGATTTATATATAAAGAGTTTCACCAAAGGATTTAATTTATACTATGGCGACATAAAGAAATATTGTTTCCTGGCTTTATTGCCTTCTTATTTGGAGCGGGAAGGATCATCATTGGTTTATATGTGTGATTATCTTATTAAAACTTCCAGCCATCCATTAAGTGGATTTTACCTGGAGAATAGGGAAGTGCTTTTTCAAAAATTGAAGTTGCTGAAGGAAAAGAAACAGCCGGTGATATTGTTGGGAGTTACTTATGCTTTGCTCGATTTGGCTGAGCATTTTCCACTGGATTTCCCGGAGTTAATTGTTGTTGAAACAGGAGGAATGAAAGGACAGAGAGTGGAAATGGTGAGGGAAGAAGTTCATGCTGTTTTGAAAAAAGCATTTAATGTTACATCAGTGCATAGTGAATATGGAATGACGGAATTACTTTCTCAAGCCTGGTCTGTTGGCGATGGTATTTTTTCCTGTCCGCCCTGGATGAAAGTTTTTATTCGTGACATTAATGATCCGTTTCAATTGGGCGGAGAAAATGTAACCGGTGCAATAAATGTAATTGATCTTGCCAATGCTAACTCCTGTTCCTTTATTGCTACTGATGATATAGGCAGGATGACAGAAAATAATTCTTTTGAAGTATTAGGCCGGTTGGAAAGCAGTGATTTGAGGGGCTGTAATTTGTTGGTTGATTGATGGCATGACTTAAAAAAATATATTTTTCATTCAGCAGGAAACTATTTTCAACCATCCTAAATGTTTCTGATATCGTACGTGATTTTATAACCTATTGGTATTGCTGTGATACTTACTAAATAGATTCCACCTGAAAGACAACGGTAAATATTGCAGACATTCTGATGCATAACAAGGATTAAAGAAATATTGTTCTTCAAAACACTACTTACCGCATTCTTTTCTTTCTTTGCACCATGTCAGATAAAAGAAGGATTATCATTATCGTTGCATCAGTAATTGGAGGAACGCTTCTATCCTTGCTGTTATTCAAAATGAGAAGGGGTGGACAAGCATTAGAAGAACACGATGTAACTACACTGATCACAAATTTTGTGTTTTCATTAGCAATCATACTGGGAATTGGTTTTTTCTTCATCTGGAATAAAAAGAAAGATTGATCATTCATTTGATTTTCTTATAAAAAAGCTAACTTGGTGCACTCATTTATTCATCAAAAATTACGTCATGGTTAACATTACTCGTATTACAGGCTTGTTTATATTGAACGTCCTTATATATAATTCTGCGACTAATGCACAGGGAATCTGCAACCTCTCCCCGCGCTTCGACCAGGAAATATTTACCATAGTAAATAAAAGTACGGATGTTGTTTATGGTGCCAATGCAGATTATCAGGGGGCTAACATGGTTCTTAAAATGGACATTTACCAACCCGATGGCGATACAATGTCTCAACGCCCGCTCATTATTTTCGCTCATGGCGGGAGCTTCGTGGCAGGTGACAAGTCAAATGGCGATCAAGTAGATCTTTGCAATCATTTTGCAAAACGCGGATATATTTGCGCAACTATTAATTACCGTCTTGGCATGGCATTTCCTATTAATGCAGCAACAGCCACCGATGCCGTTTACCGTTCAGTACAGGATATGAAAGCGGCTATCCGTTTTTTTCGAAAGGATGCTGCAACCAACAACACTTATAAAATTAATCCCAATATTGTTATTGTAGGCGGTACCTCAGCCGGTGCTTTCACGGCTATGCATTTGGCTTACCTGAATACCTATCCTGAGTTGCCTGCAACAATTGATACAGCTGCATTGGGCAATCTTGATGGCAACAGTGGGAATCCAGGTTATCCGGTAAATGTTAATGCCGTAATTAACCTTTGTGGCGCCCTTGGAAATTCACATTGGGTAATTCCTGGAGATCCACCATTGGTTAGTATGCATGGAACAACTGATGCAACAGTGCCTTACTCAACAGCTACATTGTTATTGTTTAATCTTTATCCTTTAATGCCGGTTGATGGTAGTTTTGCCATCCATAATTATATCAATACGTTTAGCCATCCTGCTGAAATGTATACCTGGTATGGCCAGGGTCATGTCCCTTTCAGCGGAAATAGCGCATCAAACATTGCCTACACGGATACTGCCGTGCGTTTTGTGAGCAATTTCCTGTATAAAACGCTTGGCTGCATCCCTGCTGATCCTAACCCATTGCAAAACACATTTTCTACCGTTGGAATCGCTAATATTCAAGACGAGCATGGAATTCATATCGGGAGTAATCCTGTCATTGAAGAGATAGAACTTTTCCTTGAAAATAATGGGCTACTGCATATTTCATTGTGGAGTGTATCTGGTCAGCAAGTATACCAGACTGATTATCAAGCCAATGATTCACAAATGAAGATCGAAGTTAAAAATCTGCCAAATGGCCTTTACTTCCTTCATTATAAGGGTGTTAATAAATCGGGGATATTAAAGGTCATTATCCAGCACAATTGAAAGGGCTAAACGCTTACCTTTGCCCGCGATGGCAAAAGTTACGTTTAACAATAAAGTTGGTCCCTTTACCGACGCGCTGAAAGAACGGATCAACAACTACTTCGAGCAACATAAGATTGACCTGACAGGAAACAGTCACCTTTTTTGGAAGACCATTATTCTGATCTCAACGCTGGTAGTTAATTACATAGTGCTTGTTTTCTTTACGCCGCCCGTTTGGTTATCATTGACACTTTGTGCGTTAATGGGCTTAAATTTTGCCGCCATTGGCTTTAATGTAATGCATGATGGTGCCCATGACAGCTATTCTTCAAAGAAAAGATTGAATAACATTATGGCTTACTCGCTTAATTTAATGGGCGGCAGTTCATATATCTGGAAAATTAAACATAACCTGATACACCATTCTTTTACAAATGTGGAAGGATTGGATGACGATATCGATATCAAACCTTTTATGCGTGTTCATGAAGATCAACCGCGTTACTGGTTTCATCGTTTTCAGCATGTTTATTGGGTACTGCTTTATGGAATGGCTTATTTCCTTTGGGTATTTTGGCAGGATTTTGAAAAATATTTTTCAGGAAAAATTGGCGATTCAAAAATGCGCAAAATGAATCTTCGTGAGCACTTTATATTCTGGGGAAGTAAGTTGATCTATGTTAGCATATTCCTGGTCGTTCCAATATTTAAGGTTGGTCTTGTAGATACACTCATCGGATATGGTGTGATGATTTTTGTCTGTGGATTCTTTATTGGTATTGTTTTCCAGTTAGCACATGTTATTCAGGAAACTTCTTTCCCGCGCCCTGATGAAGCAACATCTAAAATCGATAATGAATGGGCCGTTCACCAATTAGAAACAACTGCAAATTTTTCCACGAAAAGTAAATTTGTAAGTTGGTTGGTCGGAGGACTTAATTTTCAGGTGGAACACCACCTCTTCCCCCGTGTTAGTCATGTACATTATCCTGCCATTAGTAAACTGGTACGTGATACCTGTCGTGAATTCAATGTGCCTTACCTCGAACATCCTACAGTTGCCAGTGCCGTGCGCTCACACGTTAAGTATTTACGTGTAATGGGCAGAAGGTAATTACTACTTTTTCGTTTGCAATCCACTCTTTTTAAATAATAGAGAACATCAATAGCTGCAACATGTACTATTATTTACAGCGTTCATAATAAAGTAGATTCTTAGCGTTAAGTCATGCATAGGCCATCTATTTTTGTGCTGTGATAAAGAACTTCCTACTCCTGATATTCTTATTACCTGTTGTTGCTTTTGCAGATTCAACAGATGTAAGCATATGGAAAAAGCCGAAGATCTTCTTGCAGTTGGAACGGTTTAATACCCTTGTTGATGGAAAGGGTGCCAATTTGGGAGGAATCAGAGGAGGACTTGAGTTTGGAAAGAAGTATCGGATAGGACTAGGTTACTACAACCTTAATTCGGATATCATTGAATATATTCATTTAACACCGGAAGAAGCTGCAGATGCGCCGGCTGATTCAGTCAAGGGGAAACTATATATGGGATGCGTACCAATTTGTCTCGAATATATATTCTATAATAAAGGGAAATGGCAGTTTAGTATCCCATTTCATATTGGGTTTGGCAATACTTACTTCGAGTATTTTAACAAGTACAATGAAACGAAAAGAGTTAAAGATCATTCTATTCTCCTGGCAGATATTATCATTGCCGGCCAATATAAAATAGTAAAATGGGTAGGTATTGGTGCCGGTATTGGTTACAGTAAAATTGTTGTAGTAAATCCATCGGTTGAACGAAACTTGAGTTCACCTATGTATAGCATAGGTCTGAAAATATTTTTAGGGGAAATTTACCGTAGCGTTTTTCCGCATGGGCTGTGCGGTAAAAAGGATTATTCACAATAATATTCTTAATCTTGATAAAATCATTCAGAATGCCCTGCACTTGATTTATGTAAAAAGGCATTTGTAAATAGTACATTCAATCTTTCAATTACTTTTGCAACAAATGAATAATTTAAGTTTTGACGATATATATATGGAGCTGGCAAAGACGCTGGCCCGAAAATCACATTGTGTAGTGATGAAAGTAGGCGCTGTTATTTCACGCGATACCCGAATTGTTTCTTTGGGATATAATGGCCCTCCGGCAGGAACACACAACTGCGACCAGGAGTGGCCTGATACCGGTTGCCCCCGTGATCTTAAAGGCGGATGTTCCTTGGCCTTACATGCAGAAGCCAATGCTATTCTTTACGCTTCAAAAAATCAGGTAACACTTGATAAAGCAACATTATATATTACATTATCACCTTGTCTTCCCTGCGCAAGGATTATATATACAGTAGGAATCAAGCGTGTAATATATCTTGATTCTTATGCGCACTATAAGGGTATTAAGAAAGATGAAGGCCTGGATTTTCTTTCCAAATTTGGCGTAGAGGTAATTAAGTATGAAAATCAACATGGTATTTGATGTCTGGTCGGATACCTAAGCAGTAAGAAATTTTCCAATGAACGATCAAATATCAAAACGACAGCTATGGCTGCCATTCATTTTAGGAGTTGTAATGGCCGCAGGTATATACCTTGGGAGTAAGTTAACTTCCGTACCGGTTGCTAATAACAATAATAAGATCAATGAGGTGCTGGGTTATATACAACAGGAATACGTTGATACGATTAATAATACACAACTTGTAGATCAATCAATTGAAAAAATTCTTGAGCAATTAGATCCTCATTCAGCTTATATCCCAGCTTCAGAAGTAGAAGCAGCCAATGAACCGTTGGAAGGTAATTTTGAGGGAATTGGAATTGAGTTCCATATTCAGCAGGATACCATTATGGTTGTTTCTGCAATAGCAGGAGGCCCCAGTGAAGCATTGGGTATCATGTCTGGTGATCGTATCATTCAGGTGGAAGAGAAGGTTGTTGCCGGAATAGGAATTACTAATGATAAAGTTTTCAAATTGCTGAGAGGAAAAGGTGGAACAAAAGTCAAAGTCAGCATTAGTCGCCGTGGAATGAATAAGTTAATGGACTATGTTATTACACGTGGCAAAATTCCAATTTATAGTTTAGAAGTAGCCTACATGGCTGATCCTAAAACCGGATATATAAAGATCAGCAGGTTTGCAGAGCCTACACATGATGAGTTTGTTAAAGCATGCGAAAAGCTAAAGCAACAGGGAATGGTAAACCTTATCCTTGATTTGCGTGGCAATCCCGGCGGGTATTTGAATGCTGCAACAGAAATGGCTGATGAGTTTCTCGATGACAAGAAATTGATTGTATATACCAAAGGAAAATCAAGACCTAAAACATCTTATTTTGCGGAGAAGGAAGGATTATTTGAAAAAGGAAAAACGGTAGTCCTGATTGATGAAGGATCGGCATCAGCTTCAGAAATTTTATCAGGAGCTTTGCAGGATTGGGACCGCGCAACAATTATTGGAAGGAGAAGTTTTGGAAAGGGCCTGGTGCAAGAACAAACTTCATTTCCGGATGGCTCTGCAATGCGACTGACTATTGCACGTTATTATACGCCAACAGGAAGATGTATTCAGAAATCTTATGCAAACGGTTTCGAAGCTTATAATGAGGAATTAATGGCGCGTTTTAAGCATGGAGAATTGGTGTCTGCAGATAGCGTGCTTTTAGCCGATACATTAACTTATGTAACACCTGGTGGTAAAAAGGTTTATGGCGGTGGAGGCATCATGCCTGATATTTTTGTTCCTGTTGATACTACTTATGATTCAGAATACCTGAACTCCGTGTTTGCAGCAGGCTTGCTTAATCAATATTGTTATGATTATGTTGACCACAACAGAAATACCCTGAAGACATATACTTCTGCTAAAGATTATATCTCACGTTTTAATGCAGATGTATTGCTGAACGATTTTGTTGCTTATGCTGAAAAAAAAGGAGTTAAAGCTGTGCCTCAGTCAATAATACATTCTGGGTCGGTGATTAGAAATCAACTCAAAGCGTTAATCGCACGTTTGTTATGGAATAATGAAGGCATGTACCCTGTGTTGCACTCTATGGATCCTTCATTTAAGAAGGCAATGCAGGTCATCAATAATTAACCTATGCTAGTCGTCAGACAGTTTTCCACATGGATTACCTTGCTGATGATATTTTTATCCAGACTTCCTTTTATCGGTATTGGTTATGGTTCAGAGGAAGATGCCTGGGGCTTAAGACTAACAGCAGAGAAAATTTATCGAAGTGGTCTCTATGAAGTTTCGCGGTTGCCCGGACATCCATTTCAGGAGTTGCTTTATTCACAGCTATGGCAATATGGTCCCATCTGTTTTAATCTGCTTACGCTCATTATAAGTACAGCAGGCATCGCTTTTTTTATTTTTAGTTTGAAGAAATTAAATATTTCATCTTACAATACCGCTGGCATTGCACTTGCTTTTACTCCTGTTATATATATTAACAGCATGAATGCCATGGATTACACCTGGGCAATGGCGTTTGTTTTAATTGCGTTTTACTTTCTAATTTCCTGCCGGATGATATTGGCCGGTATTTTTTTAGGTTGCGCCATCGGTTGTCGAATCACATCAGGTGCAATGTTGATCCCTTTTATTTATTATGTTTTTGCAAATAGAGAAAAGAATAATATTTTACGTGAACTAGTGTTGGTTTCCATTTCAACACTCCTCATAGCCTGTTTGCTTTTTACACCGGTCTTCTTTGTTTATGGTTTTGGATTCTTTACCTATTACGAACATTTTGAAATCCCTTCTTTTACAAAGAACTTTTACAAAGGTACATTGGGCGCATGGGGGTTAATTGGATTTGTAATACTAATGTTTGCCCTAGGTGCTTCAATATTTACGATTTTTGAAAATAGTAAAACCAAGGATATATATAATAAACGGATGCTGATTTTTTCTGCTTTCGTCTTGCTTTTGTATACCATAGCATTTTGTCGATTACCGCTTAAATCTGCTTTTCTAATTCCCTTCATTCCATTTGTAATATTAATTATTGCCATGAACATTAACAAGGAGTGGATGGCAGGATTTGCTATAGCTATGATCATCTCAGGTTTTGCAGCAGGGGTTAATTTGTCAGATCAAAACAGAGGTTCCGCACAATCAGGCCTTGCATTAATAATAAACGTCAGCGGACAGCAGGTAAGTATAGATCCTTTGGTGGGGCCTGTAATGGCTGATTACACCAAGCAAAAAAGAATAATCAATTTTTCCAGGGAAGTAGTTTCCAAGGCGACTCAATTAGACAATAAATCAGTAATTATTTCAGGATGGTATCTCAACTTTATTCTGTCGATGCTAAAAAATTCAAGTCAACGGCAATTTGTTTATTATATTAACGAGCTAACGATAAAGGAGTATTTATCAAAAGGCTACAATATATATTATCTTCCTGATCAGAATAAGTTTAATGACTTACGTTTCAAGGGCGCCTTTACCAATCGGTATGCAAAGCCATTTAATTAAGGGCCTTCAAACGCAAGAATTTTCTTCCTCCAGGCAACTGGGATTAAAATGGTTTCTTGTTTTTCATAGTTAAAGCATACAATGGTAGAAAGCCCTTTTGCCATCAAAACTTCTTTATTACCCTTTTTACTTCTTAATTCATATGCAAGGTCAAAGCTTTTATTGCCTATCCTGCAACAACGGGTATAGGCAATTATGGCATCAGTAAGCAATATTGGTTTTATATAATCAACTGTAAATTTTGCAAGTATTAAACCGGTTTTTTGCCAGTCATTTTTTTTTGCAACCACCTGCTGGAAATACAGCATCCTTGCTGTCTCCATATAGGTTAGATGATTGGCATTGTTTACATGGCCCAGGCTGTCGGTATCTTTAAAGCGCAACTGAATGGAAGTGTAATGGTGGAATTTGCTTATGATATTAAAAGACTTACTTGCACTATTCTTTGTCATTGGAATGTCATATATATTGGTTAAGCCCCTATTTATTTGCAGCCGAAGATAATCGTTCTTAAATTGCCTTTATGAACCAATTAAACTCAACGCTATGAAAAACATCTCCATTTTGATTCTCTTTTGTTCAATGATTGCATTTTCATCTTCCTGTAAGCAAGATGATGATTTACAAACTCCCACTGCCGATGTAAATGTGATGAAAAGAAGCTCCTTTAATGGTGAAATTTTACCAATAATAGAAAAGGAGTGCAGTAATTCAGGCTGTCATTCAGTAGGATCAAAGGCTAATCTTTTAGTTTCATCATACGCGTTTAATCATATGATCAATGATGGTACAATTCACCATCGTTTGTTAGTTATTGGGTCGCCTACTCCATGTTCAAATGTTAACCCTTCATCATTGGCCATCCTGAAAGCTTGGTTTGCCAAAGAAAGTGCGATTGAGTAATAATAAAAGCAAAATTTTTGTTTTACTTTAGCGGCTACAAAAGAACCGCTAAGGATGAAATACAAATATTTTTTTTTCTTTTTATTGTTAGTTATCCAAACTGCTTTTTACTCCTGCAAAAGTACCATTAAAGGAGAAGGGTTGAAGCAGACGGAAAAAAGGGAGGTAAACGGATTTAACGAGATCGAGTTATCTATTCCTGCCAGGGTAACTGTCGTCCTTGCTGATTCATTTAACTGTATCATTACGGCCCAGCCTAACATTATAAGCGCTGTTGAAACAAAGGTTAAAGGAGAATCGTTGCTCATCAAATCTGATTATTCATTTCAGGATGCTGACATTGAAATTGTTATATCACTGCCAATGACCAAGGAGTTGGTTATTAACGGTTCGGGAAGTATCAAAACACTTAATATTATCAAGAATGAATCTTTGAAACTTTATTTAAATGGGTCTGGAGAGATGTTTATCAATGCAGAAACCATCAAAATGCGTACTGAGATAAATGGTTCAGGCACTTGTTTTTTAAAAGGGGCATCAAATTATCACAGATGTGAAATCAACGGTTCCGGAGAATTGCACGGCTTTGACTTTCTCACGCAGAAAGCAGATATTGAGGTTAATGGGTCTGGGGATGTAGAAGTAACTGCTACTGAGGATTTGGACGTAACTGTGCATGGAAGCGGTAATGTAATATATAAAAGTAACCCACACATTAAGTCTGACATTGTAGGAGGGGGAGCCATAATTAAAAAAGAATAAATTTGAACATGAAAATTATTTTAACCATTTTACTTTCAATTGCATCAACTTTATCAGCATTTTCTCAAGAGAAGTTTGATGTTAAATTAAAAAATGACACTATTTTTTACAATAAAGAACCTATTTTTCTTTGCCTTTCAAAAGGGAATAACAAAAGATCAGTTCATGCACTTAAGAATTTTCAGAATAAATCTTTTGCAATGATAAATTTTGAATCAGTTGATACAGCATTGAAAACAACGGTTATGCTGCCTTTAATAGGAATTGGCTATGGAGTGCTCTATCCAAATATTGAAATTGAAATTTTAATTGAGTCCTTTATAAGAAATAAAGTGATTGTTAACGCAAATATAGATACGATAGGATTAAATGCATATTGCAAGGAAAGAGGCATTCAATTAGTTCCATTTCAAGTGAGAAAAGTTACACGCCCGGGCGGATATGATAGTGTAATGGTTGCACGCGCGAATAAAGATTTTGAAAACCAAATAAAGTTTACTATTGTTAATACTTCCTCTCAAAATGTAAGTGTAAATATTGGAAACAAATCAAATAACAGAACTCTGGAAATCCCTGCAGGAAATAGCATTACCGAACATGCGCGGGTGGATGAGAAGGTATGTTTACTTGATAATAATAATCAGCCTTTAGTTTGTAAGACTGTACGAGTTGAGGATAAAAATTTTACTATTAATGAGTCCGGCTCAGAATTCAAGTGATGAATTAGTTTTAAATGGGATTGCTCATTAATCTATTTTTAGCCTGCCCATACATTTAAGCCTTCAGAGCAGTTTTTGCACATGTCAATTTCACCACGAGATCTTACAACAGATGAACGGAAATTTCGGTAATTCTCATTTCCCCAAATTTCATGGAATGACTTTTCTTTCAAAGATCCCATTTTATATGAAGCATCTTTATCGAAGCAACAGGGTACCACTGTGCCATCCCAAGTGATGACACAACTGTGCCATAGTTTCCAGCAGTGATTTAAAAATTGGTTTTTGGGTTTATAACTTCCATCAGCCAGCTTTCGGTAGCGCGAATACTTTTCATTTTCAGGAATCAAATTGTTCCCATTTTTGTAATTGTAAACTTGTGCCGTCTTAAAACCTACTTCATCCACTCCCAACTCAACCGCTAACTTTTTTACATCGTCTAGCTGATGTTCATTATGTTTTACAACCAGAAATTGAAAAATTATATGAGGTGTCTTACTCTTAAGTTGTTTTTTCGACTCCACTAAATTTTTTGCACCTTCAAGAACCTTGTACAAACTCCCGCCAATTCGATAGCCTTCATATGTCTCCTGAGTAGTTCCATCAATGGAAATCACCAATCGGTCAAGGCCTGATTCGACAGTCTTCTTCGCATTTTCTTTTGAAAGGTAATGTCCATTGGTAGAAGTGGCTGTATATATATTCTTTTCCTTTGCATACCTTATCAGCTCAAAGAACTGCTGATGCAAATAAGGTTCTCCCTGGAAATAGAAAAGCAGATACCAGAGTTTCCCGGCTAATTGATCAATTGTGTTTTTATACAACTCGTCATTCAGCATACCAGTGGGTCTGGTAAAAGAACGTAAACCACTTGGGCATTCAGGACAACGTAGGTTACAGCTGGTTGTTGGTTCAAAAGAAAGGGCTATAGGCAGACCCCATTGTACCGGTTTACCAAGGAACTTCGATATAAAATAACTGCTTAATATCAGTGTTGCATTATAAATCTTTTGAGGCGTTGCCTTTGAAAGTAATTGAAACCCATCACGTACACTTCTGTTTACCACCTTAAGAATGTTGTTAAATCTTGTTATTAGCTTGCTAAGCTACGAATAAACTATTCCTTTTAAAACGGGTGCATCAATTACTGTCGAAGTGATGATTTTAGCTACTTTTACCAGCTATGTTCAGTTGGCTGGCCCGATTTATTTTACGAAATAGGATTTCTCTTCTCATTGTCATCGGCTTGATTACCGCTGTAATGGGATACAAGGCTTTTGATATTCAGCTTTCTTATGACTTTGCCAAAGTGTTGCCCAGCAGCGACCCTGATTATATTGCTTATGAAAATTTTAAAAAGACATTTGGTGAAGATGGCAGTGTCATGGTCATGGGCATTGAGGATAAAAATTTTTTTCAACTTGACAAATTTAATGACTGGTGGCAGCTTGGGAATGAAATAAAAAAAATTGATGGTATTGAAGCAGTGGTATCAGTCGCTCATATATATAATATCCATAAGCTTGAAGAGCAGCAGAAATTTGAACTAAAGCCAGTTGTTGATCATCGGCTCCTAATGCAGAGCGAAGTTGACTCCATTAAGTTTGAAATTGATCGACTTCCTTTTTATAAAGGCTTCCTCTATAATAATGAAACCGGTGCCACGGTAATGGCTGTTACTTTTGATAAGAAGAAGCTTAATTCGAAGAACCGCATTGAAATGATTGCTGTAATTCATGCGATGGCAGAAGCATTTAGCGAGAAGCATCAGTTAGCTGTTCACTATTCAGGCCTGCCTTACATCAGAACTGCTATTTCAGGTAAAGTTGCTTCTGAAATGAAGCTGTTTTTAATCCTTGCATTGCTTGTAACAGCTGTTATCTTATTTATTTTCTTCAGGTCAATAGTTGTTGTAATATTTTCTATGCTCGTTGTGGTCGTTGGTGTAATATGGTCACTGGGTACAATTGCTTTCTTGGGTTATAAGATTACTATATTAAGCGGATTGATTCCACCTTTGATTATCGTAATTGGTGTGCCGAATTGTATTTTCTTATTGAATAAGTATCATACTGAATTCATGCGGAATGGCAGACAAGGTCGTTCACTTGCACGAATGATACAAAGAATAGGGTTCACTACCTTTTTAGCAAATGTCACAACGGCAATCGGATTTTTTGTATTTTATTTTACAAAGAGTCATATCCTGATGGAATTCGGTTTGGTGGCTGCAGCAAATGTGATGTCAACTTATTTGATTTCACTTTTTATGATTCCCATAGTCTTTAGTTTCCTGCCTGTGCCCGATGAGAAGCATACAAAGCACCTTGAGTCAAAAACGCTCAAAAAGTTACTGATGGCTGTTGAAGAATGGGTACATGATCATCCAAAAACAGTTTATGGTACAGTAATCACCTTGTTGTTGATTTCCTTCGTTGGCATTTCACGATTATCAACAGTGGGTTACATGGTAGACGACTTACCAAAAAAGGATCCGATCTTTCTCGACATGAAATTTTTTGAACGCAATTTTCATGGCGTATTGCCGCTCGAACTGGAAATTGATACTAAGGAAGCAGGAGAAGTGCTTAGCCTTACTTCACTTCAAAAGATTAACCGGTTGCAAAAGATGTTAGGTCAGTATCCGGAGTTGTCAAGGCCGCTTTCTGTAGTTGATGCAGTAAAGTTTTGTTATCAGGCATATAAAGGCGGGGAAGAGAAATATTATATACTACCCGGCAGCATCCAGCTTGCCGAAATGGCCGGTTACATCAGCGATACCAAAGGACGAGGCCAGGTTATTAAGAGTTTTGTGGACAGCGCTAAACAAACCGCACGTATCAGTGTGCAGATGGCCGACATAGGATCAGTAAGAATGAAACAATTGGTAAATCAGTTGAAACCACGTATTGATTCTATTTTCGATCCTGCAAAATATAACACTACTATAACTGGTAACAGCAGAATTTTCTTAAAGGGAAATGAATACCTCTTAAAGAATTTACTGGAGAGTATTTTGCTTGCTATTTTCTTGATTACAGTCATCATGGTGCTATTATTTATGTCGTTGCGAATGATATTTATTTCTATTCTGCCAAGTTTAATTCCCTTGATTATTACTGCCGGGGTAATGGGATTTTTTCATATCCCACTCAAGCCATCAACTATTCTGGTATTCAGCATTGCTTTTGGTATCGCTTCCGATCAAACTATTTATTTTTTAACGAAATACCGTCATGAAATGCGCAGCCATAAGATGATCAGTATTTCAAAAGCCGTTTCACTCACCATTGCTGAAACAGGAGTAAGCATGATCTATACTGCTGTTATATTATTTAGCGGTTTTTTTATTTTCAGTGTTTCAGAATTCGGCGGAACGGCTTCATTGGGGAAATTAATTTCCTTTACATTGCTGTTATCCGTTTGTTCCAACCTGGTTTTATTACCCACCTTCCTTGTTGGACTTGAAAGAAGGCTGACAACAAAAGCGTTTCTTGAGGAGCCGCTGTTTCAATTAAATGATGAGGATGATGATATTGATTTAGATGACCTGGAAATTAAAAAATAAATTTATTATAGAATGACTTATATATATAATATATGAAAGGAATTATTTTGGCCGGCGGATCAGGAACCCGGTTGCACCCGCTCACAC
Organism: Bacteroidota bacterium; assembly: GCA_031418215.1. Taxonomy (GTDB): domain Bacteria; phylum Bacteroidota; class Bacteroidia; order AKYH767-A; family OLB10; genus JANOXC01. Next base: position 25,943 of record JANOXC010000124.1, read on the forward strand.
TTGCCATGAGTAAACAGTTAATGCCGGTATATGATAAGCCGATGATCTATTATCCATTGTCAGTATTGATGATGGCCGGCATCAAAGAAATACTGCTTATCTCTACGCCACATGACCTGCCCTCTTTTAGAAAACTGCTGGGCGATGGAAGTGCATTGGGGTGTAACTTTCAATTTGCGGAACAACCCAGTCCTGATGGACTGGCACAAGCATTTGTGATTGGAGAAAAATTTATCGGGAAAGATAAAGTAGCACTAATTTTGGGAGATAATATTTTTTATGGAACGGGCCTGCAACAGTTGCTAAGCATGAATAGCAACCCTGACGGTGGTGTTGTTTTTGCCTACCACGTTTCAGATCCTGAACGTTACGGAGTAGTGGAGTTTGATGCCGGTAAGAATGCCATTAGTATTGAAGAAAAACCGACTCATCCAAAATCAAATTTTGCTGTTCCCGGGCTGTATTTTTATGATAATGAGGTTGTTAGCATAGCTAAATCCTTAAAACCCAGCCCAAGGGGAGAATATGAAATAACAGATATTAATAAAGAGTACCTCAAAAAGGGCAAATTAAAGGTGGGCATACTTGACAAGGGAACTGCCTGGTTGGATACCGGAACCATTGCCTCCCTTATGCAGGCAAGTCAGTTTGTACAGGTAATAGAAGAGCGACAAGGCTTAAAAATCGGATGCATTGAAGAGGTTGCTTATCGTATGGGATATATATCTAAAGAACAGCTCCATAAGATTGCCAACCCATTAGTAAAAAGTGGATATGGAAAATATTTATTACATTTGATAGACTAAACAGTTCCCCTTACTGAATAGCACAACTTCCAAAACATTAAATAACTATGGGCAAACGCATACTCATAACCGGAGGTGCCGGCTTTATTGGCAGCAGTCTGGCTCAAAAGCTTGCTGAAAATCCTGCCAACTATATTGTCATAGTTGATAATCTATTGACCGGCTCGGAGAGCAAATTACCTGTTTCCGTTCACCCAAATGTGAAGTTCATTCGTGCAGATGTAAATGATTTCCAGGAAATCTCCAGTATTTTTCACGCATTCTCCTTCGACTTTGTATTTCACTATGCCGCACTGGTAGGAGTAAAACGCACCCTGGCAAACCCGGTTAAAGTGTTGAATGATCTCAATGGGATCCGGAACATACTTAATCTTTGTAAAAATTCAGGCGTTAAAAGAATTTATTTCTCCAGTAGTTCAGAAGTTTATGGTGAACCAGTTGAGTACCCTCAAAATGAACATACCACACCACTAAATTCGAGGCTGCCTTATGCTATTGTAAAAAATGTTGGGGAGGCTTCTCTCCGTGCTTTTATGCAAGAGTTTGGTGTAGAGTTTACGATATTTCGTTTCTTCAACACCTTCGGGCCCGCTCAGAGTAATGATTTTGTGATGTCTAAATTTTTGACAGCTGCAATCAACAACCTTGATATTACAATTTATGGTGATGGAAGCCAAACACGTACTTTCTGTTATATTGATGATAATATTGAAGCATGTGTAAATGCTTTTTATCAAAACAAGATGGTTAATGATGTTGCAAATATTGGCAGTGATATGGAGATATCAATTCTGGATTTGACAAATAAAATTATTCAACTTACCGGTTCAAAATCAAAGATTGTTTTCCTTCCTGCCTTGAAGGAAGGTGATATGACACGCAGATGTCCTGATATTGCTAAAATGAAAATCCTGCTTGGCAGGAAAATGACTGGTCTTGATGATGGTATACGAAAATTGCTTGAAGCGAAAAATTTTGTTCCTCCTTTCAAAATAAATGCATGAGATAAAGCAACTCCGTCAGTTAGTTGAAGAACAACTGCGGAATATTGATTTTCCTGTTCATCCGGCATCCTTATACGATCCAATAAAATATATGCTCGACATTGGCGGCAAGCGCATGCGGCCTTTACTCTTGCTAATGGGATGTGATGCTTTAAACGGTGATATATATAAAGCAATTTATCCTGCTGTCGGGTTGGAAGTTTTTCACAATTTCACCCTACTCCATGATGATTTAATGGACAACGCACCATTGCGCAGGACAAAGCAAACAGTGCATACCAAATGGAATCCCAATATTGCCATCTTATCCGGTGATGCCATGTTTGTAAAAGCTTGTCAATTGGTGATGCAAACAGATGATATTCATATCCGTCCATTATTGGAAATATTTAATAAAACTGCATTGGAAGTTTGCGAAGGGCAACAGTATGATATGGATTTTGAAACATCAACAAATGTTTCTTTACACGATTACCTGCAGATGATAGAGCGAAAGACAGCAGTGCTATTAGGTTGCTCCTTGAAGATGGGTGCTATTATTGCCAATGCCTCGGACGAAGATGCCGAACATCTTTATGAAACAGGTCGTAACCTTGGCATGGCATTTCAGATTCAGGACGACTTGCTTGATCTTTATGGAAGTGAAGACCAGTTTGGCAAAATGCCGGGAGGTGATATTGTTGCCAATAAAAAAACTTTTCTCATGTTGAAAGCTATGGAATTGGCCAATGAAAAGCAACAATCCACTCTTTTAAATATATTTAGTGATAAAAGTATCAATGATACGGAGCGTGTACAAAATGTAAAGGCTGTTTTTGATTCACTCAACATCAAGACGCATGCAGAAGAAGCAATTGATCATTTTTATTCTATAGCAATGAATGAATGGAGTAAATTGGATGTTGATGAAAAGAACAAGCAGCCATTGACCAATCTTGCACATAGTTTAAGGATGCGCGTGGCTTGATTTAGAGGATAAACATTAAAACCACATAAACCCTATGTTATTGACAGCTTGGCTCAAGCCATGACTTCTAGCCCAATTGGGCAATGGTCGCTGCCTAATACATCCATATGAATAGTAGGATTAGAAACAATACTTTGCATTTCTTTTGTGATCATGTAGTAATCAATTCGCCAGCCAACATTCCTGTCGCGGGCACGGGTAATCTGGTCCCAATAGGTGTATTGTGCAGGTTCTTTATTGTACTCACGGAAAACATCCAAATAATCCATTCCGATAATCTTGTCGATCCACTCTCTTTCAATAGACAGAAAGCCTGATGTTTTTACATTTTCTTTAGGGCGGGCCAGATCGATTTCTTTATGTGCTGTATTATAATCACCGCAAATAACAATGTTTTTTTTCTTTTTACGAAGTTCCTGCGCATGCTTAAAAAGCAAATCGTAAAAATCAAGTTTATACTTTACTCGTTCCGGTCCTCGGCCTCCATTGGGAAAATAAACATTAAATAAAATAAAATTATCAAATTCCATTTCCAGAACACGTCCTTCATGATCGAATGCAGGATCGTTCAATCCTGTGCTAACGCGTATCGGTTCTTTGCGCGTATAAATGGCGACACCGGAATAGCCTTTTTTCTCTGCTGAGAAAAAATAACTTTTGTAATCTTTGAAATTAATGATTTCATCTCCTAATTGATCAGGCTGTGCTTTGGTTTCTTGCAAGCAAAGTATATCCGGATTTTCTTTATCAAACCATTCAGGTAATCCTTTTTTCCATGAAGCACGTATCCCATTAATATTCCAGCAGCGTATTTTTAATTTATCAGCCATTATGATTTTTTTATTGATGAATTAAATTAATACTTTCAGAAAAAGTTTTTTGGATAATTGAATTTCAAGTATTTGCCATTGGAAAATGCATCTCAAATACAGAACCATTAGGTACATTACTTTTGATAGTGATTTTTCCTTTGTGAAGGTCTACTACATGTTTTACAATATATAAGCCCAGTCCTGTTCCCTTTGTCTTACGTGTGTCTTCATTGCCAATGCGATAAAACTTTTCAAAAATTTTAGATCTTTCATTTTTCATTATTCCAATCCCCTGATCACTCACAGTTAACAAAGCATCCTGATTACTGCGTGTTAGTCTGATTTCTATCACACTACCATTTGGAGAGTATTTTTCTGCGTTTTCAATAAGATTAACAATAAGTGAAGCAAATGCAATGGGGTCGCCTTTCAAATAAATAGAAGGAGCGATGTGATGTATGATGTTATGTTTAGGATCTCGCCTGTCAACATGATCACTCACCACACGATGTACAAGATCTGAAAGATTGAGTAGTTCATTCTCTTGTTCGTAATTTTTGTCTTCAAAGCTTGTTGCCATCAGTGATTTTTCTACAAGCGTCTCAATTCTTTCTGTCTCCATGATCGCTTTTCTCAGAATGTCTTCTTGCTGATTATGCTCCAACTGACGTTTTTGAATGGTTTGCAGGTTAAGCTTGACAGCAGCCAGTGGTGATTTGAATTCATGGGTAATGGAAAGGAGGAAATTTCGCTGTTGCCTGTTTAGTTCTTCTTCCCTTTTGAAAGCATGTTTGGTAATATATATTCCTATTAAAAGTAAAATCAGGAAAACAGTTCCTTCCCCTAAAACCATTTGCCGGCTTTTGTGAAGGTCTTTTTCAAGATGGGCGTTTTCTTTCTCCAAAATAATAGCATCGTGATGCTTGTTTTCAAGCAGTTCAATTTTATTTTGGTAAACATCATCATTCAATTCAATTAATAGATATGCCCACCAGCTGAATTGGAGTAATACATATAAAACCAAGATATAAAATAAAATTAAGGGACGCTTCATAGGTATCAATGAGAAAAGGAAATGATTATCCTTTTAACAAAAATACAATAAAAAATGAAAGCCAATTCTTTGAATGGAAGCCGGTATAGGAATCAATAAAACTACTCGTTTAATTCCGTTTCTGTAGTATTACCATCAACCTCCCAGTAATCTTCCCAAACACCAAAGTCATTTAATTTTTGGATGTTGTAATGATCAACTCCGTTGTTCCAAAAATCATATTTAGTCCAATAAAGCTTTGTCTTATAGTTCCTCCATTCGCCTTGTAACAATATTGATGAACCTTCGGTTCCTACTGGTCCGGCTAAGTTGCAGTCATTAATGACAACGATTTTGTAGTAATAATTCCGGTCATCAATCTTTACATTATTATCCATGTAACTTGTGGCAGCTGGAGGTAATATTGATAGTGGAGTAAAAGTGATGTTATCGAGCGATCGCCATACCTGATAATTCTGCACACGGTTGGGTAATAATACAGGAGGAAGCCACTCGGTTAATATTTGTAAATTGTTGATTACTGAAGACCGCACAACATCAACGTGTTGACCGTCCAATATATTTTGCGGAGCAGCAACAGAGGTGTCACTCAGTGAAGTATAGGAATTGCCACAAAGATCATTGGCTGTAATACGGTAAGCGTAATCATAAGGGCAGTTTAATGTAGTATCGAGATAATTTAAAGTAGCTGAAGGAACATTGGCTACAATTTGGGTAGAGCCATTGGCAACTTCTGTGCGCGTGATATCATAACTGCTTATACTACAACCTATGTAAGGCGTCCAACTAACATTAATATTATAACCGGATTGTAATGCTGTCACATTTATCGAGGTATGAGATGGTGAACTAGCGATAGGCAATACGTAACCGCAACGGTCTGCCGTCACAATTTTATAAGTATAAGTGTTATTTCTTGTGTCCAAACCCGAATCATGGTATACGCTGGTAGCAGCAACTGCAAATGATTTTGGATTATTGTCAGTGTAAACAATGGTATACAATGCCGTCAATGGATCGTATCTATAAACTATATATGCTCCAAGATCAGTTGCTGTATTGTTTTCCCATAAAACATCAACGTCTGTATCATTTACAACACTTACCGACAATAATGTGCTAGCAGTTGGAGGAAGTGTATCGTAGATTTCTATAAATGCCGGCAGATTAAGGGAATCAGCGCAGCCATTATTGTTGGTAACCAATAGTATGACGTCGTAAAATCCAGGTCCGGGATATATAATAACGGGGTTATTAGCTATGGAATTTGTAAAAGTAAAATTCCAAAGATAAGTTGGAGTTAAAAGATTGGAAGAATTATCTGAAAAGGTTATTGGTGTTCCGAAGCAAGTAGCGGTATCACTCGAAGAAAATGAAGCCGTTGGTGATTGTTTTACGTTAATTACACTTTGTATGAGTAATGTATCGATGCAACCATAGGTATTGGTTGCAATCAACAAGGGTTGATAACTGCCTCCAATTAAATAGGTGTGAGAAGGTTGAAATAAATTTGAGGAAGTTGCATCACCAAAATCCCAAGTGTATGAATTTGCAAACTGACTGTTGTTGATGAAGGAAACTAAGAGCGGAGAACAGCCAATGGTATCGTTGGTTGAAGCTGATGCAATAGGGGATGGATTTACCGTTATTATATTAGAAACCGAATCCTTGCATCCGAATGTATTTACTACGGTTAAAGTGACATTAAAAGTGCCGGAATCCGTATACATTATTCCACCGGGAATACTATTGCCGGATATACCGTTACCATAATCCCAGTTGTAAACCGGGTTTTCAAGGTTAGTTGAATTATTGATAAAAGTTATAGAGTCAGGATTACAAACCACAACCGCTGATGGTGTAAAGGAAGGAATAGGCACTGCATGAACTGTGATGGGTGAGCTAAACGTAAATGTATCAGCGCAACCAAAATTGTTGGAGGCAACTAATACGGGATAATACGTGCCTGGTAAATTATATATATGACCGGGAGCAGTTACATTGCTTGTTGAACCCGTTTCAAATAACCAGGAATATTGTATAGCTCCAGTGGTGCTGTTGCTGAACATTACATTATAAGGTTGACAGCCTTCCACATCAATGGTGCTTGCAATTGCAATTGGCGTTGGATTTATTACAATTGGATGATTTATGGTATCTGCGCATCCATTGGAATTGCTAACGATCAAACTTATCGTGTAATTATTGGCAATGTAATTAGATGAAGGATTTTGCGCGGTGCTATTCTGACTATTTCCAAAATCCCAGCTATATGATGGTGTGGAAAGGGCAGACGATTGGTTGATGAATGCTATAGAGGCAGGTTCGCATGCTGTGTCGCTGGAAGTAATAAACTGCGCAATAGGGGTTTGTTTTACATCTATTTTAGGCAAAAGGAATGTATCTCTACATCCTGCCGTAGTGATGGCAATTAAAGTAGGCTGATAATTCCCTGCCTGTGAATATGTATAGGTTGGATTAGTGGCAGCAGAAGTTACCCCATTACCAAAATCCCATAGGTAACTATTAGCACCGGATGATTGATTGGTAAATGAAACAAAATAGTTGTTACATCCGGCAGTATCTGTGGTAGTAGCTTGTGCTGTCGGACTTAGATAAATCTGTATTGGAATCGGATATGTATAAATGGAAGTGCATCCCAGTGTATCATGTGTGATTAGCGTAACAACATAACTTCCAGTGTCAGAATAAGTGTGTGTAGGGTTTGGAATTGAAGAAGTAAATCCATCACCAAAATTCCAGGACCAGGTAATGGCGTTTATAGAGGAGTCTTGGAAAAAAGCCGGTAATGTATCGCAACCTACAGCAGAAGAAATGGAGAACGATGAGTAAACACCAGGGACTGCAATGTAGGCTATTTTTTTCGTAGTATCATTGCAACCCATTCCGCTTGTAGCTATTAGCGTTACATCATAGTACCCCGGAATATTATATATATGCGTCGGATTAATATTGGTGGAAGTGGTTCCGTCTCCAAAATCCCAAATAAAACTTACTGCATCTGTACTTAGGTTGGAGAAACTGATATTTACGGGTGAACAACCTGACGCCGCAGGGGCAAAGAAATCTGCTATTGGAGTACTCGCTGTTATGGCGGCAGGATATAATACAGAGTCTATGCAACCTCCGGGAAAAGTGGCAATTAGCAAGACATCGTAAATGCCATCGCTATTATATATATGAGTAGGGTTAGCTGCCAAAGATGTTCCGCCATCACCAAATTGCCAACTCCATGCAGTTGCACCAACTGACTGATTGGTAAATGTTGCTGTTAAGGGTGTGCAACCTGTTGCTGCATTAACTATTGCACTTGCTGCATAATAGGTGATATTCGGTTTTGTCAATGTAGCAGTACATCCATACTGATCGGTAATGGTGAGTGAAACAGGCCCTGACGGTGAGTTAATGAAATTATGAATCGAATTTTTAAGCGTTGATGTATCCCCATCTCCAAAATCCCATAACCATGAAACAGCACCGGGACTTAAATCGGTATAAGTAACAGATATTGGCAAACACAAGTCGTTCGTTGTTGAACTGAAATTACATTGAGGCACAATTATCGTAATCAGGTTAGTTTGGGTGTTGGTGTTAGAGCAACCGTTAATTGTGGCTGTTAGTGTTACAGTGTAATTAGGACTGTAAGCATAATAAGTATGTGGTGGATTAACAAATGTTGATGTTTTTCCATCTCCAAAGTCCCAAAAATAGGAGGTTGCTCCTGTAGAGTTGTTTTGAAACTGGGTGAATAATGATGTACAACCTAATGTTGGGCCAACAACTGAAAAATTCGCTTGCGGATTATTAACAATAATTGGACTTAGTAGAAATGTATCCTTACATCCTGAAGTATCCGTCGTCATTAATTTAACACTAAAGCTTCCACCAGTCGCGTATAGATGCGAAGGATTTTTAACTGTCGAAGAGGTAAAATCTCCAAAATCCCATTTTTGTGAAGTGAATGCAGTTGGGTTTAATAATGTAAATTGATTTTGTGTTCCAATGCAAACTGACATTGTATCTACCTTCATTGGATTAACGTTGCCAACAATAACAGTGTTGGTGATGATATCCTGGCAACCGGAACCAATAGTTAAATACAACTTAACAATATAAGATCCCGCAACCAAATAATTATGAAGAGGTGCTGCAAGTGTAGAAGTAGTACCATCACCAAAATCCCACAAATAAGCCGTTACAGTAATAGCGGAATTGCTGAAACTAATGGAATAGGGTTTGCAGCGTGAAATGTAATTAACAACAACAGGTTTTGCAATGTATGGGATCACTTGTACAATATGAAACGGGCTGAAGTTCTGTGAACATCCTCCCGACATAGTGGTGCTCAGTGTAACAGTATAAGTACCCGGAACAGCATATATATGCGATGGATTACGTGTTGTACTTCCAGTCCCGTCCCCAAAATTCCAATTCCAGGAATTGCTTCCTTGTGTGGGATCATTAAATACCTGCGCAACACCCTGGCAAACTTTCATTGTGTCAGTTGTGTAAGGAATACTGGCAGGATAAATTTTAACATAATTTGGCTTGTATACAGTGTCTTTGCAACCGAAAGTATTGGTAACAATTAAATAAACATTGTAATTTCCAACAGCGGAATAGGTATGCGATGGATTTTGTAATGCAGAAAATGTTCCATCACCAAAATTCCATTGATAGGAGGCATTACCTGTTGTACCACCAAATGTAAAATTTGTTGTCATGCCAGGGCAACCCGTAATAGGTGCGCCTGTAAATAAGGCTGTAGGATCGAGGACACGAATTACATTATTGACTGTAGTGCTACTCGAGCATCCATTCGGAGAGTAAGCCGTTAATGTAACATTATAAGGGCCTGCATTTACATAAGTGAAAGTAGGCGTTGTATTGGAAGATTGCTGTGGCAACGGACTGGTCGACCACAAATAACTAGAAGACCAGGTGGAAGTATTATTGAATTGTGGAGTAAATGGCGAGCAGCCGGTGTCCTGTGTAACAGTAAAAGATGGTGTTGGCAAAGGGTCAACCACAACTAAACCTGGAATAGTAACCGATCCATTGCATCCACTTTGTGTGGTAACTGATAAAGTTATGGTATAGTTTCCTGATGTTGCATAAGTTGTTGAAGGGCTTTGTAAAGTTGAGGTACTGCCATTGCCTAAATTCCAGTTCCAACTCAAAGCATTCGCAACGGTACAATTGAAGCTGATGTTGAATGGTGCACACCCTCCAGTGTCACTCATTGTAAATGATGGAACCAAAGATGCTCCGATATTTACATAATTAGTTTTTGTATTCGTATCAATGCATCCAAATGTATTTGTGCAAATCAGGGACACAGAATACGTTCCTGATGCAGCATAAGTATGTGAAGGATTTTGTTGATTCGAAGTGCTAAAGTCACCAAAATTCCAACTCCATGTTAGGGCCCCCGGAGCGGAAGCGGTAAAATTAAAGACATCGGTTACATTACATGTAGATTGAATGTTACTTGTAAAATTAACATTGGGTTTTGGATTGATAGTTATAATGTTTGTTTTTATTTCCAGATCGGAGCAGCCATAAGTACTTACGGCTACTAATTTAACAGTATAGATGCCTGCATTTGCATAAGTATGACAGGGATTTGCGCTTGTGGAGGTATTGCCATCTCCGAAATCCCAGGTATAAGATGCGGAAAATTGTGAGGTATTGGTAAAGCAAATGCTATTTGCATCTTCACAGCCTGATACTGTAGATATAGTAAAATCAGCAATTGGATTATTAACTACTGTAATGGTTTTTGTTGTGGTGGATTGTTGCCCATTACTGGTATTGGTTGCAATCAAGGTAACAGTATAACTGCCGGGATTAAGGTAAATAGCAGAAGGATTTGCGGTGGATGCGTTGCTACCATTCCCAAGGTTCCAGTTGTAACTATTGGCACCTGTTGAAGTATTGGTGAAATTAACAAATAGTGGTGCACATCCTATTTGTACATCTGCAGTAAATGATGCAATAGGAGTTTGTGCTTTTACTGTTACTGAGCATAAAAAAAACAGCAACAATAAGCAGGGCCATACAACGCTATTTCTATTTTCACTACTTCTCTCATTCATAGGTTGTCATCCTGTGGATTTTAGTTTTGGGCTGACTAAAAAAAATATTGGATAATTATTTCTTATCCTCTTCTTCTCCTTGGGCGTAATTATTAAAGTTTGTCGTTTGATTAATGATGGTATTTATTGAACTGAATAATTGTTGTCCTTCCTTGGTGATTTTCTTAATGCGGTAGTATCCAAAACCTGCCGGAGGTTTAGAATCAATCCAACTATAGTACAATTCAATGTCGGCACCAACTCCTTCTTTAACACCAACCGATTCAAAGCTTGCGCCATCTCCGGAGCGTTCTACAATATATATACAATCTTCAGGTTCATTTTTAGAGGTCCAGCTTAAGAATACCTTGCCTGAATTATAGATCGCCTGGTAGTTATGAATATTTAATTCCTGTTGTTCTATCGCTGCAGAAACCATCGGGTTTTTTTCCTGTGATTGCGCCATTGCACTTCCGGTGGCTGCCACCAAAATTAGAAATGCAATAATCTCTACCAGGAAAAGAAAGCGAAATGCGGATCCATCTTGACCATCGCGATTGTAATAGCGCTTTGGATTGGCATACATTAACATTCTGTTTTCTTTAATCATGTCATAATTTTCCATTGATTCCATTGTCGTTTTCATAGTTTTTTCCTCCTTGAATTTATATAAGGATAATATCATGCATTATATACGTGAGATGCTGTATAAAAGGTTACAATATTTTCAGATGTAAGGTTTTTGTGAAAATGACCCGATTTTGAGGTAACCATTTTTTGGCTTTCTGTGTAATAAAGTGTGGTGAGTGAATTCAATTTAGTTGTTAGCGGATAATTTTTACGTGTAAGGACTTTTGAAAGTTTCACAGAAAACGATCTTTTTTTTAATAAAATCAAAGAAATGCGCTCACCAGTCTGTAAAATCTGTTTGGATCAAGCAGCTAAAAACAAAAAAATCAGGGGATCCGAACCTTTTAATCGAAAAGGCGTATTAATAGAAGAAATCACAGAAAATTAACTGCAATTAGTCAATCGCTATGGATATATTAAACAAGACAATTAAAAAGTTAAGCGACGAAGAGTATCGTCAGCTCATTGCTGAAGTGTCGGGCAATAAGAAAAATAAACCGTTTGTTGTGCTTGAAACGGCCCGATCGCGTGACGTGGAAGATAGTGAGATGATGGCCATGCTGCAGGTCAACCCAAGCGCTTATTATACTTTAAAGTCCAGGCTCAATTCAAGGATTGCTGCTATCTTATCAAAAAAGGTTGAAAATCCAATCCAAGAAATTATGGATATGGTGTCGCGTGTGCCTGCACATTTGTTTGGTAATAATCGTGAGTTTTCTATTCGCGCTTTAACAGAGTTGGAAAAACAATTGTTGGAGTATGATATGAGTACCGAATTAATTACTGTTTATAAAGCACTCGCTGAGTTGCATCTTTTCACAGAAGATTATGCCTTTTATGAAAACAAATATAATCGTCATGTAGCATTTTCTCTGTCGGTCAATAAAGCCGAAGGAATCTTCTTTCGTTTTGTAAAGAAACTTGGAGAGTATCAATTAAGTCTGAAGGAAAGCGATCTTGAGGAAGTTGTAATGTTAAAACGTGAATTATCGAATATTTGTGAATTATATGATTCACACCGGCTATTCGTTATTTATAATATAGTATACATATATTATTTGTGTAATGTGCCACATAAATCTGATGGATTAAAATCACGTGAGTTGGAGATTGATGCTACTTTGCAGAAGATGGCGCAGTTGTTTGAGAAATACCCCCTGGATACTTTTTACCAAAACGTAAAAGGAATCACTGATTTATTGTATTTTGAATATTACCAGCGCACCAATAATCAGGTTAGGGCTGAATTTTATTTACAACGCATCCACAAGCAAATGCCTGAAATGATGGAAAAACACATGATGAATTTCTTCGTCATTCAATTTCTCCGATCACGCATTGAAAAATACCGACATGATGATAACCTTGACCATCTAACCCTTTATCATGAGCGTTATGAGAAAGGAATGGATATTGAAAGTGCCGAACTCTATCATTATATATGGAAGCATAAATATGAAGCCATTGTAAAGTTTTATGAAAAAGATTTTCATGCTTCCGCACGAAAGATTAATGAACTGAGAAACGATTTGTCGATGAAACAGTTTTTATATTGCGATGTAGATAATAAATTATTCCAGGCATTGAATTATTGTATGCTTGGTGATGATGGATTAAGCTTCCAGATCATCAATAGTCTAAAACGTCAATTAGCAGATCATGAAGCATCATTTGAATCAACAAAGGTTTTTGTGAAAATACTTAAGACAGCATTGAAGCCGGCAGACCTTCGTAAAAAAGTGAAAAAGATGAGTGAGTTGTGGGCGGAATTTAATGAAGTCAACTCCAAATGCAGTAATCCTGTATTGAATTATCTGAAAATGGATGAAACGCTGTTACGCAGATTGTGTAATCCAATAAAATAGTAAATACTCCTCCGTGAAATGGATTGTAAATCCGGGCATCATAGTCCGGATTTTTTTTTGTGAGTATATGATGGATAGTAGTTGACTGTATGGTGAAAACTAATTTGGTACAGCAACTAATCCATCTCCTGCAGCTTTTTTCAATTTTTTATTGGCATAGATGGCTACTTCAACGCGTCTGTTTTCAGAACGTCCTATTTCAGTATTATTATCACCTACGGCCTGATCTTCGCCATAACCTACGTTTGTTAAGCGACCGCCATTTACGTTATCCGCTTTTAATTGTGAGGCAACCGATGTAGCCCTGTCATCAGAAAGTGCTTTATTGTGTTTAGCACTTCCTGTATTATCTGTATGCCCTTCAATCAGAATGTTTGTATCATCGTACTTATTCAATATGGTAGATAATTTTTCGAGATTTGTTTTTGATTCCTCTGACAATGCAAATGAATTTACTTTAAATAGTAATCCGGAGTCGAATGTAATTTTTATACCTTCTCCAATACGTTCAATTCTTGCACCTTCGATATCGTGTTTAATTTCTTCGGCTTGTTTATCCATATAATTTCCAATCAATCCACCTGCAACACCGCCAACAACAGCACCGATGATGGCACCTGCTGCCGTATTACCCATCTGGTTGCCTATAACGGCGCCTCCTGCAGCACCGGCTCCTACTCCAATTGCAGTTCCTTTTTCTGTATTGCTAAATGTTTTGCAGGATGCAATAAATACTACCATGCAGAATACTACTATTTTGGTTTTCATGTTCTTTCTTTTTTTTATGATAAATAGAATACTATTCAATAATTTGAACTTTTCATTTTGTAAAAGTAAAGACCAGGGAAAGGGAATACTTATATAGTTTTTGAAAAAAGTTTCAAAATTCGCACATTTCTGAAAAAAAGTGTGGGTTTACTTCTGTCTATTGATTGAAAATAACCAGTTTAGAAAGACTTATGATGAACAAGATAAAATACAGGTCGAAAAAAATTAAATCACAATAGCGCCAAGATATTTTTCACTCAATGGCTTGTTGACATACTTAAAAACATAAGGATTGGTACTTGCCTTGTTGATATCATCAGGACTAATGCTACTGGAAAGAACTACAATTTTGCACTTACCTTTAACAGTAGCAGATAGACTTTCAAAGTCAGCTAAAAAAGCAAAACCATCTTTGCCCGGCATATTCAGATCAAGGAAAATAATTTCAGGTAATGCCGCCAGGTCATCTTCATGTTGCTTCAAAAAAGCAATAGCCTCGTCGCTGGAATTTTTAACAACAACATTTTTTGAAAAACCACTCGTAGAGATCATTCGCTCATTAATGAAGTTATCAATTTCATTATCGTCAATTAAAAGGACGCTTTGGTAGCGTGAATCGTCATTAGACATTAGAAGCGGTATTTTTTTGTGGTGATGACTGGAATCGAACCAGTGACACAAGGATTTTCAGTCCTTTGCTCTACCAACTGAGCTACATCACCTAAGCAAGGCGGCAAAAGTAAAGTTTTTTTGAAACAAACGACTAGGTAAGCCGAACACAATTGCAAGAAATTGATTTGACAAAGAGAAAAACCGGCAACATTATTTACAATCAATAGCTACCCGCCTCGTTTTCAACGAAAAAGGAGTTCCTTATACAGGACTTTCTTCGGTAAAAAACACATCTTTGTAAAATGAACCAGTTGGTAATAGATGCGGGCAACTCACGGGTCAAGGTGGCTGTTTTTAGTTCAGGTGAAATTATGCATCAGGTTGCACACGATAAACTTTCATTGCCTATTTTAAAGTCCTTAATACATGACTTTAAGCCAGTTGCAACCATATTGTCAAGTGTTGTGAACATGGATGATGTTGTGGTGGCGACCATTAAAACCTTGCAGAAGAGCATTGTTCTAAATGAACTAACTCCCTTACCTTTTAAAAACGAATATACCACGCCGGAAACGTTAGGCCACGACAGACTGGCAAATGCCGCTGGTGCTTTTTGCATCTTCCCCAATAAAAATGCTTTGATCATTGATGCCGGTACTTGTCTGAAGTTTGATTTTATTACTGAGAAAGGGGCTTATCTGGGTGGGGCAATATCTCCCGGCTTATCAATGCGATATCAGTCATTACAACATTTTACTGATCGGCTCCCACTTTTGGAACCGGTTGAGTCGGCACAATTAACTGGCAACTCCACCGAATCTTCCATCCATTCAGGTGTGCTAAATGGAGTGATAGCTGAAATTGAAGGGTTCAGCAGCCAGTATGAAAAAGCTTTTGTCAATGTTCAGTTAATACTAACCGGTGGAGATGTACGTTTCTTTTTAAATCACCTTAAAAAGTCCATCTTTGCCTCCCCCGAATTGACGCTGAAGGGGTTGCAAAGTATTTTACAGTTTAATTATCCCAATGATCAATAAGCCTTTCAGAATATATATAAGTATCCTTTTTGCCTTGCTGTTAGTTTTTTCAACAACAGCCTATTCACAAACAGCAACTTTATCTCCTTATTCCAGATATGGCATTGGCGACCTTTTGTACAATGGTTATTCACATCAACAAGCTATGGGTGGAATATCAATTGGTCTGCAACAGTCTTCTCACCTTAATTATGGTAATCCTGCCAGTTATGCTATTGACTCAATAGTAATATTTGAATTAGGCGTAACGGGTGAGCTCATGACATTTTCCAATGCTGCTACATCCGTGAATAAAACAAATGGATATTTTTCATACATCAGCATGGGTTTTCCACTGATTAAAAACCATTGGTACCTTAATGTTGGAATGATACCATTGAGTGCTCAGGGATATAAAAATTTACAGATAAACAAGGTGACTTATCCTGGCAATGCAAAGTTTCTATATGAAGGAACAGGTGGTTATAATCGATATTATGCAGGTACCGGTTTTCGGATATCTAAAAAAATTACTGCCGGCTTTAATTTCTGTTATTTATACGGTACTTCAACACGCACTAGTAAAGCAGAGTTTCTCGAATCCGGTTATTATAATACGCAAATACAAAACACAACAACTCTCAATGATATTTTAATGAGTGGCGGATTGCAATACACAACCACAATGAAGAAAGGGTTGCTTTTAACAGTTGGTATTGCAGGCGGCCCTTCACAGAAAATCAATGCAAAAAGAGATTTGGTTTGGTTCAATTACCTCAACAAGGGTAACTTTATTTCAGCAAAGGATACAGTGTATTCTGCAAAAGGGGAAAAAGGAAATATAGAGCTGCCACTGGATGCCGGATTTGGCTTTACAATTTCAAAAAAGAATCAATGGTTATTTGGGGCAGATGTTAAAATGCAGAAATGGGAAGATTACACATCTTATGGAATTAATGATTCGCTCAAGAACAGTTATAAAATCAGCGTTGGTGGTCAATGGGTACCCGATGATATGTCAATACGATATTATAATAAAATAATTTATCGAGTTGGCGCTCATTATAACAGCGGATACCTGGAATTGGAAAATGAAGCTATCAATGATATTGGTGTTTCTTTTGGTTTTGGTATTCCATTGCGAGGGAAGCCTTATTTTTCTCATCTTGATTTGGCTTTTGAATTTGGAAGAGAAGGCACCACAAATAACAACCTCATCAGGGAGCGGTATGGTCGTGTTGTTATTGGCCTTACGCTCAGGGAGGACTGGTTTCATAAGACGAAATTTGATTAATATCATTACAGGTCGGGGATTGTATTTCGCTTAAAAGTTTCCACAAATTCAGGTATTCTGCATTAACTTTGACAACAGTACCATTATTAATAATGAATTAGACCATTATTTCCCCCTCTCCTCTGTAATAAGGGTGGGGCCTCGCCTTCAGCAAGCTTACTGCGGCCGAAGGGTTAGGCTAAAAAAAGACTAGTTCATATTTCACAATGTTAGGATCTTAATTATTGATCTCATTTTATCCACCGGCATTTGAAAACTAAGGATATTTTTTTCAACACCAATTACAGGAAGCTCTTTTTTGTCATAGCTTTAGGGCTGATCTTTCAGGCATGCGAAAATGACCAGGGAAAAATCGAACAAATTACAAAACCTGATCATTCACCTTTGGAAAGCATATCAGGTCTTGAAACAATATATAGTGATTCAGCAATAATTAAGGTGAAGGTTATTGCTCCAGTGCTCAATAAATATACTTGTCCTAAGTTGCTAACTGAGATGCCAAAAGGATTAAATATTAGTTTTTATGATAATGATCTTCATGTCATCTCTAACCTGAATGCAAAGTATGCTATTCATTATGAGCAGGAACATCGATGGATGGCTAAAAATGATGTTGTCGTGGTCAATCAAAAGGGTGAACAATTAAACACTGAAAAGCTGTTATGGGATGAAAACACCGGTAAAATATATTCCGATGAATTTGTTAAAATTACCACGCCTGATGAAATAATAATGGGAAAAGGATTTGAAGCCAATCAGGATTTTAGTAAATATAAAATATTTAAAGTAACCGGAAATATCACTGTTAAGGAATGAACCGAATGTTACGCATGCTCGAAATCTCATGGCTAATTATTTTAGTCATCAGTATTTCTTTTGGCACCTGGCGCTGGATTACGGAAGGTTTTTCATGTGCGATCTGGTTTTATTTTGTTACGCTTATTTCAGCTATTGCCTATGGTGTGCGAAGAAAACAGCGGCTGGGCATAGAACGAGGCGAAGAACACTGATGAAATTTGACAGTTTTTACAACTATAGCCCGTATTTTTCGTTAATTTCGTAAGGTCAATTAAAATTTAAAATGGCAGCCTTTTTATCCTGATGATGCTATTCATTATTTTATTTAAAAATATACTCAGTAATAAGGCTATCCGTTGGATGAGCTTGCTGTTGTTTTTTATGACAACTTTTAATAGCAATGCACAGTTCAGTCGTGGCACGCAAATGACATTTGGAAAAAGCAGGGTTCAGTACAATGATTTTTACTGGACGTTTTATCGCTTCAGAAATTTTGATGTTTATTCTTATGTTGGCGGCCAAGAAATGGCCATCTATACAGGCCGAACAGCTGATCGTGAGATAGAAGAAATTGAAAAAATATTTGATTATAAAATTTCAGGCCGTTTCCAGTTTGTAGTGTATAATAAACTGTCAGACCTAAAGCAAACCAATATTGGCTTGGATGAGGAAGAAGTGTTAACCAATACCGGAGGGTTAACAAAGATGATTGGGAATAAGGTGTTGCTTTATTTTGATGGTGATTATCGCCACATGCGCCAGCAGGTAAGAGCAGGAGTTGCACAAGTGATGTTAACCCAGCTGATGTATGGTGGAAATCTTAAGGATCGTCTTCAAAATGCAGTATTGCTGAATTTGCCCGAATGGTATACCAATGGTCTTGCTTCTTATATTTCAAAAGGATGGTCAGTGGAGGATGACGATCGGTTAAGGGATGGTATAATTTCAGGAAGGTACAGGAAGTTTAACAGGCTTTCCGGTGAGGAAGCCATATTTGCCGGACATTCATTGTGGAATTATATTGTCGAGGTATATGGTCAGTCAGCCATTTCCAATTTATTATATATGACGAGGATAAACCGCAACATAGAAAGTGGGTTTATATATGTTTTAGGAGTGCCTTTAAAACAATTAACGATAAACTGGTACGACTATTATCAAAAATTATATGTTAATGATGATAAAGAACGAACACAACTTGGAAACAAACCTTTAATCAGGGATAAAAAAATACCTAGGCAAATCACTCAATTAAAAGTCAGTCCCGATGGATCTAAAATTGCATACGTTACCAATGAAATAGGGAAGTATAAAATCTGGATGTATGATATCAAAAAAGATAAAAGGAAACGATTGGGCAAAGGCGGATATAAAACTATTTCGCAGGCAACTGACATTAGTTTTCCTGTAATTGCATGGCATCCTACCGGACGGTTTATAACTACCATTCGTGAACGTAAAGGTAAATTGTGGATGGAGTATTTCCATTTAGATAAAAGACCGCATTATGAAAAAATGAAGTTCTTTTATTTTGAAAAAGTATCATCAATTAATTATGCAGCTAATGGCCAGGATATGGTGATGTCAGCGGTATTAAAGGGACAATCAGATATTTTTAAGTTTAATACGCGTACCAAAACGTATCAACAGGTTACCAATGATTATTGGGAAGATAATGATCCGCATTTTGTGTTTGGTGATGATTTTGTAGTTTTTGGCAGCAACCGAGAAGACGATACTTTGCGAACAACATCTTTTAAAGAGAACCGTAATCACCCTGTTCATCAGCCCAATGATATATTTTTATACAATCCTGCTGCTGGTTCAGGCATATTGACGCGGCTCACAAATACAAAGGGCATTAATGAAACACAACCAATGATGCTTGACTCTTCTCACTTTACTTTTTTAAGTGATGAAAACGGCATGATAAACCGATACGCTGCAACACTTGACAGTTCCATTAGTTTTATTGATACAACAATTCATTACCGTTATAACATTGAGGCATTTCCTATCACTGATTACACAAGAAATATTCTTGTGCACGACATTAATGCCAGACAAACAAGGATTTCGGAGTTGTTCCGCAACAACAACGCATATTATATATATAGTTCCCCTATTCCTGAAATCAGTCGCTCCGGTGCATTGCAATTGAAAAACACACCATTGAGGAAAAAGAATCCTTTGTCGCAGGCGGCATCACCCTTTATCAGGATTACTGCCCCGCCAGTAAACATCATTGACCTGGATGGAGATAAAGAATTACGTGATTCAGTGAAATCTGCAGTTGGTAAAATTGACATTAATAATTATGTTTTTCAAACAGAATTCCCTAAAAAGAAAAAGGAGAAGGCGATTGAATTGAAAAAAAATGTATCTGCAATAATTGACACATTAAAATTTGTTGCTGATGATAAAGAAGTCAACATAGCACCTGTAACTCCAGACTCTGTGGCTTATTTAATGCCCAAGCAGCGAAATTATGATATTGCATTTTCAACAAATTTTGTATTAACACAATTAGATAATACTTTATTGAATGAAACATATCAGTCCTTTACTGGAGGAGCTGTTTATTTTGATCCCGGATTAAATGGATTGTTTAAGATCGGCCTTAATGATTTGATGGAAGATTATCGTTTTACAGGAGGTTTTCGCATTTCCGGTAACCTAACCAGCAACGAGTATTTTTTTAGTTTTGAAAACTTAAAACATCGTCTTGATCAGCAGTTCTCTTTTTACCGCCAATCACGTGAAGAACAATCAATCTTTACCTATTATAAAGTACATACGCATGAATTAAAATATTCCGTTCGCTGGCCGTTTAGTGATCTGTCAAGTATCAGGGGATCTCTAGCTTATAGAAACGACAGAGAAGTAGCATTATCAACAGATCGTTTTAATCTTGAACGCCCCAACCTATACCAACATTGGGGAAGTACACATGTTGAGTATGTTTATGATAATACGATTAGTAAAGGACTCAATTTATATAATGGGCTGCGTTATAAAATATTTGGTGAATTATTCAAAGAGTTGGAAACGCAGAAGTCATACTTAGGAGTTATAGGCGCCGATTTTCGTTATTACCTGAAGGTGCATCGCCAGATAATATGGGCCAATCGTTTTGCAGCAAGCACTTCCTTCGGCGATAATAAATTAATATATTATCTCGGCTCTACTGATAATGCCATTGCACCATCCGACAATTTTAATTACAATATTCGTGTTGATTATTCTCAGAATTATGTTTTTCAAGCGCTGGCAACAAATTTACGTGGCTTTCAACAGAACATACGGAATGGAAATAGTTTTGCATTAATCAATAGTGAATTGCGTATTCCCTTCTTTCAATATATATCAAATAAGCCCATTCGTTCCGACTTCATTCGTAATTTTCAAATAATTGGATTCA
Organism: Bacteroidota bacterium; assembly: GCA_031418215.1. Lineage (GTDB taxonomy): Bacteria > Bacteroidota > Bacteroidia > AKYH767-A > OLB10 > JANOXC01. The sequence continues at coordinate 47,088 of JANOXC010000124.1, forward strand.
CTGATGTTGGTACTGCCTGGACAGGATCATCGCCTTATGGAAGAGGAAATTCCTTGTTTACCAACATAGTTGACAGGCCGCCTGTAACCATCACTGTGAAAAGAGATATTGAACCTTTTGTTATGGGATATGGTTTTGGGTTAAGAAGTCGTATTCTGGGATACTTCCTTCGTGGCGATTGGGCTTGGGGTGTGGATGATGGTGTTGTGCAACCAAGGATATTTTATTTTTCTTTGGGATTGGATTTTTAAAGTCAGAATGCAGAATTTGCAAAAGGAATTTAAAATGTAAAATTTCAAATTCGAAATGTAAAAGGAATTAATATTTATTAAACAAGTAATATCCAATACCCAATACTATATACCCCATACCCTGCAAACAGCATATGAATATTAAAGACACGATACAACAAAAAGCAGAAGCGTATTATAAGGAAGTTGTAGAACTCAGGCGCCATCTTCACATGCATCCTGAACTTTCATTCAATGAACATCAGACTGCTGCATTTGTTGCCGGTAAACTAAGAGCAATAGGTATTCCATTTAAAGACAAGGTGGCCGTTACCGGACTTGTTGCAAAAATAGAAGGTAAAAACCCCGGCAGTGCTGTTGTTGCTTTACGCGCCGATATGGATGCATTGCCTATTCAAGAACAGAATGATGTTCCCTATAAATCACAAAATGCCGGAGTGATGCATGCTTGTGGACATGATGTCCACACATCCTCTTTATTAGGAGTTGCCACTATTTTAAATAGCATGCGTGACCAGTTTGAAGGAACTGTTAAATTAATATTTCAGCCCGCAGAGGAAAAATTACCGGGAGGTGCAAGTTTAATGATTGAACAAGGCGTATTAAAAAATCCTCAGCCTAAATCAATCATTGGGCAACACGTAATGCCATTGATTGAAACAGGAAAGGTGGGATTCCGAAGCGGTATATATATGGCCAGCACCGATGAATTATATATCACCGTAAAAGGAAAGGGCGGACACGGTGCCATGCCGTATTTAAATATTGATCCGGTGCTTATCACAGCACACATGATCGTTGCATTGCAGCAAATCGTCAGCCGAAATGCAAACCCTACAATGCCTTCCGTATTATCTTTTGGAAAAGTGATAGCCAATGGTGCTACAAATGTAATTCCCAATGAAGTAAAAATTGAAGGAACCTTTCGCACACTGGATGAAACGTGGAGGACAGATGCACATATCAAAATGAAAAAGATGGCAGAACTGCTGGCGGAAAGTATGGGTGGTTCTTGTGAGTTTAATATTAAAAGAGGTTATCCAGCTTTATATAATAATGAAGCGTTGACTGCACGCACCCGCACATCGGCAGAAGATTATTTGGGAAAGGAAAATGTGGTTGACCTCGATTTATGGATGGCTGCAGAAGACTTTGCTTTTTACTCGCAGAAAATGGATGCCTGTTTTTACCGTCTCGGAACACGCAATGAAGCACGTGGTATTATTTCTTCTGTTCATACTCCAACATTCGACATAGATGAAAATGCCTTGAAAATAGGAATGGGGTTGATGGCTTATATTGCTTTGAAAGAGTTGGGGAATTGATTTACGAGGGAATTGGAATGAATTTCTGATATAGGATATCGTTGAAACAATTTACCTGTCTTTTATTGATTATAATTATGAAAGTAAAACATATATTATTACCCATACTCCTGATTGCTTCAAAAATTGTGTATGCACAAGTAGCATCTTCCAATGAATTGGATCAACAAACTGAAGTGAAAAGCATTTATGTAAAACTTTTAGTAGGTTTTTGGGAGTCAACTGATACATTGAAGCACAAAATTGAATTTGTTGATTCAAGGGTTATTTGTTGGCTGCAGCAGAAAGGTGGCGGTACTTTTGAATTCATGAAAGATTCGTTTGACAGGGTTTCTTCAAACGGTTTTATTGCTGCCTGGCCGCCATTTAATTGTGATTTGAAGCTAATTTCAAAAGATACATTGCAGGTTCTCTATTCACATTTTGGAAGTGATGCGGTAGTTCAAAGCTATGTGAAGTTGAAATAATGATTTCCTAGTTAAAACTATTATTTTATAAGCCCAGGAATTAATTACAAGTCTAATAAACGTTATTTGATATCAAGTCAAATTAACTCCATACTTTTTAACCATCTCCTCAGCAACAGTAACCATATCCGGCGAACCAATAAAAACAGGGGTGCGCTGATGTAATGAAGTTGGTTGTAATTCTAAAATGCGGTTGATGCCATCGCTGGCTTTTCCTCCTGCCTGCTCAACAATAAATGCCAATGGGTTGCATTCGTAAATCAAACGTAATTTTCCATTCGGACTTTTTGCAGTTGGTGGATATATATATATTCCTCCCTTAATAAGATTGCGGTGAAAATCAGAAACGAGGGATCCTATATATCGTGTAGAGTATGGTCTTTTAGTGGCGGCATCTTCTTCCTGACAATACTTGATATACTTCTTCACACCTTCAGGAAAGTGAACATAATTTCCTTCATTGATACTATAAATCGCTCCGTTTTTCGGAATCATCATATCAGGATGTGATAAACAAAACTCACCAATGGAAGGATCCAGTGTAAATCCATTTACCCCTTTCCCTGTAGTATAAACCAACATGGTGCTGGAGCCATAATTAATGTAGCCTGCTGCAACTTGTTCTGTGCCTTGTTGAAGAAAATCATTCGGGCTTACCGGTCCGTCAATTGATTTACGACGATAAATGGCAAAGATGGTTCCTATGCTAACGTTGACATCTATATTAGATGATCCGTCCAAAGGATCAATAGCCACCACATACCTGGCATTTTTGGATACGGTGCTGTCGATAAAAACCATTTCATCATTCTCTTCTGAAGCTACTGCGCAACACTCACCGCCATAACTGAGTGCCTTAATGAATTGCTCATTGGCAAATACATCCAGTTTTTTTTGTCCTTCACCTTGTATGTTAATGGTGCCATAATCACCTAAAATATCGACCAACCCAGCTTTATTAACTTCGCGGTTCACCACTTTCGCAGCAATACCGATGTCGCGTAACAAACGGCTCAACTCACCTTTGGCATAAGGAAAATCATCCTGCCGTTCAATAATAAACTGTCCAAGGGTAATAACGCGGTTCGATGGCTTAAGGTTGATCATAGCTACAAATATAAATTTTATTCCGACCCAAATGTGTAAGCGCGTGGCTCTGCCGCGTGTTGAATTATTTACAGGCTTCCAGCCAGCCTTCAACAAAATGTTGTTAACGCAAGATGCCTGAAAATAGGAGGATACGAGGCAGAGCCTCGCACATACAGGTTTAAATCCGGATGATTAGTCGATCAGGGAACCAAAACAATTCAAAAAATTCAAACCAATAACTGCGTCAAAATAATTAATCTTGCACCATGATTGAAAAAACTTCCTTTCCAAAGGAAAAAATAAAGGTGTTACTGCTCGAGGGCATTCATCCTTCAGCGATAAAACTGTTGAAAAATAGCGGATTTTCAAATATTGAAACTTTATCAGGCTCCCTTAATGAAAAGGACCTGATAGAGAAGATTCGTAATGTGCATTTACTTGGCATACGTTCCAAAACCCAGTTGCCGGAAGCGGTTTTTAATAAGGCAGAAAAATTGCTTGCCGCAGGGTGTTTTTGCATCGGCACCAACCATGTTGACCTTAAAGCTGCAACATTGAAAGGTGTTGCCATCTTTAATTCACCTTTCAGCAATACCCGTTCTGTTGCCGAATTAGTGATTGGAAATTGCATTATGTTGTTGCGGAGGATTGCAGAGAAAAATGCGGCGGCACACAATGGTATTTGGTTGAAGGACAGTAAAAATTGTTATGAGGTAAGGGGCAAAACATTAGGCATTGTTGGCTACGGACATATCGGGTCGCAAATTTCTGTTTTGGCGGAATCGTTGGGAATGAAAGTTGTTTTTTATGATATCGTTCCAAAATTAACTTTAGGCAATGCTGTCCCTGCAAAATCATTAGACGATTTGTTAAAACGATCAGATGTTATTACGCTGCATGTTCCGGGAACAGCGGAGACTAAAAATTTAATCAATGCCCAACGATTAAGAAAAATGAAACAAGGTGCCATCCTCATTAACTTAAGTCGTGGCGATGTAATGGATGTAATGGCAGTGAAAAAAGCTCTGGAAGAAGGCAAACTTGGCGGACTGGCTGTCGATGTTTTTCCTGCTGAACCAAAAAGCAATAAAGATTTATTTACAAGTCCGTTGCAGGGACTGCCAAACGTCATTCTCACACCGCATATTGGTGGATCTACAGTGGAAGCACAAGAAGCGATTGGACTTGATGTAGCCGAAAAATTAATTGCATTTACTGATACCGGCGCAAGTGTTGGTTCTTTAACAGTTCCTGATATGGGTTTACCTGTATTGCACAATGCACATCGACTTTTACATATTCATCACAATGTTCCGGGTGTGCTCTCTTCTATCAATGGAGTACTTTCAAAAATGAATGTAAATATTCTTGGTCAGTATTTAAAGACCAATGAAAAAATTGGTTATGTGGTGTTGGATATTGATAAGAAAAATTCACCAAATGTGATTTCTGCCCTTCATAAAGTTAAACACACCATTAGAACACGCAGTTTATATTAAAAAATTTAGATGCTGCTTTCTACTTATCAACGAATTTTTATCTTCCTAATAAATTCTTTTTTTTGGTGATTGACCGACGAGATTGAAAAAACGACTATTTGTTCGGATAATTCATCTTGAGGTAATTAGAAATTATTTCTGTAGCACCGCTTTTGCTTTCTACATATTGCAAATTCTTTTTACTTATATCGTTAATTTTCTCTTTGTTGTTCGTCAAGAGTTCAAAATTTTCAAGGAAGGAAGCGTAATCAACAATTGAAAATGCTGTTTGCAATTTTACAAGATCAACAGCTTCTTTGAATTTTTGATAATTAGGCCCGAAGAAAATCGGTAACCCAAATACAGCCGCTTCCAATATGTTGTGTATGCCAACGCCAAATCCCCCGCCGATATAAGCAATGTCACCGTAAGCATATAACCTCGAAAGAAGCCCGACATTGTCTATAATCAACACTTTTTTTTCCGCAAGAAAGGTCTTGTCAATTACATCAGAAAACTCAGAATATAAAATAACAGGCAATTCAATTTGACTTTTCAGTTTATTGATTGCATAACTATTTATTTCATGCGGTGCAATGATATATTTCCAGCCAGGCTTCCTTGAATTGATCAATTGTAACAGCAATTGCTCATCGGTAGCCCAGGTGCTTCCTGCAATAAGTACTTGATTTTGATTTACAAAATGATCAAGGCCATCGATTGGTGAATTTTTCGAGCGCGTTTTAATTACCCTGTCAAAACGGGTGTCGCCGCTAACAGTAACATTGGTAAGTGAATGGTTATAGAGAAGTTCAAGTGAAGCTTGATCCTGAACAAAGAGATGCGTGATGCGTTGTATTATTTTGTAAAAAAACAATCCGTATTTTTTAAAATAAATTTGTGATGGGCGGAAAATAGCAGAGATAACGAATACAGGAATTTTTCTTTCATAAAGGGCTTTAATATAAAAATGCCAGAACTCATATTTTACAATGATAACAAAAACAGGTTTAACAAGTTCAATGAATCGCCTGCTGTTGATGGGTCCATCCAATGGAAGATAAAAGACATAATCAGCTGAAGGGTCGTCTTTTTTCAGGTTGTAACCTGATGGTGAAAAAAATGTAAGAACAATTTTATGGTTTGGATAATGCTGTCTTAATTGATCAAGCACAGGTTTTCCTTGTTCAAATTCCCCCAATGATGAACAATGAAACCAAATTCTTTTTTCTCCCGGGTTTAACCTGTATCGCAAGGCCTGGAAATAAAAACGGCGTCCTTTAATCCAGTCTTTAGCTTTCATGTTGAAAAGGGAAGCTATTCTGATTGCTGAGCCATAAAACTTTACAAAGACCCAATATATATATGCCATCAATACAGGTAATATTTTTCAGGAGCAGCTTTATATATTGGCAGTATCCACCCTATCCGAACTCCCATTAAAACATCAATCCGTTTTTGTGTATCGCCTTTTTCTTCGTCAAAATTGATTGTTCTTCTGCTCTGCGTAAATCCTTCCATCGCTTCAATAGCACAGTAAAAATTAACCAATCGGTGATTGCCAATATATATATAACCTGCAGATTGACGCAAACAAAAACCACTGGTTAGCCTATCATAGCCTTTGGCATAATCTTCCCGGACGGCAGGTACTACTTTTTCTTTATCCTCAACACGTATTTTATGCCTGATATAACCGACTCCGCCTGAAATGAAAAAACCGGAATTTGGATTCGGTTTTGATGAGGTAAGCATTTTGCCTCCTCCAAGCGTTAGGTAATAACCTCTTTCAAATACCCTTACATCAGCAAATTTACCATCGGTCCCAATAATTTCACCCTGACTGGTAACGAGGTTGGAAAACAATCCAGGTTGCTTCACATCACTTCCAAAAATAAAACAGCCCTGAGCTTCCAGGAACCACCGCGATTTATTTTTATAAATTACATTTAAGCCAAGGCTTGAACTCAGTCCGAATCGGTCTTTCAAGTCACCCAAAGGAGCCTGAATGGCAAAAGAAGGTACAACAAGAGTCATGCTGATCGAGGAATCCCGCAAACTACCTTGCCCGTTTAAAACCAGAGGTAAACATACCCCAAAGACCATCCATGACCAAAAACGCTTCATGTGGGCTAAGGTAAACAATTACCTGAATGAAAATTTCCGTTTTTCATTCGGGATTTCTTCGCTAATTTAATTTTATCTTCGCACCTCCTTTCCGCCGATTCAGCTCAATCCTGAGTCATCTGAAAATAAATCACCTCAATAAAAAAAGAGCTTATGGAAGCAGTAAAAAAAATGCAAATGGTTGACCTCGGCAGCCAATACAGTAAAATAAAGCAGGAAATTGATGCTGCAATTATGGAGGTGGTTGCCTCTTCCGCTTTCATTAACGGCCCTGCTGTTAAGGAGTTTGCAAAGGAGTTGGAGGATTATCTTGATGTAAAAAATGTAATTCCTTGTGCCAATGGTACCGATGCATTGCAGATAGCAATGATGGCCTTAAACTTTAAGCCCGGGGACGAAGTTATTACTGCCAGCTTTACCTATGTGGCCACTGCTGAGGTAATTGCCCTCCTAAAACTCAAACCTGTTTTGGTTGATGTTAACCCTGATACTTTTACCCTTGATCCTACGGCAGTTGAAAAAGCCATCACCAGTAAAACAGTGGGTATTGTTCCCGTTCACCTTTTCGGACAATGTGCCGATATGCAGGCCTTAATGGAAATCTCAAATGAACACAACCTGGCTGTTATTGAAGATACTGCCCAAGCAATAGGCGCAGATTTTACAATGAAAAATAAATTAACGTACAAAGCAGGAACAATAGGTAAGGTAGGGACTACTTCGTTCTTCCCTTCTAAAAACCTGGGTGCAATGGGAGATGGCGGGGCCATTTTTACCAATGATGATGAATTGGCCGCTCGTCTGCGTATGATTTGCAACCATGGGCAATCCACGTTATATCATCACGATGATATTGGTGTTAATTCAAGGCTTGATTCTATTCAGGCTGCCATTTTACGTGTTAAATTACGTCGCCTCAATGATTATTGCACGGCACGTCAACAAGCTGCAGCATTTTATGACGCGGCATTCAAGCACAATCCCAAGATAAAAACACCAGTTCATCAAACGGGATCATCCCATGTTTTTCACCAATATACACTTGTATTAAATGGTGTGAGCCGAACAGCTTTGAAGGATTATCTTGCAACAAAGGGTATTCCAGCGATGATTTACTATCCCATTCCATTGCACATGCAAAAAGCATATATGGATCCTCGTTATAAACACGGTGATTTCCCTGTAACGGAACATCTCTGTAACCATGTGATTTCCTTGCCAATGCATACTGAGCTCAGTCATGATGATTTAAAATATATTACAGAGAGTGTACTTGAATTTGTAAATCGCTAGCTTGGCATGTAACAATTTAAAGCTTTAAGGGTATAATAGTGGGATTAATAAAACAAAAAAATAAGAATGAATATAGCAGTAGTAGGAACAGGGTATGTAGGACTGGTTACAGGAACATGTTTTGCAGAAATGGGCAACCATGTAATTTGTGTGGATATTGATGCCGCAAAAATTGAAAAAATGCGTAGTGGCAGTATTCCTATTTATGAACCACATCTTGATGTTTTATTTGAACGTAATATTCGCCAGGGCAGATTGCTTTTTACTACCAACCTCGAAGAAGCTATTGCTGATGCAACGGTAATTTTTATGGCTTTACCAACGCCTCCCGGTGAAGATGGTTCAGCCGATTTATCCTATGTTTTAGGGGTAGCATCACAGTTGGGAAAGCTGATTAAAGATTATAAAATTATTATCAATAAAAGCACCGTACCTGTTGGCACTGCAGAGAAAGTGCGTGAAGCGATTGCAAAAAACTGCGGCGTGCACTTTGATGTGATTTCGAACCCGGAATTTCTGCGTGAAGGTTTTGCGGTTGATGATTTCATGAAACCTGATCGCGTAGTAATTGGTACTCGATCAGAGAAGGCAAAAAAAATAATGAGTGATTTATATGCTCCTTTTGTAAGACAGGGAAATCCTATTTACTTTATGGATGAACGTTCATCGGAACTTACAAAGTACGCTGCAAATGCATTCCTGGCAACCAAAATCACTTTCATGAATGAAATAGCGAATTTGTGTGAGAAAGTAGGCGCCAATGTAGATGCAGTTCGCATCGGTATTGGATCGGATTCACGAATTGGAAAGCGCTTTCTCTTTGCCGGTATTGGTTATGGAGGTTCTTGTTTTCCGAAGGATGTGCAGGCTTTGTATCATATCGCCTCTGAATGTCAATATGATTTTAAAATTCTAACCTCGGTGATGGATATTAATGAAAGGCAGAAGGTGATTTTGGCTGACAAAGTGCGCAATTATTTCAATGGTGATTTAAAAGGCAAGAAATTTGCAATTTGGGGATTGGCCTTCAAGCCTGATACAGATGATATCAGGGAAGCACCGGCATTATATATTATTCGCGAGTTGCTTGCAGCAGGTGCAACCATTAGTGCCTTTGATCCGGAAGCTACAGAGAATGTTAAACGTTTGCTTGGCGACACAATTCATTATGCTGCTGATCCATATGATGCTTTGACCGAAGCTGATGCATTGCTTATTGCAACGGAGTGGTCGTTGTTCAGAACACCGGATTTTGAGAAGATGAAACAGCTGATGAAATCACGTGCCATCTTTGACGGCCGTAACTTGTATGACTTACAACGAATGATAGAGTTGGGATTTTATTATAACAGTATTGGCCGTGAAACGGTGCAAACTGCTGTCCCGACTTTCTCGTAAATTATATATATTGACTTCAGTTATTTCTTCATTTGCATCAAAGCATGTACATAAAATAAGATTTTTTTTAAAAACCTAACCATGCCAAACAAACGTGTGCTTATTACCGGTGCTGCCGGCTTTCTTGGTTCTCATCTCTGCGACCGTTTTATCAAAGAAGGGTTTGATGTAGTTGCAATGGACAATCTTATTACCGGAGACCTGCGCAACATTGAGCACCTGATGAAACTTAAGGAGTTCGAATTTTATCATCATGATGTAAGTAAATATGTGCATGTTTCAGGGCCTGTTGATTATATTCTGCATTTTGCGTCACCTGCAAGCCCAATTGATTATCTGAAAATTCCAATACAGACGTTAAAGGTGGGATCATTAGGCACCCATAACCTGCTTGGTTTCGCAAGAGTGAAAAACGCAAGGATACTGGTTGCTTCAACAAGTGAAGTTTATGGTGACCCCAGTGTTCATCCGCAAAGCGAAGATTATTGGGGAAACGTAAATCCAATTGGTCCGCGCGGAGTTTATGATGAAGCAAAACGATTTCAGGAAGCAATAACTATGGCATACCATACTTATCATGGATTGCAAACCCGCATAATCCGAATATTTAATACCTATGGCCCACGTATGCGATTAAATGATGGTCGTGTGTTGCCGGCTTTTATAGGGCAGGCTATTCGCGGGGAAGACCTAACCGTTTTTGGAGATGGCAGTCAGACTCGCTCTTTTTGTTATGTGGATGATTTGGTGGAAGGTATCTATCGCTTGTTGATGAGTGATTATGTGTATCCCGTAAACATTGGAAACCCTGCAGAAATAACGATTAAAGAATTTGGAGAAGAAATAATTAAATTAACCGGAACAAGTCAAAAATTAATTTCTAAACCCCTGCCTCAGGATGACCCAAAGCAACGAAAACCGGATATTTCAAAGGCAATAGAGATATTAAAATGGGAGCCTAAAGTGAGTCGTGCCGAAGGATTAAAAATTACTTTTGAGTATTTTAAATCTTTACCAAAAGAAGAATTATTTAAAACAGAACACCGCAGCTTTAATTAAGAAATGGAGAAAGAATATTCAGCGCACCAATCCGCATTTATTGATGAAGGTTGTAGCATCGGAAAGGG
>JANOXC010000125.1:0-14982 GCA_031418215.1 Bacteroidota bacterium
GGCACTTATGCCACCAAGGTGGTAAACCAAAGCAAAATTCCGGTGATGACGGTAAGGCCTGCTGAAATTGATCCTGACAGGATTACTGTTTCTTTTTAGATCACGGATTTAAAGGATTGCACTGATTAGGCAGATTTTTTAATGGTCGCAAATTATGTTGCTGCTATTTATTTAGAAAATAAAAGACTGCCAGTTCATAAACGTTTAATCCCAAACCGGTAATAACCCCTTTACAGTTTTTTGATAACATACTTTGGTGTCGGTATTCTTCACGTGCAAAAATATTGCTGATATGTACTTCAATAACCGGTGTTTTTATTGCTGCAATAGCATCACCAATTGCCACACTGGTATGTGTATATCCTCCGGCATTTAAGATGATTCCATCGAAGTTAAATCCGACTTCTTGCAATTTATTAATCAACTCTCCTTCTACATTACTTTGAAAATATTCGATTTGAATTTGAGCGTATTTTTCTTGAAGCTTTTTTAAATATTCATTGATATCCCCCGTTCCATAAGTATCAGGTTCACGTTTACCTACGAGGTTTAGATTTGGGCCGTTGATGATGATTATTCTCATTTGTTAGGAGCTTGTAGTTCGGAGTTCGGAAATTTTAAATTTCGGATTTTCTCCGAACTCCGAACTCCCGACTACCAACTATTTATAAAATATTTACGTTGATAATTTATTATTTCATGCATTGGGGAAGATGAAAATGAAAGTACCTTCAACTTCCCATGTGGCAAAGTTATATTAAAGGATTCAAGAGTTACTTACAGTTAGAACGTTCCCTCTCAGGAAATTCAATTGATGCCTATATACATGATATTGAAAAGCTTTGTCAGTTCCTGGATTTCACAAAGCAAAACGTGGTACCTGAAAAAGTAACCCATGAGTTATTGCAGGATTTTTTAAAATGGATCAATGAATTGGGTATGGGTGCCCGAAGCCAGGCCAGGGTGCTTAGTGGCATTAAAGCCTTTTACAAGTATTTATTATTAGAGAATTTGATGAATGATGATCCCACAGAACTCATTGACGGACCGCGCATCAGCCAAAAATTACCCCAGTTTCTATCCATTAATGAAATCAACAGTCTCATTGGTGCCGTTGACAGAAGTTCAAAGGAAGGTGAAAGGAACTGTGCCATTCTGGAAGTACTGTACAGCTGCGGACTGCGTGTTTCTGAATTAGTGAACCTTAAAATAACCAATACTTTTTTTGATATCGGCTTTGTGAAAGTAATTGGTAAGGGAAATAAAGAACGTATTGTTCCAATGGGCAATGCTGCCATTAAACAAGCGAAAATATATATTGACTCTTATCGCAATCATCTTGTGATCAAACAGGGAAATGAAGATTTTCTCTTCTTGAATAAGAGAGGCAGCAGGCTTTCCAGGGTGATGATTTTCACAATAATAAAAGGACTTGTACAAAAAGCAGGTATTAAGAAAACTATTAGTCCACATACTTTTCGCCATTCTTTTGCTACGCATCTCATAGAAGGTGGTGCAGATCTCAGGGCCGTCCAGGAAATGTTGGGACACAGCAGTATTACCACGACAGAAATTTACACCCACCTCGACCGAGAGTATCTTCGTTCTGCCATTTTACAGTTTCACCCCAGGGCATAAAATATAGATTCTAATCATTAATTAATAATAGTTTTTAACCTTTTTACTGATTGCAATCATCTACGCTAAAAGTCGACATTAACTAAAGAGTAATTTTCTACATTTGTTCAGTTTTAAAAAATTATATGGGTGCATCTTCCTTAATTGTTCTCATTTTCGCTGCCATCGCTTTTTCAGCTGGCGGTATTGCTGTTGCTAAGATTTTTGTAAAAGGTTCAAAAAATCCACAAAAAGGACAGGCTTATGAATGCGGTATTCCTACGTCAGGTACCTCCTGGAATCAATTTAATGTTGGTTACTATTTGTTTGCACTTATCTTTCTGGTTTTTGATGTAGAGCTGATCTTTTTATATCCCTGGGCTGTAGTAGTAAAGAAAATCGGCATGGTTGCATTGGCTGAAATACTAGTTTTTATTTTCATTTTATTTATGGGATTTTTATATGCGCATAAAAAAGGAGCACTGAAATGGATGTAAAAAATGAAATAAAGGTTCCTGAGTCGTTTCCAGGACAAATTCATGAAGCTCCCGGAGGAGGCATTGTGCTCAGCCCATTGGATGACCTAATCAATTGGGCCCGTTCTAATTCACTATGGCCTTTGACATTTGCCACCAGTTGTTGTGGTATTGAAATGATGTCGGTGGCATCAGCAAAATATGATTTCTCCAGATTTGGTTTTGAAGTGGCCCGTGCATCACCTCGACAAGCCGATGTAATCATCATTGCCGGAACGATCGTAAATAAGATGGCCCCTGTTTTAAAAAGATTATACGACCAGATGCCGGATCCAAAGTATGTAATTGCCATGGGTGCTTGTGCAATCAGCGGCGGACCATTCTTTTATAATACTTATTCTGTTGTTAAAGGAGCCGATCATGTTATTCCTGTCGATGTATATATAGCAGGCTGTCCGCCAAGGCCGGAGGCTTTGTTACATGCTTTGATTACGTTGCAAGGGAAAATTAAGAGTGGATTAACGCGTGAACAAATTCGTTCAGGGGAGTAAAAAAGTTGCAGTTGCTTCAACAATTTATTGCATCGAAAAATAATAAATTCATATTTAATGTTTTTTTATTTAAAAAATTTTAACTTAGAAATAAACAACTCTATATAAATTTATTCATAACAAAATAATGAAAATAAAATGGTTTATTTTTTTACTTGTAATTTTGCATTATAAAAATTCTTGTGCTCAAAATACTTGGCGATTTCCAATATCTTTTGAAGACGCTGTGGGAGCAAAAGATACAATTTGGTGTATTTGGGATAGTTCGGCACATGGAACAACTCCTGTTGATACAAATTTTGGAGAAGGAGCTTTCCAATTTGACTATAGCAAGTTTAATGTTTGGATGCTCAATCCTGATTTTGATTCAACTAAAGTAGCTGCAATACCTTATGTTGGTTCATTTAATATATATATAAATGCATTTAATTTTCAATATCCTTTAATGGTCTCATGGGATACAGCCCTTTTCCATTCTCCTATTTTGCCATGGTCAATTGGGGTAACTGATGCTAGCATTGAAAACGATTATTTTTTTGCTGTTAATAATGATCCCCCAAATCAAACTTTCAATATGATCTGGGATAATCATGTTTCTGCACCTGCATTTAATTGGGGCGGTCAATCTCAATTCCCAATGACTTTTTATATAAATAGGCAAACTGCTGGGATTAATGATGTCATTAATGAAAAGTCAATTGAAGTATTCCCCAATCCTTTTATTAGCTCTTTTAAAATCAATTCAGAGAAATTAATTCTTTCCGCCTTTCTTTTGAATGCCTCTACATCGGAGATAATTACAGAATTATTTCGGAATAAATATGAATCAACTGTTTCAAATTTGAATCATCTTCCTCCAGGACTATATATAATCAAATTTTTAACCGATCAAACCACGACTTATTATAAGAAAATCATCAAACTTCCTTAGTTTACTAATTTTTTACTCTCAAATGGGAAATTAACCATGTCTGAAGAATAGAAGATATAATGCTGCCGCCAAATGATTATCATAATTAAAAAATGACAAACGAAGAACTCAAAACAACAATAACTGAATTACATCCTTCAGCAACGTTCGATGAAGGTGGTGAATGGGTTAATGCATTTGTTGAACCCGGAGAATTCCGAAAATTTGCAGAACAACTTCGTTCCACAGCAGGTTTAGATTTCGATTATTTATTTTGCCTGACCTGTGTTGACTGGAAGACTCATTTTACGATGGTCTATCATTTTACTTCGACAACCTATCGTCATCAACTCGTGGTAAAAGCAAAGTTAGATAGAGCAAATCCTGAAATTGAAACAATATGCGACATCTGGCGCACTGCTGAATTATTGGAGCGAGAAGTTTTTGATTTGTTCGGTGTTAAATTTATTAATCATCCTGATTTAAGAAGATTACTATTGACTGATGATTGGGTTGGTTATCCATTAAGAAAAGATTACGAAGATCCAATTAACATGATCAAGCTCTGATATGTATCAATTTGAAGAAGTAGCTGTTACTGAAGAAGGCGATCTGGTTATTAATATCGGACCCCAACATCCTTCAACACATGGCGTGTTGCATTTAGTGGTGACATTGAATGGCGAAACAATAAAAAAAGTTGAACCACATTTAGGATACATCCATCGCTCAATAGAAAAAATGTGTGAGAGTTTATCTTACCGACAGTTCATCTATTCCACCAGCCGGATGGATTATTTATCGGCACACATCAACAACCATGCATGTGCGATGTGTGTGGAGAAAGGATTACAAGTAGAAATCCCTGAGCGTGCGAAAGTGATTCGTGTGTTGATGGATGAACTAACACGAATGGCTTCACATCAGTTATGGTGGGGAGCGCTGGCGATGGATCTGGGAGCATTCACACCTTTCTTCCACGCATTCAGAGAAAGGGAAACCATTAACGACATCATGGAAGAAACCTGTGGTGCACGTTTAACCATGAATTACATGGTGCCCGGTGGTGTGATGGCTGATCTGCATCCAAATTTTCAAAGAAGAGTTAAAGAATTCATCACCTTATTCAAATCCAAGATCAGTGAGTATGATGATTTGGTAACCAACAATGTCATTTTTCAAAACAGAATGAAAGGTGTGGGTGTACTTTCAAAGGCTGATGCCATTTCTTACGGTTGCACAGGCCCTGTTGCAAGAGGAAGTGGAGTTAGTTGCGACATCAGAAAAATTTATCCTTATGAAATTTATGATAAGCTGCAATTTGATGAAGTACTGGAAAAGGAAGGAGATTCATTTGCACGTTACTTAGTTAGATTAAAAGAATTAACACAGTCATTACATATTATTGAACAATTAATTGATAATATTCCCGAAGGAGAATTCCAGGCTAAAACAAAAGTTGTCTTAAAATTACCAAATGGAGAATTCTATACGCGGGTAGAGACTGCTAGAGGTGAGCTGGGTGTATATATTGTGAGTGAAG
Organism: Bacteroidota bacterium; assembly: GCA_031418215.1. Lineage (GTDB taxonomy): Bacteria > Bacteroidota > Bacteroidia > AKYH767-A > OLB10 > JANOXC01. The sequence goes on from JANOXC010000125.1 coordinate 5,098, forward strand.
GTGGCACTACACCCTATCGCATTAAGTTCCGATCACCGGGATTCTCCAACCTCTCTGCATTGGATCATATGGCAAGAGGTGGAAAAATCGGTGACCTTGTTGCTACTATGGGGACGTTGGATCTTGTTATACCGGATATTGATCGATGAAAGTTTAAAGTTTAATGTCTAAAGTTAAAATTATTTATATATAATTATTGATTTGCAAAGCATGATGCTTTAAATGTAAAATGTAAAACGCTAAATAATAAATGTAAAAGGGAAAAGTCAAAACACAAAATACAAAACATTAAACTAAAAACTTTAAACTTTAAACCATAAACCCAAAACTTTAAACCCGAAACATGTTAAGTCTAGAGGGAATTACAAACTCAATACAAGCATGGCTGGCTGCTACGTTTAGTCCGGCTGTAACTATGTTGATTGAATTTGTGATTGTTGGGGTTTGTGCTATCGGACTTTTTGCAGGGTTGGGACTTGTACTTGTTTTAATGGAAAGAAGAGTCGCTGCCTTTATGCAAATACGAATTGGGCCTAATCGTGTCGGGCCAAAAGGGATGTTTCAAAGTCTGGCTGATACAGTGAAGTTAATCATGAAAGAAGGATTAACACCTGACGGCGCCGATAAGTTTTTATTCAACCTCGCTCCATATATTGTAATGATCGTGGCGATGTTGATCCTTGCTCCTATTGCCTTTGCAAAAGGATTTCAGATATGGGATATTAATATAGGTGTATTGTATGTTTCTGCAGTTTCTTCTATTTCAGTAATCGGTATTTTAATTGCCGGATGGGCAAGCAATAACAAATACTCATTGCTGGGTGCCATGCGTAGTGGTGCTCAGATTGTGAGCTATGAACTTTCTGCAGGATTGTCTATCATTTCCATTGTTGTATTGTCCGGCAGTTTAAGCATCCATGATATTATCTTATCACAACAGGATGGTTGGTGGATATTTAAAGGACATATTCCGGTGATCATTGCTTTTGTAATATTCATTATCGCCGTAACTGCTGAAACAAACCGTGCACCTTTCGACTTAGCTGAAGCAGAATCAGAGTTGACTGCTGGATTTCATACAGAATATTCCGGAATGAAATTCGCCTTATTCTTTTTGGCTGAATACATCAACATATTTATTGTTTGTGCCATTGGTGCTACCTTGTTCTTTGGCGGATGGATGCCTTTACATATTGGTTCCTGGCAATCCTTTAATCACATCATGGACTATATACCCTCCTCCATCTGGTTCTTCGGAAAAACATTCTTTCTAATATTTCTAATCATGTGGTTCCGGTGGACCTTCCCCCGTTTACGCATCGATCAGTTATTAAATTTAGAATGGAAATATTTATTACCTATCAGTATGTTTAATTTAATTCTTGTAACGATTGTTGCAATTATGGATTGGCATTTCTGAAAAATGTTTAAAGTTTAGGGTTTTGTGTTTAAGGTTTTAAAAATAAATTATTAAATGGCGACAATTAAAAAGTTTGAAGACATTGAAGGCTGGCAGTTAGCCAGAAAATTATGCAAAGAAATTTTTGTAATTACCGTTGAAACTTCGTTATCAAAAGAATTTAAATTAAGAGATCAAATAAATGGTGCATCGGGTTCCATAATGGATAATATTGCTGAAGGATTTGAACGTGGTGGAAAATCAGAACTAATTCACTTTTTAAGTATTGCAAAAGCGTCCAATGCAGAAGTTAAATCTCAATTGTACCGCCTATTAGATCATCAATATATTGATCAAGACAAATTTGATACGTTATACCAACTGGCAACTGAAATTGGAAGCAAACTTGGAGCCTGGATCATTTATTTGAATGAGTCAGAAATAAAAGGTCTTAAATTCAAAAACAGAGCAACTACTTAATCATAAACCCAAAACTAAAAACTAAAAACTTTAAACATTAAACTCAAAACCTTAAACTAAAAACTTTAAACCCAAAACTAAAAACTTGTTTCTTAAAGAATATATTTCAACAATTTACAAAACGATCAAATCGTTGCTAACGGGCATGAAGCGAACCGGTTATTATTTCACGCATCATAAAGAAATAATCACCCAGCAATATCCTGACAATCGCAATGAATTGAATTTACCTGAACGATTCCGAGGTGAAGTGGTGATGATTCATGACGAGAACAACGAACATGCCTGCACCGGTTGTTCTGCCTGTGAACTGGCTTGTCCGAATGGCACGATTAAAATCATTAACAAATTTGATATAACACCGGAAGGTAAAAAGAAAAAGGCAATTGATGTTTTTGTATATCATCTCGAATTATGCACGATGTGCAATTTGTGTATCGTAGCATGCCCGACAGATACTATTAAAATGGATCAGACATTTGAACACAGCGTATTCGACAGGAATAAACTTACCAAACAATTGAATAGACCTGGATCAAAAATAAGGGAGGGTGTTGAGTAATGAGTACTGCTGCTATATTGTTTTACATTATTGCTGCCTTTATCCTTGGAACGGGAATTTTGGCTGTCACGACACGTAAAATATTCCGCTCTGCCATTTGGTTGTTGTTCTCTCTAATCGGAATTGCTGCTTTGTATTTCTGGATGGAAGTGGAATTTATTGCTGCTGTGCAAATTATCGTTTATGTGGGTGGTATTGTGGTATTAATTATATTCTCCATTTTCCTGACACAAAAATCAGGAAGTGAAATGGCTAAACCGCTGCAGGGAAGAACAATGATATCATTACTTGCCGTTTTATTCGGACTTACACTCACTTCCACACTTATTTTTCAAAATGAATTTAATTCAATGAGTTTGCGGCCATTTCAATTAAATGTTGCTGATATAGGAACACAAATGCTCAGTACAACTGAACATGGATATATATTACCCTTTGAAGTAGTGAGTATATTGTTGCTTGCAGCTATGATTGGCGCCATTGTAATTGCTATTAAAGTGAAAGCTGCAGATGAAAAGACTTTAAATTAACTGAACGCATGAATGAGATTCCACTAACCCATATTCTGTTTGTAAGCACAGCCCTGTTCTTTATAGGCATGTTCGGCTTGTTTACACGCAGAAATATGATTACTATGTTGATGTCAATTGAACTGATATTAAACAGCGTTAATATCAATTTTGTGGCATTTAACAAATATCTCTTTCCTGAAAAATTAGATGGAATATTCTTCGCCATATTCATTATTACAATAGCAGCCGCTGAAGCTGCCGTTGCAATAGCAATTATTATTAACTTATACAGAAGCCATCATTCAATAGATGTTGAAGATGCAGGAGAAATGAAATTTTAAGCATGATGTCAATCTATTCTTACGCAGCACTGATACCTTTACTCCCATTAGCGGCATTTATTCTGTTGGGATTATTTGGCAGAAAATATTTCTCCGGTTTATCAGGTATTATCGGAACTACAGCACTACTGGCTTCTACGGTTATTTCTTTGCTTACAGCATGGCAATATTTCTTTGTTGATGGTAAAGTAAATGGCATTTACCAGCAAATCATTCCGATGAAATATACCTGGCTGCAGTTTACCGCCAATGTATCCATCGACATGGGTATTGTCCTTGATCCAATTTCTGTGATGATGCTTGTTGTGGTGACATTTATTTCGCTCATGGTGCATATTTTCAGTTTAGGATATATGAAAGGCGAAGAACGTTTTGCTACTTATTATGCATTCCTGGGTTTGTTTACCTTTTCCATGCTTGGCTTAGTCTTATCCACCAATATTTTTCAGATATATATGTTCTGGGAATTGGTAGGAGTTTCATCTTTCTTACTGATTGGATATTATTATGATAAGCCGTCAGCAGTTGCTGCATCGAAAAAAGCTTTTATTGTTACACGTTTCGCTGACCTTGGATTTTTAATCGGTATTTTAATATTGGCATTTCATGCTGAAACACTCGATTTCCAGACATTGATTGAAAGATTGACATCAACACAATCAACACAATTTATCAGCATTACTTCAGCATCATTACTGGGTGTTTCCATGCTCACATGGGGACTGACTTTAATATTTATTGGTGGAGCAGGAAAGTCTGCAATGTTTCCCTTACACATCTGGTTACCCGATGCCATGGAAGGCCCTACTCCTGTTTCTGCTTTAATACATGCAGCTACAATGGTTGTTGCAGGAGTTTACCTAGTTGCAAGATTGTTCCCTGTATTTGCAATTGATGGTTCGGCATTGCAGGTGGTAACATCCGTAGGTGCATTTTCTGCATTGCTTGCTGCCATTATTGCCTGTACACAAACGGATATTAAACGTGTGCTAGCATATTCAACCATGTCGCAGATTGGTTTTATGATGTTTGCTTTAGGTGTTTCAAAAAATGGTGGAGAAGAAGGATTAGGATATATGGCATCTATGTTTCATCTGTTTACGCATGCTTTCTTTAAGTCCTTATTATTCCTTGGTGCCGGTGCAGTCATTCATATGGTACATAGCAATGAAATGAAAGACATGGGCGGGCTTAAAAAGTTTATGCCTATTACTCATCTTACCTTTTTAATTGCATGTCTTGCCATTTCAGGAATTCCTCCATTTGCAGGTTTCTTTAGTAAGGAAGAAATCTTAATGGCTGCATTTCATTCCAATAAAATTGTTTTTGTTGTAGCGCTGCTTACTTCCGGACTGACCGCCTTTTATATGTTCCGCTTATACTTCTCTATTTTCTGGAGCAAAGAAGCTCCTATTCACGAGAATGGCCATGGAGAAGGAACATGGAGTATGAAAGTACCTTTAATTATTTTAGGCGCATTTTCTTTGCTGGCTGGCTTTGTGCCAATTTCTCAATTGGTAACATCAGATGGTGCAGCATTGGAATCATCAATTAATATTATGTTTTCTATTGCACCCGTTGGACTGGCATTAGCCGGAATATTGCTTGCACTTTATCTATATAAAACTGCCAATGAAAAACCACAGCAAATTGCTGTTTCATTAGGTGGATTTTACAAAGCAGCCTATCGAAAATTTTATATGGATGAGTTGTACCTCTTCATCACACAAAAAATTATATTTAATTTAATCGGAAAGCCTGCAGCATGGATCGATAAAAATATTGTTGACGGATTGATGAATATGCTTGCGAATATCACAGCTTTTATTTCTGAAATGATAAAAGGATTGCAATCCGGAAAAGTGCAGGGATATGCCTTGTATTTTTTTGGTGGGGTTTGCGGACTGGCCATATTATTTATATACCTCTTGAAATAAATCAGACTGAATGAATTTATCATTACTCCTACTTTTACCTTTTGTAACAGCCATTGCAATATTATTAGGCAATGGATTGAAACAAGTAAGGTTTGTTGCATTACTTGGCTCGGGATTGCAATTAATTCTTTCACTTTATCTTTTTGTGCAATACAGTGCTGAACGTGCTGCCGGAAACACATCACAAATGCTTTTTGAATACAGTCATTACTGGTTTACACCTTTTAACATCAATTATCACATTGGAGTTGATGGTATTTCTGTTGCCATGATATTACTTACCGCCGCTGTAGTCATTGCCGGTGTTTTGGTTTCCTGGACGATGGAAACACTCAATAAAGAATTTTTCTTTTTATTGTTATTCTTAAGTCTGGGCGCTTATGGGTTCTTTATTTCACTTGATCTGTTTACTTTATTCTTCTTTCTTGAAGTCGCTGTGATCCCTAAATTTTTATTGATTGGCATTTGGGGAAGCGGTAAAAAGGAATACAGCGCCATGAAATTGGCATTGATGCTGATGGGAGGTTCTGCCTTGGTTTTTGTAGGATTAGCAGGATTGTATTACAATACCTCCATCAACGGCATGCATAGCTTCGATTTAATGCAAATATCAAAGATGGCTGTACCACTTCAGGCGCAGATTTTATTTTTCCCATTTGCATTCATCGGATTCGGAATATTCACCGCCCTTTTTCCATTTCATACCTGGGTTCCCGACGGACACTCTTCAGCACCAACCGCAGCTTCCATGTTTCTGGCCGGCATTTCAATGAAACTGGGAGGTTATGGTTGCCTGCGGGTTGCAACTTATCTAATGCCTGACGCAGCGCATGTTTACGCTCCCTATATTATTCTACTTGCAACTATTGCCATCATCTATGGTGCATTTGCAACAATGATGCAAACGGATCTGAAGTACATCAATGCTTATTCTTCTGTTAGTCACTGTGGATTTGTTTTACTTGGCATCGGTATGCTTACCCACACTTCCATAACCGGTGCTGTAATGCAAATGGTATCGCATGGTTTAATGACAGCCCTCTTCTTCGCCGCCATAGGCATGATTTACAGTCGTACACACACACGTATGGTAGAGCAGTTGGGCGGCTTATTAAAAGTGATGCCTTTCATTTCATCGGTCTTTGTAATTGCAGGTTTATGTTCCTTAGGATTGCCCGGCTTCAGTGGATTTGTAGCTGAAATGACCATCTTCATGGGTTCCTGGCAAAACGCCGAAACGATGTATCGCATTGCCACCATTCTAGCTTGTGCTTCAATAGTAGTAACGGCAGTTTATATATTAAGGGCTGCAGGAAAATCAATCATGGGTCCCATCACTGATAAAAATTTCTTTGAACTTACAGATGCGACTTGGAATGAAAAGTTTGCGGCCATCATATTAATTTCCGGCATTGTAGCCATTGGCATCGCGCCATTCTGGTTAAATGACCTCATCACTCCAGGTACACAAAATATCATGGAACATCTTTCAAAAGTCCTTACGCTTAAATAAATTGTTATGCCATTGAATGACTTTTTTATATTAATGAAACAGGAGCTGATGATCTTCGTCATCATCTTCCTATTGCTTTTTATGAAAGTGGGAAATAAAGACTGGAAAAATGAAAGTGTGTTGAATGTGGTTAATCTGTTATTGTTTATTAATTTAATTTTCGGATTCTTAGGAGCCACTGATGGAATGCTTTTCAATGACATGTTCAGGACATCACAACTCATCACATTTGAAAAAAATATTTTGAATCTCGGCGTTCTGCTTATTTCTCTGCAATCCTATTCCTGGCTAAAAGAACATAAACATGTATTGGAGTTTTACATCTTGTTACTATCCACATTAATGGGGATGTTCTTTATGATTTCCAGCGGTAATCTCTTGATGTTTTATCTTTCATTGGAACTATCAACTATTCCACTTGCTGCCATTGCCAATTTCAATCTCGATAAAAGGCAATCATCAGAAGCTGCCATGAAACTCATCATTTCCTCAGCATTTTCATCAGGATTATTATTATTCGGCATCTCTTTGATTTATGGCACCACAGGTACCTTGGTTTTTTCTGAATTAGCGCAACAATTAAATGGCAGCCCACTACAGCTCTTTGCTTTTATTTTATTATTGGCCGGATTTGGGTTTAAAATTTCTGCTGTGCCCTTTCACCTCTGGACGGCCGATGTTTATGAAGGATCACCGGTTGCAGTAACTTCATACCTTTCAGTAATTTCTAAAGGAGCAGTACTGTTTGTTTTTGTCACTGTCTTATATACGGTTTTCAAGCCATTGGCAAGTGCATGGTATCTGATGATTTGTATTTTATCTGTTATAACCATTCTCACCGGAAATCTTTTTGCTATCCGACAAAACAACTTCAAACGGTTCCTTGCTTTTTCTTCCATCGCGCAAGTTGGTTTTATCCTGATTGGCATTTCTGGTAGTTCAAGAGCCGGAATGGCTTCAGTTATATTTTTTGTATTGATTTATATCTTCTCCAACCTTGCTGCATTTGGGGTAGTTTCGCTGGTAAGTGCATTAAAAGGAAAGGAAAATATTGACGATTACAAAGCCTTCTATAAAACAAACCCGTTATTATCCTGGATATTGACGATTGCCTTGTTTTCCTTGGCAGGTGTCCCCCCTACTGCTGGATTCTTCGGTAAATTCTTTTTACTGATGGCCGGAGCGGGAAAAGGAAATTACGTGCTTATTACGATTGCTTCCCTGAACATGGTCATTTCGTTTTATTATTACCTGCTTATAGTTAAAACCATCTTCATGGATAAAAACGAATCTCCTATTGAGAAAATAAGCATCCCGGTTTTACCTAAAATAAGCTTGTTGATTTGCCTTGTTGGAATTATTATCATCGGATTGGACGGAGATGTTTATCAGTATATATATGATTTAAGTTTAGGTTTTTGAAAGGGGAAAAATTAAATGTAGAATTTTGCATTACAAGTAATGAATGTAAAATGCAAAATGTTAAATTAAAAATGTAAAAGTTATAATTAATCAAAGAACATAAACTGCCGCCGCAACTGCTACTGCCGCTAATTTTTATTGAAAAGAAAAATCACCAGCATTTACTAAATACATCAATAAAGTACATATAAAATGGGACTGAATAAAAATCATGAGGTGGAAGATTTTAATGGAGTAAAATGTGCTATTGTTGAGAAAGGTGTTTCTAAAGAACGAGCTAACTTTTTAAAACATTTGCTTGAATTTAATCATTACAAGGTTGAAGTGATTGCCAGTGCTCCGCCGAAGGAAAAAGTGGCAGTAGGCAGTAGGCAGCCGGCTGTAAATGAAATTAATTCCGTAAATGAAAGTAATTCTAACCAACCAACTCGAAGTGCTGAAACTCCTGCCACTCCTCCAACTGCCACTCCTCCAACTGCTACTCCTAAAACTGCCACTTCCTTAACTGCCGCTCCATTATCTCCAGTTGAAGATTCAACACCATTAACCTTTAATGTTGGCGTTACCAACCTCCTTTTCAACTCAATTAATGCAATATATGGCCGTTTACTCAGAACACCTGACGGACATGTAGTTACTATGGCCTACTGGCAACAAAAGGAAAGTATTTCTAATGATCAAATTCCTTATTTCGAACATAAGTAATATTTTTACTTTTGCTTTTTGCTTAAATGGTTGATTTGACCTCATGCAATTTAGCATAATTTATTTTTTATTATTCATTTAAATCTACTATTGAAAACGTATGTCTCATAAATATTACGATGCCACCATTTTTAAAATAATTGATGAAAACGATGTAGTCCGTCGTTTTTTCATTAAAATGCCCCCTATAAGTGAATTCCAATTTAAAGCGGGTCAATTTATTATGCTCCATCTCCCCATTGAATCGAAGATTCCCAATAGGGCCTATTCCATTGCATCTGCACCAAATGATGATAGTACTTTTGAAATTTGTATTATCTTAAAGCAAGACGGATTGGGTACTCCCTACATTTTTGAACACTACAAAGTTGGAATGACAATAAAAGTTTCAAAAGCATTGGGGAAATTTCAACTTCCGGAAGTTATAGATCGCGATATTTGTTTCCTATGTACAGGAACAGGAATTGCACCTTTGAGGTCGCAATTATGGGATATTGTAAATAAGAATCTTCCGCATAAGAATATATATATGGTATTCGGTAATCGATGGGAGAAAGATGTTTTATACAGGAAGGAGTTGGAAGACCTCCAGAAAAGCCATCCTTCCTTTAAGTTCTACCCTGTCCTATCCCGACAGAATGAAGGTTGGAAAGGAAGAACAGGTTATATTCATGCCGTTTATGAAGAACTTTTTGCTGATAAGAGACCAGCTTATTTTTATATATGCGGATGGTCGGATATGCTGAAAGAAGCACGCCACCGATTGAAGGATATGGGCTATGATAAACAATACATCAAGTTTGAATCTTATGATTGAAAAAAATCAACGAATTACGAATTGCTACGAATTTACTAATGAATAACACTTACAATCAGATTTTTTTTATATTCAGGAAAATCGACTATAATTTAAACTATTTTAAAATATATAATTAATCATTAGTGTCCGGTTAAAAGTCAAAGATAATCAACTGATTAGGATTTGTGTTAGGGAAATCAGTTGAATTTAGATCT
>JANOXC010000126.1:0-9881 GCA_031418215.1 Bacteroidota bacterium
GATTTACTAAAAGGTATCACTGTGGGCATACTCCTGGGCATATTTTACACATTACGTCATAGTTACCGTAACTCTCACTACATGAAAGAAACCGTAACAACAGAAAAAGGCCAAGAGGTCCATCATCTTGTTTTGGCTGAAGAAGTATCTTTTTTTAATAAAGCCAGTTTGATTAATCAATTAGACGAGATTCCCGCTAATTCAAAAGTGGTTATCGATTGCACGAACTCAAAGTCAATTGCTCATGATGTGGTTGAACTCATAAGAGATTACAGGACAAATGCCAAGCTTAAAAACATAACCGTTGAAACAATAAAATTTATTGAACCATAATAAATATTTTAAATAACAATTAAAAACTAAAAAAAGATGAAAACATTAACAAAAGAAATGCAAGCTTCCATAACACCAAAAATGGCTTTGGAACTATTGGTAGATGGAAATAAAAGGTTTGTAAACAATTTAAAAGTAAACAGAAACCTGTTACAACAGGCCAATGAAACATCTGACGGCCAGCACCCATTTGCCGTAATATTAAGCTGTATCGATAGTCGAACCTCAGCAGAGCTTATTTTTGATCAGGGATTGGGCGATGTATTTAGCGTACGCATTGCCGGTAACATTATTAATGAAGATATCTTAGGGAGCATGGAGTTTGGATGCAAAGTAGCTGGGGCAAAAATCATTGTGGTTTTAGGTCATACAAAATGCGGCGCGGTAAAAGGAGCATGTGATCATGTTGAAATGGGTAATCTTACAGCATTGTTATCCAAAATAAGACCGGCAGTAGATGATGAATTAACAACAAAAGAAAACCGCAATTCCGGCAATGGAGATTTTGTTGAAAAAGTTGCAACGCTCAATGTAAAAAGAACCGTTAAATCTATAATGGAACGCAGCCCAATTTTAAAAGAGATGATTGAAAAAGGTGAATTAGGAATAGCAGGCGGCACGCATGACATAACAACAGGACAAGTTACCTTTTATTCGTACCCACTGGTAATGGAGCCGCTTCATAAAGATCAATTAAAATATGCTTAAACAAGCTTGCGGTATTTGTGCTTTCTTTCTTTTAACAACAGTTGTATTCATTTCAGAGTTATTAAAATAAACGGACAAGCCGAACACCGTTCTACAAATTAGGCACAATTTAAATATAATGAAAAAATGAAAAAAAGTAATTTAAACATGGTAACACTTATCCTTGCAACGGTAATTTTATATTCCTGTAATCAAGGTCCCAAAACGGAAGAAAAATCAACTACCATAAAAGAAGAAGTTAAACAAGTTATTACACATGTAATGACAAAAGAAGAACAAGCAAAACTAACTCCAGATGCTGTATTTCAAGAATTTATAGAAGGAAACAAACGTTTTAAAAGTGGTCAATCGATACCAAGAGATCTTAGTGAACAAGCAAGAAAGTCAGCTGTAGGACAGTTTCCAAAAGCAGTTGTATTGAGTTGTTTAGACAGCCGTGTGCCAGTAGAAGATGTTTTTGACCAAGGTTTGGGTGATATTTTTGTAGGTAGAGTGGCTGGTAATTTTATAAATGAAGACCTATTGGGCAGTTTGGAATTTGCCTGTAAGGTAGCCGGTGCAAAATTAATTTTAGTGATGGGACATCAACATTGTGGAGCAGTGAAAGGTGCAATAGACGATGTGAAACTTGGAAATATCACGGCTATGCTTACCAAAATAAAACCTGCTGTTAAAATGAGCCAAGATTTTCCGGGCGAAAAAACCTCATCAAATGAACTATTTGTAAGGCACGTTTCAGAAAACAATGTAAAGTATGCACTGCAACAAATTCGTGAAAAAAGTCCAATATTAAAAGAAATGGAAGATAAAGGCGAAATTAAAATTGCAGGGGTTTTTTATCGCTTAACAGACGGAACACTAGAATTAGTTAAGTAGTGAAGTATAAAAAAGGCATCATTTTTTGTTTTTTTTTGTTCGTATGTTTTAACAATACATTTGGACAAAACAACCGTAAAAATACTAACAACAGCATCGGTTGGTACAACTATTTTGGAACATTTAAAGTTTCTCAAAAATTTGGTATTCATACAGAATATCAATTTCGCAGAAACGAAATAATTACGGAGTGGCAACAAAGTTTGTTGCGTTTGGGAGTGAATTATCAACTGAGCCCTAAAATACAATTAAGACTTGGATATGCTTGGATAGAAACATATCCTTACGGAAAAATACCTATTAATGGAATGGGAAAAGATTTTACGGAGCATCGTTTATTTCAAATGGTAACCATAACCGATAAGATTTCCATCGTGGATTTATCACATCGTTTTATGCTAGAACAACGTTGGGTTGGAAGATACTCAAACGCAAATCTGACAAGTGAAGATGAATTTCCATTATTGAATAGATTTAGATATATGTTTCGTTTGCAAATACCATTAAAAGGCAAAGAGATAAAAGACAAAACACCATACTTTGCCATTTACGATGAAATTTTTATAGGCTTTGGAAACAAGGTAAATGCCAATGTTTTTGACCAAAATAGAATTGGACTTTTATTAGGTTATCGCTATAATAAAAATTTCAGAATTGAAGCAGGGTATCTCAACCAAACCTTACAATATGGCAGACAAATAAGTGGACAAAATGTATTTCAAAACAACAACGGATTTATAATAAATACCAATATTAATTTTGATTTAACAACGAAAAAATAAAAACTGCCACCAACATCGGTTAGGTAATATGGTGGCAGTAGTGCCTTTCTAAAGGTTTTCCGGTTATTCTTCTAAAGGATTAAACGCACATGTATTTTATTTTTCATTAAGCTATTATTTTTAAAAAAACGGAAAAATTAATTCCCCGCCCTGCATTAATTATTACTACGAAAATAAATCAGAACGGATATCCAATGGCAATATTCCAAACGCTGTTCTCATTCCGCGAGTAGCCACTCCAGAAATCAATATTGTCTACCACCCATCTGTCTCCTTCAGGCAAATATGGTTTTCTTAATGGGAATGCCACATCAAAACGAACTACGATAAAAGTAAAATCAAAACGAAAACCCACTCCTATTCCCATTGCAAACTCCGATATAAAAGTTTTAGAGTGAAACTTTCCACCGACTCTTTGTGGATCCTCATTTACTAACCAAATGTTTCCTGCATCTACAAATAATGCACCCTTGAAAGCTTTATATATATCAAAACGGTATTCAGCATTCGTTTCGATTTTAATATAACCAGCCTGGTCAATAAAAATATCACTCACGCTGTCGGGAGGAACATAAGTGCCCGGCCCAATGGACCTTGCAATGAAAGACCTGACACTGTTAGTACCTCCTACAAAGTATTATCTGACGTAAGGCATCGTTGTTGAATTTCCATAAGGAAATCCCACAGCGGTAATTAGCCGAAACGCAACAAGGCTTTTGTTGGATGTAGCATAGTTATAGCGCATCTCATTCCTCAACCTGACAAATTGGGAATAGGGAAGTCCTAACAACATATGCTAATCTGCTGATGATGGTCTTGATCCCTCAGCAATTGATGAGAATACACTGGCCAGATTTCCTGCAAGGTCAATTGATTCACTGATGTAAAAACTATGTCTTTTGTTATAAAGCAAAGCCCCGCTTTTCACAAATTGATAACTGCAACCAATTATAAACTGTTCTTCAAAACTCTTCCGTACAGTAGGGTTTTCATTGAGAAAATCCTCAAATTCAGCCGTTGAGTTAGCGAGGTTGGTGTAACTGACTTCTGCAGGTGTTAAGGTGTGCGTAACTTGCTCATTGGGTTTCCAGAAATAAGCCAACGATGTATTGAAAGAACTCAACTGATACAAATTTACCCTTGAAAAAATGCCTATGCCTGCTCCAGGTATTGTTTTTGGAACATAGGTTTTTGAAGACTTATACTTGTAATTAAATGGAAAGAATTTTGGAATCGTATAATTTCCGTCAAGGGTTAAGGAGTAAGAGGTCTCGCCTTTTGAGTCACCACTGACTTGTGTTTCAAACTTACCGCCTAATGTAACAGATAATAATTCAGCTCCTTTGAAAACATTCCTATTTTCACTAGTGTCAGGTTAAAGATATAAAACGTTCTTTGAAATGCTTGATAGTGTTAGGTTTTGGGTTAATTTAAGTCAGTGACGATTTGAATTCGATTTGTGATTAATGGTTCATATTTGGCTATGAATCAAGGGCAATTTGTTTTCACTCAAGTATCCTCATTTCTTCCTCAGCATGTATTTGACAGGTTGGTCATTAAGTATGACGGGACCCTAAATGTTCGTCATTTTACCTGCTGGAATCAAATGATGACGATGATCTACGGACAATTAAGTAATCGCGAGAGTTTACGCGATCTTTTTCTTACAATTAACGCACATCCTTTAAAACTGTATCATTTAGGTTTTGGCAAAGGTGTATCTAAAGGCAATTTGGCATCTGCAAATGAGCTAAGGTCGTTTAGAATTTATGAAGAATTTGCGAATCACTTGATAGAAGAAGCTCGCAGGATTTGCGTTCATGATGAGAAGGAATTTTGATTTTCAAATTCAGTTTATGTTTTTGATTCAACTAAAATAGATCTATGCTTGAATACATTTTGTTGGGCGACATTTAGAAAGGCAAAAGGTGCCGTCAAGCTGCACACTCAATATGATGTCAGGACTTCAATCCCGACTTTTATGGAAGTAACAGCAGCAGCAATGCATGATGTAAATGCAATGGATATGATAACCTATGAAAAAAGTAGCTTTTATATATTTGATAGAGGTTATCTTGATTATGAAAGACTATACTTCATTCATCGTTCCCTTGCTTTCTTTGTGATACGTGCTAAAAACAACTTGAAATTTAAACGCATATACTCAAATAAAATTAACAAGAAAACCGGAGTCAAATGTGACCAAGTTGGAGAATTAATGGGGTTTTATTCTTTACAGGGGTATCCTGAAAAAATACGTCGAGTGAAGTATTATGATAACGATCAAGATAGGACATTTATATTCCTCACGAACAATTTGAATTTAACACTTGAAGAAATAGCCGCACTATATAAACACCGATGGAAAATAGAACTCTTCTTTAAATGGATAAAACAACATCTTAGAATTACTGAATTCTGGTGAAGAACAGAAAATGCTGTCAAGACTCAGGTCTATATCGCTGTCATAACATACACATTGATAGCTTTAATAAAACAGAAACTAAAATCCGAATATTCAACCTATGAAATATTACAAATTTTGGGAGTATCACTTTTAGATAAAACACCAATAAATGAACTACTTACGAAACCTAATGAACAAGAAATCAAAGAACATTTATGTAATCAATTGAAAATCTTATACTTTTAACAGGACACTAGTGACTTTTTTCAACAAATAATTGAGTTAAAAGCAACTAATAAAATAGACTAGAAAATAGAAATATTAAAATATGATTAAAGAATTGCATTGGTGAAAAAACCAACGACTATCGTCCTAATAAATTGTAGATAATGGCTGCAATTTTTTTAATAAGGATGCTGTATTTTGCTGATTGTTAATAAATTTTCAGAAATGAATTTTCAATCCTAATTATAGGTAGCGATTGTTCCAACCATTATCAACTTCAAGCAAACCCCAGTAATAGCGGGCTTCAATGGTTACCATAACGATATTTAACCCAACACCAGCATCTGCAGCGACATCAAATACAGCTGACTTGCTATCTGTATCGCGGGTTATTGATTCTCCATTTACTGTCAGTTTTTCAGCAATTCTGAAATTGGCATTCAGTCCGGCCAAACCAACAAACGGTCCTAATTTTAAAACCACTTGTAAAGGCGCCGACAAGTAGTACAATTCCAATTTTGAAGTATCTGTTTGGTTAGCACCTGTAGCCATTAATTCCAATCCTGTTTCTAAATGCACAATAGGCGCCCTGCCGATTTTTCTGACGTAACCAATATATCCACGCTCCAGCATCTCATTAGATGTTTTTGCGCTGTTTACCATGTCTGATTTTAAATAACCAAACCTTATACTATTGGGCAGGTCAAGAACACGGCCTTTGTCGGCTTGTGCAAAACAATAGCAACTGAAAATACATAAGCTAGTTGTCAGGATAATTTTAAACATGGTGCTTTTTATATATAACTATATACTGCGAAGATCGTTTATTATATTTTACAACATTTCAATTGACTTACAATAATATTCAAAGATATCGGGTTCAATTTATCCCAAAAATCAAGCAGATTTAAGAAAAAGTTATGGTCTTGATATAAACCTGGTTTGTCCGGTTATATTATGCTTCTTTTACTAGTTTTGTCATTCAATATTAATTAATTAAATATTAATGAATTTAAAGGTCAAATCTTCAAGAATGATTATTTCCTTGGTTATAAACAGATTATTTGTCATTCTCTTCCTATTCTTATAGATTTGACCTATTGAAAACAGGTTGGTCATTTCGACTTTATTTCAAATCTTAAACTTTAATTGCTATTTCCAATAAATAATATTACTCCTATTTTATTAATCAATTAGTAACCTAAACATCAAATATAAAATAACAAATGGCGCTACAAGAAGAATTTGAGAAACAAGGTGTTTGGCTTTTCAGATACAGAGGCACACTGCCATTGATCATCCTTGCTATTGGGGCTGCGCTCTATGTGCAAACAGAAATGAATCCTGATTCCTTCTTTTTGGAAGATACTCCCTATGAAATTTATTACAATACTTTTTGTTTATTGGTTTGTTTTTTAGGTTTGGCTATCAGAATTTATACCGTTGGGCATACACCGGAAAACACTTCCGGCAGAAATGTAACAGGTCAAGTAGCCGATACACTGAATACTTCGGGCATTTATTCTACCGTAAGACATCCATTATACTTAGGAAATTTCTTTATGTGGTTAGGGCCTGCTTTGTTAACAGGTAACCTATGGTTCAATGTTGCTTTCTGTTTGTTCTATTGGGTTTATTATGAAAGGATCATGTTTGCAGAAGAGCAATTCCTTCGAAGAAAGTTTGGGAATATATATACTGACTGGGCAGAAAATGTTCCTCCTTTTTTTCCAAATTTCAAAAACTTCAGGAAACCATCCCTCCCATTTAGCTGGAAAAAAGTTTTGAAGAAAGAAAAAAATGGTCTTTTAGCAGTGTTCCTGATTTTTGCAGCGTTCGATATTACAGGAAATTTGATTGAAGGTAAATCGGATTATAATTATTTTCTCTTAGTTGGTTGTGCAATCTCATTGGTTCTGTATTTGATTTTAAAATATCTGAAAAGTCAAACAACTGTTTTGAATGAAGCAGGCCGTTAATTTCATTTCTTTTAAACACATAAAATAACTGTCCGATTTAATTGACATAAAATTAATCCCTGCTTTAAAATGAATAGTTTATGGTCTGATGCGGAAGCCGATAAATGTAATGGAAATCCCATTCAACTTAGAGTATATACATCCCGATTATTAGGCAAAGAACCTGATCTGGTGCTGCACGGTGGCGGCAACACTTCTGTTAAAGTTAAAGAGACCAATATTTTCAATGAAACGGAAGACATCATATATATAAAAGGCAGTGGCTGGGACTTAGCAGTAATTGAAGCAGCAGGATTTGCACCGGTGAAGTTATCAATTCTTCAACGCATGATTTCCATCAAAGGACTTAGTGATAAAGAAATGGTGAAGCTGCAACGCATGGCACTCACCAACCCTGCCGCTCCTGATCCTTCTATTGAAGCAGTTGTGCATGCCATCATTCCAATGGCTTTTATTGATCATACCCATGCTGATGCCGTTGTTGCCATAACCAATACAGCTAAAGGCGAAGAACGTATCAAGGAAATATATGGCAATAGTGTAATCATTATTCCATACGTTAAGCCGGGATTCAGTCTTGCAGAAAAAATATATGAACTAACTAAAGACAGGGATTTAAAAGCAGTTGACGGCATGATCCTTTTGAATCATGGTGTCTTTACATTTGATGACGTTGCTAAAAAAGCGTATCATAAAATGATTGATATTGTTACCAAGGCGGAAAACTATTTGAAGGCCAATGCATTTTTAAAACAACCAACATCAATACCAGCGAAAACAGATTTGCATGGTCTTGCCAAGATCAGAAACAGGGTTGCAGCTGCAATGAAAAAACCTGTTATTGCATTGTTAAATAAAGAAAATACTGCAGTTGCTTTTTCAAACAGAACCGATTTAACTGAAATATGTGCAAGGGGTCCGCTTACACCCGATCATATCATCCGCACCAAACAGACGCCTGCTATCTTAGCTAAAAATCCCTGTGTTGAACTTTCCGATTATGAACATTTATACCACGATTACTTTAACAGAAATGCAACACCGGATTTAATTTGCCTCGACCTTGCACCAAGATGGGCTGTATGGAAAGAACACGGCACTATTGCATTTGGACCAACACTGAAAGATGCAACAATTGTTTACGACATAATTGAACATACCTTGCCTGCCATAAGCAAAGCTGAGCTATTAGGTGGATGGAAAGCATTACCGGAAAAAGATTTATTTGATATTGAATATTGGGAATTAGAACAGGCCAAACTCAACAAAAAAGGTGCAAACCCGGCTTTTGCCGGAAAAATTGTAGTAGTAACAGGTGCAGGGAGCGGCATCGGAAAAGCATGTACAGAAATGTTCGCTGCGCAAGGGGCTGTTGTTGCTGCGTTAGATATTAGTTCTTCTATTATAGGTTTATTCAACAAGAAAGAAATACATGAAATTGTTTGTGATGCAACAAATCAGGTACAACTTAGTGCAGCCATAGCTGAAACTGTTGGAAGATTTGGCGGACTGGATATTGTAGTCAGCAATGCAGGAATATTTACAACAAACGAAAATATTGAAGACATCAGCATTGATAATTGGAATAAAAGTTTGGCCATCAACCAAACTGGCCATTTGCTTTTGTTTAAAGAATGTATTCCATTTTTAAAAGAAGGCATTGATCCATCAATTGTCATCATCGGTTCAAAAAATGTTCCGGCTCCGGGTCCTGGTGCAGGCGCCTATTCAGCTGCTAAAGCCGGGCTCACACAGTTGGCGCGCGTCGCTGCTTTGGAATTGGGAAAGTATGGCATCAGGGTTAATGTTGTTCATCCTAATGCGGTTTATGATACTGCAATATGGACTGATGAAGTATTGCAAGGAAGAGCCAAATATTATAATATGACTGTAGAAGACTACAAGAAAAACAACGTCCTTAAAACGACTGTTACTTCCAATGATGTTGCGATGATGGTGACAGCCATGGCCGGAAAAACATTTGGCAAAACAACCGGCGCCCAGGTTCCTGTTGATGGTGGGAATGACAGGATTATATAGAATAGTAACTTTATAAATTTTTAGAGAAGTATCAAGTATCAAGAGTCTAGAGTCTAGAGCCAAGAGTCACTATCCATCGCTGTATAGCTATGGGTAGTAAAAAGAATTAAAAATTAAGTTTTAACATTTGATATATAACTTTTAATCATTTTCAATAACGTTACATGAAAGTAAACAATCAACAGTATCGTACTATCTGGATGGAAGGTGGTGCTGTTTTTATGATTGAGCAAAACCTGCTGCCATTTAAATTTCAACTATTCAAATCAGAAAATTACAAGTCAACTGCGATGGCAATCAGCAATATGACGGTTCGAGGTGCAGGTGCAATAGGCGCCGCAGGTGGTTTTGCTATGGCGCAGGCTTTTATTGAATTTGGTTTACAAAACATGCCGGCAATTGAAATTGCTAAAAAAGAAATAGCATCAACACGACCTACTGCACAAAATCTTTTTTATGCCATTAACCGTGTTTACAATGCAGGTAAAATAGCTGTTGAAAATGCCATTCTTGAAGCAAAAAATATTGCTG
>JANOXC010000127.1:0-26938 GCA_031418215.1 Bacteroidota bacterium
TCGAGAGGTTATGAACCATTACTCGATCATTACTTAAAAGTTGCGCCACAACATAACGAACCGCTGTATGCGTGACCCGCATGTACAGTGGTGTGAGAGCCTCCCCCTACGTAATCTTGCGTAGGGCGGGCTACTCGATTACAAGCTGGGCTTCTTTTCAGTCGAAGGTCTGTCGTATCAAGTTTGCAGTGTCCCCGTGCGGTGGCTTGCAAGCTCTTTTTATTTTTTAGCGTTGGCATTGTGTGATTGGAAAAAATAAAATGTGCTTGCAAATGTGTTGGCTTTTATTTTAATGTTACTTTCCTAAATGTCATAGATATTCTAAGTTGTCTATCTGTTTTTACACCTTTAAAATTGTCTGTCTTGCGTTGAGCAATTCCATGTGTCCAATTATGTCTTGCTTCTCCACTAAGAACTACAAGGCTTCCCGATTCAAGCATCACTTCAATTTTTTGTTTTGTCCGAAGATTGATAAAGTCCATAACGCAAGATGAACCTAAACTGATTGAAATAACTGTGTCGCCAAAACATGGTTCACAGTCAACATGATTTGCAATTCCTTGTCCTGGTTCGTATTCGTTTATGATTAATTGGTCAGGTATTACATCAATATACTTTTCGTCAAATAGTCGCTGTGCCATTGTCATAGCCCAACTAGGCAATTGACCAATGAACATTGAATAGTCAATTGAACGTGCTTTATAGTCATACTTATAGCCATAGTGTTGCACTCTGCGTTTGATGTCAGACAGCCACTGTTCCGAATTTATTGAATCAATAAAACTTTCTACTTCTAACTTGTCAATGAAGTTAGGAATATAAGTTAAACCTTGAATCATAGATATATCATTCATGATTTTGGGATTACATAATTCATTTTGAGTTAATGCACTACTGGGTGCTTGGTTAAATAAATCATACATAGTTTTAAAATTTTAATACCTCGAAATAGACTGATTCATGAACTGGTGGATAGAAGCTATTTCTTTGGTTATTGTATTTAATTGTTACTTTTTCTGAAAGCAATACATCATGCTTTAAAATTTTTGTTTTGAATAATTCATACTTAATATTTTTTGTTGTATCCGTTGTGTTTTGGAAAAGTAAAAATCTTGGTAGAGAACTATAAGCATCCAATAAATTATTTATTTCAGTTGCTAATAATTCTATTTTCAAAGTCGGACTAGCAAAAAGATAACAAGTATTGAGGATAATTGAATTAGCACTCTTGAATTTGTTATTTTTGATTTCAGTAATACTTTTTATGAAATCGTTATTAGTGCATTCCTTATAAACGGAATTAGTCATAAAATCTGCTGCTGCTGCTAACATTGAATCATAATAATCAACTCCGATATAATCAAATTGTTGTTTTGAATTCTTGATGGTTAACAAATAATCTGTCAAAGCAATTCCTGATGTAGCGGGACCACAACCGACATCAATAAATTTCAAACAACCTTCTTTTGAAATAAGTTTTTTTATCCATGCACATCTTTCAAATAAATACAGAGAGGAATAATAATGCTTACGCATATTGAAGTAACAATACAATTTTACAATATCGGCAGGTTGAAGTTTTTTATATGGTTTATCAAAATTAGCTTGCCCAAAATTGATTACTTCGGAACGGATAGTAAAAGTGTCTAACCCAAGTAAAATATTATTCCACACAGTAGATTCATGATACTTAATGTAGTCAATAAATTTTTCGGAAAAAAGCTGTTCGGAAAAAAGAGAAGGTGTGAAAATTTTATCAACGTTTTCATGTAATTCAATTCTATAATCTAAAGAGCCTTTTCGCTTTTTGTATTCACTTAAAATCGGGAAATTTTCAAGCAACTCTGAATTGTCAAACAATTCTTGAAAGCCAGCTATAGAGCTAAACTCAAAATAGTATGAATGCAAATCCGAAAGAACATCATCTGTATAATCTTCGTTCTCATCAGAAACAGACATAGACAAGGTTTCTAAATACCTCTCAAATAATTTAACATGAGATTCTTTCCTTGTATAGTTTTTCCAATGAAACCAAGCTTGCAACCTGTATTTTAAAACAGTATCTTTTAAGTTGGTAATACAAGTAAAGACAAAAGATTTGTTGTTTGCATTTTTAAAATAAAATGCAAGACTTGTAATTAAAAACTGAACCCCTTCGCCTTCTATTCCTTTTTTTCGATTGGAATGAATGTGTCGAATTAATTCAATACAAATCTTGGTAGTTGAAGAATCAATAGTCAAATTACTAAAGAGTAATTTTATCTCATTTCTGTTTTCCGAAACAAAGTCACTTAACTCGGTTAAGTCAGATTGTAATGACTGTATTTTTAGTTCTTCAAGTGTCATTATAATTCTTTATGTTTTTGGGATAAAGCAATTCTCTGTTTGATTTCCTCTAAATCAATTTTGTTTTCATTGACAGCATCAATCAAATCTACTTTTGAATAAAATACAAATTTCAAAATTGATTTTGGGTTTCCAATTAGTTCTTCCAAACCGATAAAAT
Organism: Bacteroidota bacterium; assembly: GCA_031418215.1. GTDB lineage: Bacteria > Bacteroidota > Bacteroidia > AKYH767-A > OLB10 > JANOXC01. Next base: position 2,507 of record JANOXC010000127.1, read on the forward strand.
GTCTTTTCAAACCTGAACGATGACAAAGAAGTCCAAACTCTGAAAATATAGTTATCTCATTTGGTAGCTTGTTAAGCAATGGCATTATTTGTTCTAATACATTTGATTTAATTATTCTCTGATACAGTTTACCAAATACCTTTGTTGAATAACAATCATAACCGTCAATAGCGATGCTGGTAGAACCTTGTTCTACCAATATGTTTATATATTTTGCTAAGTCATTATTCTTAATACCAAAAACTAAATTGAAAACAGAATCAATAATTCTATAATCGAATTCTGTCGTCAATTCAAATTTGATATTTGGTTTAATAGGAACCTTGATGACTTTTTTAATTGTCTCATCTAATATGTTAAGTCTGTCTTCTGAATTTCTAAGTTGTTTGTAGCCAAAAAAGAAATTGAGTGTTGCAAATGCATATTCGCTAAACTTAGTGACCTTAGAATTTATTAATTCTACTCTAGGAAGTTCAGGATTTTGACTTGTTCCAAAGTTGCGTAAATAAGCAAAAACATATAGGGCTAAACTATTTTTGGACTGCAAGGCTAAAATATCTGTGAATGCTTTTTTTCTCTCAAGGCTTTTCCTAAGTGCAGAAAAAATATTTTTTACTTGTTTTTCTTCGCCTGCAAAAGAATTTGTTTTATAGCAAATAGTTTCAAATTCAGTCGTGTCAGTATCTGTAAAATTTGTATTGTCATATACCCTATTAAAAAGCCAACTTAGTAGCGGTCGGTCATTAGGGCATGAATTGGCAAATAGCCATTTATAGTAATCAGATAAACTACCGCTGTCAACAATTTCTCTTGCAAAAGTTTCGTCTATGGCTTGGACTGCAAATAAAGAATGGTCTGCAATAGATTTGTATTTCCCCGTCTGATTATAGGTTAGTAAATTAAAATTTCGTGTCCCAGCTATCAAGCCTAATATTTTATCAAATTGTTTAAGTTTTGATTCTAGTGGTTTGGGATTGATGCTTAATTCATCATAAGAAATCTTTGATGAATTTGATGGAATGCCAACTTCTATTAATGTTTCTGGAATAATACCCGCATCTCTAATGAGAGAATCGTCAAGTGTTTTTTTCTTGGTTTCAATATCTTGAACAAATAATTTTCTTATTCTGCTTACAGGAATAATTCCACTATAAAGCCCGAACGCATCCTTAACTGATATTGAGGTTGAATCAATTGCCGAAGCATCTATCTGAATAAGGATATGGTCTTTATTATTAGAAATAAATCCGTTTGAAATGAGTAAGCCATTTTCATTAATTGCTTGGGGGTCTGAAAACGCTTTTTGAGAACTGTATTTAGAGGGGTAAATACAGCCCGAAGAAAAATATTGTAACAGATTGGATTTATGAACCTCAATGAAAATATTTTCTGATAAAGAAAATTTGCTTTTTGAATTGTTTTCAGTTTCAGTTTTGTCAACAAGAGGTTTAGTTCTTTTTAATTCTTCAGTATTTTCTGAATTTGTGATTTCAAGAGGAATTTCTATTTCTATTTTTGTTGGATTTAGAAACAGGTTTCCAGTAATAGTATCTTCTTGTGAAGTCTTCACTTTTGGTTTTTCCACCTTTGGTTTTGTTATTCTCTTTGCCATGATTATTGTTTTTTAAAATGGTAAATCATCATCAAATAAATTAACTTGATTTTGATTGCTATTTGTATTGAAATTCAAAAGTTCAGGAATGTCATAGCACATGAGATAAAGAAGTGTTCTTGCTCTTGTTGCTCCAACATAATAGTGATTTCTTGTTGCCCACATTTTAATTGTTTCATCTGCATTCCGTTCATAAATAATATTGCCATTTTCATCTTTAGCATTTACTGAAAATCCTCTACTGTCTTTTTCTTTTTTCGGTTTCTTTTTTGAAAGTGCGCTTTCAGCATCATTAAAAAATGGCAAAATAACAATGTCAAATTCTAACCCTTTGCATGAATCATAAGTGCATATAAATGGAGTTTTCATTCTATCAAACATGACTTGTTCTTCTGCTTGTGGCATTCCGTTATAGTAGTATGAAAATGTTCTGTTGTCGGGTGCATCAGGTTTACAGGAATATCCATTTTCAGGTTTTTCTAAATAGTTTTTGATATCAACTACTTGATTTCCGTAGTTAACTAAAATGCCGATATTACTTGCAGGGTTCGCCACAATTATTTCTTTGATTTTTGAAAGTTGTGAATCAGTTGAAAGGTTATCCAATATTTCAGGATTCTCTCCATTTGGCAATTCACTTGTATCAAGGTCTTGAACATTTCCATCGTCAGGAACAAAGCCTCTTGCAAATTCAAAAATCTCTTTAGTGTTTCTGAAATTTTGTTCTAACGGTTGAAGGTCTGTGTGTTTCTGATTATTGAGTTTTGCTAAAATAATTGACAATGCTTCATCGGGTGGAAAATTACTTTGCAAATCTTGTGCGTTGTCTGCACCACAAGTAACCTTTTCTGCTAGTAGAAATGCTTTAGCAAAAACTGATGGTGTTAAATCTTGTCCCTCATCAAAAAATATTTCCGCATATTTTCTGCCACCTCTAGAGCTAATTTTACTGGAAAATTTACTTCCAATTGTTTCCTCATCGTAACTGGTTTCAAACCAACCATACCATTTATAAAATGAACTTACTTTATTTTCTATTACTGATTTTATAGTCTGCTCATCTAAATCTCCAAAGAGTTCTTCTGCCTTGTTTCTTAAAATGCCTTTTATAGAAGCTAAGAGAGTTCTATTGTATGTAAATAATAAAGCATCTTGATTGTTTTTAACAGGGGTCAAAAACCTAAAAATAGTTACAGTGGTTTTGCCACTTCCTGGTCCACCAGTAACTACAAGAGATTCATCGAAATCGTCTATCGCCAACCTTTGGGCATCAGTTAATCGAAGTGGTAGTCTAAAAATAAAGTCAGGCATATTTCTTAAAGTGATTTTGTTTTTAATCTTTTTTCTGTCAGCTTTAAAGCACTATATGCCGAAGGCTCTTGTTCTAATGTATTCAATAATTTGTCAGAAAGCCAAATAGTTAAAAGTTCGTCATTGGCAACCTTTAGCACAATTGCCAACCGTTCAACATGCACTCGGGTAGCTTGTTTCTCGTCTCGTTCCATCTTACTTATAAAAGCGGTGTCAACTTCCAAGGCTGCTGCTAATTGTCTTAACAATAAGCCTTTTGCTTCTCTGTAATTTCTAATGGTCTGCCCAAATGTTTTCTGGTTGTTCATATTAGACTTGTTTCAATTGGTCAAATGTAAGGTTAAATATTTAATCTGTCTAACAAAGTTCAAAAAGTCATTCAAATTGTCGGGTGGTGGGTGGGCTTTGGGTGCGGTTGGGCAAAATTAAATGTGCTGCAAAAGCGTTGGCTTGTGTGTCGGCTTGCAGCTCTTTTAATTTTGCGAAGCGTTGGCATTTTGTCGTTCGATGTCAGCACAAATGTTTGATGTTAGCACGTCCCTCAGCCTTGCTTGTAACGTTTTGCGGGTTTAAGAAGTTGGCGATTTCGGAGTACAAAACTGTCAACCTGCACGAAAGTTTGATTGAAAAACTGAACTTGATTTAACCACTGAACCGCCAATTTCTTAAACCCGCTGTTATGCCCAGTGCTATGCCCAGTGCTTTCTTTCGGTCTATGCAAACATTGCGATTTGTCCATTGTTTATAGGTGTCATTGCGTTGATAAAACTGTCCCACAAATTCAATGTCAAATCAAGTTTATACTTTTCGTTTAGCATTTCAAGTTCTGTTTGTAGATTTGTCTTGTTGATGTTTTTAGCTAATTCTAAAAGGTCTATTCTCATCAAAACATCTTTTGTGAAAGTCCTTTTAGCGTCTGCAAAAGTTACCGATTGCAAAAATTGCATTGTCGTGTCAGAATTTAAAAGTATTAAAGAGTAAACTGCAAACTCAATTTTGTCAAAACCTATTAAATAACAGGTGTCGTCAAGCATTACAGGCTTGTTGTCTTGAGGTAGAATTAACGTAAAATGGAAAGTCTTGTAAAGTCCTGAAATGGCAACTTTGAAAGGCTTGAATGAATAGTCGCCAATACCGAAGATTGAAAACAAGGGTTTGTTATTATAGATACTTGATTTTCTTGCGTCAAAACTGGCCTGATGTGAAGTCAAGTACTTATATGTTTTGGGATATTCACTTTTGATGTATTTGGTTTCTTGTCCAACCTTTTTTTGCGTAACGATAGTAAATTTTCTTGTCTGACTGATTACTGTGTTTTTAAGGTCGGAACTTTTAAGAATACCGTAAACTAATCCATCTTCTAATTTTATTTCTTCATTCAATCCATTTACATAGTGTCCGTTTACTTTGTCTAATTCCATTACTGTCGAGCAGTCGTGTTTTAAACCTTGTCGCCAAACAAAAGGACATTCGCCATCAACTTCTTTTGTGTGAATGTAAGTATCAATGTTTGAAACAAATTTGCCTGATAACCAACCAAATTTCAAGTAAGAAGTTTTGTTGTCATAAAAATTAAATTCTTCACAATCAAAAGCTGGATTTGAATTTAGCTTACAATAGAATAGTGACGCTTCAACGGAAACATTAAATTCCTTTTTGCTATCAATACATTGTTTTTCTATTGATGCAATTTTAAATTGATTTTTGTTTTGGTCAAAAACAATGTTTTTGATTACTGAATTTTTAACCAACAACAACAAATGTCCGTTCATATTCTGAAAGGTTTCAATCATTGTCATTGTTATAAATTCAGCTATATCAAAATTGCCTTTTCCTGTCATAGCGTCTAACCCTCTATGATTTTTAAAGTTCGTTTTTTTCGGAAGATTAGTTGAATTAAGGCTTCCTAATTTTGAATTTGTTACCCAAGGCGGGTTTCCGATTACTAAAATATCTTCAGCGGAATATTGTTTAGCGATTTGCTTGAAGTCAAAGTCAAAAACATTGCAGTGTGTAATTGTAATTTTTGGTTTATTGCAGTCGGGGTTAGCAAGAAAGAAGTTTATAATATTAAATTTTGTTTCCCAAACATAAGGCTTGTAAATTTCAATACCGAAAACGTTTTTGATGTTTTTAAAGTTGCGTAAGGATGCAATAATAAAATTTCCTTTGCCGCAAGTTGGCTCAATTACAATTTTAGGTGAAATGTTTTTTGAAGTCAAATGCAATGTTACTTTATCAGCTAAATCAGAATTGGTTTGAAAATCGCCATATTCTGCTCTGTCAGGTTCTTCAACAATATTATGAGTAACCGAAAGAATTTCTTTCAGCGTTTCCAATTCAGCATTAGTATCAAAAAAATGTATGATGCCGAAGGCATCATACATTTTTTGATTTGCCTTTTCAAAAGATGTAGTCTTTTTTAGATTATCATTTAAGAAATCTGATACCTGATGAGAAATATTTGCTTCAAATACTTTCATCATTTAGGTTTATTATAACTAACTATTTTGGAAATCCCTGGAATATCTTCGGTCAGTGCCACAATCCTTTGGTATTGCAATCTCCATTGTAAAGCATTGGAAATAGTCAAATAACCTTGTTCGGGTGGAGTTTTAAGAATTTGCTCCGCTAATTTTGCTAAAGTTATTTCGTCAGCAGGAATATTTTTGTCGTTGAGATAAGCTATAATGTCGGCTTCATTGGCTTTGTCCTTAACCATTTCTCTCAAACGAAAAGTTGTTGTATAGTCAGCCGTCCTCTCTTTTGAAACGAATGAACAACTAACAAAATTCAGAATTGCTGTTTTTGATTTTGGGTCATCTGCTTTGTCGTAAACGAATACAAGTAAGTTATAACCAAGTCCGAAAACCTTTTGTTTAGCGTCTTTGAATGGACAAGAAGATTGAGGTTGTTTTATTGATGTTACTTTGATGTCTGTTAAAATGTCTGCCGATGGTAAGTCAACGCCACTTGCAGAAGAACCGATTGTAACTTCATATTTATCGTTTAAGTGCTTTTGAAATTTCTGTTCAATGAGTGTCCCAACCGCTTTGCCGTCAGTAACCCCGAAAAGTTCTTTGTGTTTAAATTTAGATTGTTCAACACAAAAAAGTTGGGCTTCTTTGATTAGAAATTTTATCGTTAATTTTTGTTTCATTTCTGTCTTAAAATATATGTCGCTAAGTTAATGTTTTTAGAGTTAAAATCTGCCCAGTCAAGTCGGCAAGTTTTACACAAAAGTTCATGTCAAGCGGTAAAGTTTGTTCGTTGCACTGTCGTCCAAGCATTGGGCATAACAATTAATTATACGAAGTAAATCTAATAAAACTTTCGTAAATCCAGCACTTTGTAAGCGGATATGCGAATGTTTAATTAATAATGGGTTTCGTGATAGTTATAGGAGTTTATCTAGTGGCGATTGAATTTTACTGATGTGCTTTTTGCTTACATGGGTATAGGTCATGGTGGTGCGCAGGCTGTTATGGCCAAGCAGTTGTTTAATGCTTAAGAGGTCAGTTCCACCTTCCAGTAAATGTGTGGCAAAGCTATGCCGAAGTGCATGTATGGAGCCTTTTTTGTGAACTCCCGCTTTCTCTTTTGCATGTGCTAAAACTAATTGTATGCTTCGTGAACTGTATTGTTCTCCACCTTGTCCTTCAAATAGCCATTCCTTGGGTTTATATTCTATATAATATTCCCGTAGCAGTATCAAAAGCTTTTCGCTTAACATCACCTGCCTGTCTTTCTTCCCTTTTGCTTGTCGTAAGGTAATCACCATTCGCTTACTGTCTATATCTTTAATTTTCAGGTTTACCACTTCACTTACCCTTAGTCCTCCTGCATAGGCAAGACACAATATTGTTTTGTGTTTGATATTAGCTGTTGCTTGGATAATGGCTAATATCTCACTTTCATCAAACACTGTTGGTAACTGTTGAGGTTTCTTTGCTCTTGGCAGATCAAACACTTCGGACGGCCGATGCAATAATTTTTCGTAGAAAAATTTTACTGCGTTGATCAGCTGATTCTGAGTGGTAGCGCTCCATTTATTTCCATTGCGGAACTGTACTAAAAAATCCATGATCTCAGGCTTTGTGATTGTTGATGGTTTGTGTTGAGGAAAATGGGTTAAGAATAATATAAACCAATTCCGATAAACGAGAATGGTATTGCTACTGTAATTTTTCAGTTTTAGCATTGCTATGTATGCTGCCAACGCCTTTTGCTGAACGTCGTTTAGCTGATGATGTGTAGCTTTTTCAATTTGATGCGCTGTTGGTAAAAGAGTTAATGATTGCATTACTGTCAAATTTGAAAACACAATGTACTATTAATTTTACTGCTGTAAACGTTGTATATATTATTTCCCGGTTATTTTTTATTTTATTGTACTTATTTGTTGCTATTAATATCCTTGTCAAAAGGAACCATTTGTTTTTAAGAAAGTTGAAAAAGGGCAGTTCCCTGCTGAAAAGAAATGGAGTTTTTGAAATAACGAAAAGTGGATTATCTCAATGAGACTTCAACATTAATCGAATAAGTTGATATATTCATTAAAAACAAAAATTCTATTTCGCTTGAATCCGGTAAGTTCTTTTAAAATGCCTAATCTTATAAAATCATCAATTAATTTATAAGTCGACATATCTGATATTGCTAAAGTTTTTTTAACTAATGACGCAGGTAATACTGGCTCTGAATAAAGTAAATTCATTAATTTTTTTGCATTAGGAATCTTCTTTCCTAATGTTAGAATTTTTTCTCCTTCGCAAACTTCTTTTAAATGCATAATTGTGTCCAATGTACTTAGACCTTTTTTGCAAGTTTCAATTACTGCAACAAGAAAAAACTTAATCCATTGTGTAAGATCATTTTTTTGTCTAATAACCGATAAGTTATCATAATACAGGCCTTTGTTTTTATCAAAGAAATCAGATAAATATAATATTGGTTTTTTTAAAACTCCCGTACTAACAAAATATAGTGTTATTAGTAGTCGTCCAAGTCTACCATTCCCATCAAGGAACGGATGAATAGTCTCAAATTGATAGTGCGCTATTGCTATTTTTATTAAATGCGGCACGTCAATTTCTTTGTTGTGTAAAAACAATTCTAAATCCCCCATTAGATCATCAACAGAATTTGCGCTTGGAGGTATAAAAATTGCATCATTAAGTGTTACTCCCCCAATCCAATTTTGACTTGTTCTAAAATGACCTGGGCTTTTGTTCTCTCCCCGAACCTCGCTCATTAATACTTCGTGCGACTTCTTCAATAACCTACTACTTAATGGCAATGTCTTCAATTCATTAATAGCATAATTCATTGCCATTACATAATTATTAACCTCATTCCAATCATTTCTTTTTTCAGGCTCTAAATCATTTTCATTCATTAGAGCCTCTTCAATATCTGTTTTTGTTCCTTCAATTTTACTAGAAACGGTTGCTTCCTTATAGATATGCATCTTTATAAAAAGATCAATAGCGGGAACTAGATGAGAATATGTATTTAATTCTCCTAATTTTAAAGTTGCCTCCTCTAATAAGACATTTAACTTAGGGTCACTCCAGGTAAATGTGTGGTTAATTTTCTCTGGTTGGAAACTACCATATCCCGTTTGTTTAATTACATAACCTGCTTTAAAGTCTTTTAAATCCATAACATAATCTTTACGCAAAGCTAAATATAAATATTTATATTATACTTTATCCTGCTTAACTATAATATGCATAATTATATTGTACATTAAATATGAACTAGGTTATTGACTCCCTTTAAGAAGGAAATAAGGTTTAACCACTTAGCGTCTCTCTGGATTAAAAAGAAAAAACCCCCACTCCATAAAAGAAGCGGGGGTCGTTGTCCTACTAGGGCTCGAACCTAGACTTTCTTGAATCAAAATCAAGCGTGTTGCCAGTTACACCATAGGACAATGTTGAGGGGGGCAAAAGTATAAAAAAGTTTAAAGTTTCGGGTTTAAAGTTTCGGGTTTCAGGTTTCAGGTTTAAAGTTTCGGGTTTCAGGTTAAAAAACAACTTGTTACGATTAATGCCTTGCCCTTCCTTGAGTTGAAATCGGCAGAAAATTTAACCTAAAACTTTAAATATTTGACTTTAAACGAAATTGGAAACAATAAGTTGACAGTATAAGTTCAAGCTTTGGAGATCTTTTTGGAGCATACAATCCATTAGAATCATAAAAAAACCCTCCGGCAGCTTTACTACAGGAGGGTGAATATGTTTGGTTTTAAAAACGATTATCCGTTTCCTACAACCATTAATTTTAGTTTGGTGCCTACTTTAATAGCTGAATTATGCAGGTTGTTAATGTCTTTTATCTGCTCTACTGTTACTCCGTCATAACGCTTGGCAATGTTCCAAAGGGTATCGCCTGGAGCAACAACATGATAAACAAATTTCTGGCGTTGCCCCTCATTATTGGCAGAACCATTCTTGCTGTTCAAAGATTTTATTAGTTCCTGTGATGAGTCAGCAGCAATGGTATCACGATCCTTATTATTAGCTGTCTCAGTTAATGCAGTTGCCGAATCTTTATTTACCAACGGCTCCTGAGGAGTTGGTTTAACTGGGTTTTTCACTTTCACCCATGCATACACTGTAAGCTTCTGTCCTTTCTTTAAGGAGGTGCTGCGCAGGTGGTTCGTTTTTTTAATTGAACTGGCAGAGGCATCGTAAATATCAGCGATTTCATAAAGTGTTTCGCCGCGCTTAACAACATGGATCTTCTTTACTTTTTTCTTGGTATAGTTACCGCTATTACCGGCATCGGCTGTTAAGTTACCGGGCATTTTACCTGTAAAAACAGGGATTGGAGCGGGCGCCGATTCAGCATAGATACTTTCTTCCAAGGAAATAAACTGTGCAATTTTATTGGTTGGTAACCGTAATGTGGAAGCACCTTCCTTTGCTGAAATATAAGGACGTTTATAAATTGGATTGAGGTAAGCAATCACATCTAAAGGTAAGCCAAGCTGTTTTGATAATGTATTGAAGTTAACTGGACGTGTTAGTTCAATTTTATCAACCTGGAAGTAGGAATAGGCCGGTGTTACAGGCGCCAGGTTGTGCTCTTTAGCATAAGTCATTACATAGGTAACAGCAATAAAGGCCGGGACATATCCCCTGGTTTCTTTGGGTAAGTAAGGCATTATTTCCCAGAAATTGGTTTTACCGCCCGAACGCTTAATGGCACGGTTTACATTTCCCGGACCGCAGTTATAGGATGCAATTACTAAAAGCCAGTCATGGTAAATGGCATACATTTCTTTAAAATAATGGCAGGCCGCCTGTGTCGCCTGAACCGGATCACGTCGCTCATCGGTATAAGAATTGATCTTGAGGTTATACATTAAACCGGTATTGTACATGAACTGCCATAAACCCGTAGCGCCTACTCTTGATACAGCCACAGGATTCAAGGCTGATTCTACAACTGATAAATATTTGAATTCAAGGGGCAATCCCTCTCTGTCAAGTATCTCTTCATACATTGGGAAATAGAAGTTGGAGAGACCCATGATGCGCTGCGTCATTGCTCTTCTCTTATCAGCATAAAGCGATATATAATCTTTTACATATCTATTGTAACTCAGCGGGATGGGCGAGTTGATCTGTGCGATTCGACTGTTATAAGCCTCTTCACTAAAAGTAGGGATTACGCAGTTGGGACCGCCAACATTGTCGAAACAATTCCCTTCAAGGCTGTTGAATCGAACCACATTATTCAATGTAACCAGGCTGTCGAGCATGGATACAATAGGATCGTACTCCTGCTGCACGATGGCTGCCGGAGTGGTGGTTTCTTCCTGAGCATGGCTCAGCGAAAATGTCAACAGGCTAAGAAGGGAGACGGCCAGAAGGGTTTTGTTCATATTCATCTCTCGTTTTAGTCGTTTTACTACCAAATTTTAAGGCTCTTTTAAGATAGGGCACAAAATTAGGCAAAATGGATCAATTTAATTCAATGTCATACAGTTGCCTGTGTGATTGGCTTAGTTAATTTTAATATATACTTAGCAAATTGCAATAATGTTACCTCATCAAACTTTTTTGTCATGAGTTGCAACCCAAGCGGAAGTCCATTGCTATGCATTCCTGCAGGGATATTGATGGCAGGAACACCGGCAAGGTTGGCATGAACAGTGAAAATATCTTCGAGGTACATAGTCACCGGATCCATTTTTGAACCCAAAGGGAAGGCTGAGGAGGGCGTGGTAGGCGACAATATCAAGTCATGTTTTTCGAAAACCTTACCGGTTTCTTCTGCAATCATCCGTCTTACACGTTGTGCTTTTTCATAGTAAGCATCATAATAACCGGAGCTTAATACGAAGGTCCCAAGCAGTATCCTGCGTTTTACTTCTTTCCCAAATCCTTCACTGCGCGATAGGCTGATGGTCTGGTCGAGGTTACTGATTGTTTTGGTGCGATGTCCATACAATAATCCGCTGTATCGGGAGAGGTTGGAGGAGGCTTCGGCGGTGGTAAGTACATAATAAGCAGGCACCATTTTATCCAGCAGTGGGAACTCAATAATGTCAACGGTATGTCCGTCAGCAGTAATTCCTGCAATTGTATCGTTCAGCAGTTCTTTGATCTCTTCATCCAATCCGGCTGCTTCTTTACACTGACGGATCACGGCAATGCGGTATTTCTTTTTCGGATTTAATTCTTCAACATAGGGTGGAACAGATAATGCTGAAGCGGTGCCATCATGCGCATCTTTTCCTGCCATGATCTCTAATAATAAGGCACCATCCTCCACTGATTTTGACAATATTCCAATCTGGTCGAATGATGATCCAAAGGCAATAAGTCCATGACGGGAGACCCTTCCATAAGTTGGTTTTAATCCAAACACTCCGCAAAATGCAGCAGGTTGCCGAACGGAGCCTCCGGTGTCGGAGCCCAGTGCTGCCAGGCATAATCCCGCTGCTACTGCCGCCGCCGATCCTCCTGATGATCCACCTGAAACACGGTTGGCATCGTAAGGGTTTAATACCGGGCCAAAAGCAGAATTCTCATTGGAGCCTCCCATGGCAAATTCGTCGCAATTCAATCTGCCGATAATAATAGCATCTTCATCAAGCAGACGATTAACGGCTGTTGCTGAATAAAGCGGGCGGTAGCCTTTCAGCATATTCGAAGCGGCTTCGGTAAGGTGATTATGGTAGCTGATGTTATCTTTAATTCCGATGATCATTCCGGCTAACCTTCCTGCTGTTCCAGCTTTAATTTTTTTATCGATTGCTTTTGCTCTGAGCAATGCTTCATCAGCAAACACTTCAAGAAAGGCATTCAGCTTTTTTGACGATTCAATACGTAGCAGGTAATGTTGCACCAAACCATGACAGGAAATTTGATCTCCCGCAAGGTCAATAGTGATCTGCTGTAATGAATTGTAATTATTCATATTGTCTAAAGATAACTGCAGCTCATGAAGGGCTGATCAACACTAATTCTTTTTATACACGAAGACCCGTTGAAACGAAAACGTAAAAAGGCGGGAAGAATTATGGTCGGCAAAGGTAATTTTTAAGCTCCTTTGCGCAGTGAAAAAATGATGAATTACGGATTAATGCTCTGCAATATCAACCTTAACGTCTTTGCCTTTTAGGACAGTACGATAAAGATAAGGCGCAATGCTCATGATAAAACTTAAACCTAAAAGGATGATGAGTAAGCCAAGGCTACTGATATTTCTCAATGCTAAAGCCAGCAAGATAAAAGCAATGTTTATGAGATAAAGCGACAGTGCTACTTCACGGTGTGATAAGCCAAGATCGAGGAGAAAATGATGTAAATGGTTGCGATCAGCATGAAAGGGCGATCGTCCTTTTATCACCCGAATCATAAAGACACGTAGTGTATCTGTTAATGGATATATCAAAATAGCTATTGCCATTGCAGGACTTGATCGGAAGGGAAACTCGAAGGGTGCTGAATCAAAACTCAACTCCACAAAGTTTACCGTTAATACGGCCAGTATGATTCCAACAACAAGAGAACCGGTGTCACCCATAAAAATATTGGCAGGAGAGAAATTATATACAAGAAATGCTAATAATGCAGCGAACAATGAAAACGATAAAATGCAGAGCGAAAACTGGTTGTAATTATAAAACCACAATCCAAATGTGAAGGAGGCAATGGCACCAACACCTCCTGCAAGTCCGTCAACACCATCAATAAGGTTGTATGAATTGATAACAACAAGAATGGTGAACATGGTAAACAAGATACTTAGCCAATAAGGAATCTGGTAAATTCCGAAAACACCATATAAACTGGTAATCCTGATATTGGCAAACAAGGCAATGATAACGGAAGCAATAATTTGTCCGTACAATTTTTTCATTGCACTCAGGTCGATGATGTCATCCTTAATTCCAATGAAGAACATGATGATGATGGCAGCAATAATATATTGTGAACCGGTATAATCATATCCCGCCGACCAGAAAGTGTAAGAGAATACCACACCTGCAAAAATGGCCAGTCCGCCTAATGTTGGAACACTTGATGAATGCGACTTGCGCTCACCGGGTTCATCAAATAAGTTTTTAATGATCGATACCCTGATGATGGAAGGAATCGCCATAAAGGTGATAATGAAAGCCGTAATGCAGGTAAAGGTGATTGTTAGCATGAAATCATTTACTAATGCCGAAATTAAAACTATTGGCCATGTTAAGACAATTATTTTTTATTAATTCTGTCAAACCCTTATGTTGAAACGGAATAAGCTCAACTTAATCACGATAATAATTGAGTCTTGTACGTACAATATGACTATTGGGTTATCCTTTTTTTAATTAATAGTCATAATAACGGTTGAATAAATTGGTGCAGATGCCGGCCTGTATGGAAAAAGTCTTTTGTGTACCCAGTCTGTTTTCCGCCATGCGACCCATTACATCAATAAAAATTTTCATGTTATAGGCCGGATTGATAATATAAGCCACCGTTAATTGCGGAATGGTGATGCTGGTTTTTAAACCTTGTCCTACGCTATTACCATATTCCTGAGGACGGTTTACTTCATAGCTTTTATAAATATTCTGACCATAATTTAAACTGTCATAATCATAACCGATAATGGCATAACTCAAGCGCGCTTTAACATCCAGTTTTTTGTATTTGTAATAAATAAAATTTACCGACTCCCAGAAGTTAGCGCCCATGGGATGCGCCAGCGACTGCCGGTAATGCCCGTAATTTCCAAGTGGCTCGCGGTGTTCGTAGGTATAGGGGCGAACATAACTAAACTCCGTTTGAACATGCAGATTTTTAATACCGAAAACATTGTAAGATTTAAATCCCGCCATCAGCCCTTGCTTATTGGCCCACCACCCATTACCGCTCTTCACTTCGTTGAGTAAGAACTCATCCAGCATTACCTGGCCATATATATTATTGTTGCTGTTGATTTTTACTTTGATGTTGAATCCGAGCAACACATTATCAGGGGATCCAATTCCATATTCAACAGGACGGAAGAAAACAAAAGGGTTGGCATAATTAATATCAAATCCGCGTGCTCCTGTAACTTCATCAGCCTTCCATATTACGGCTTCAAACAATCCTGCGGTTACATGCTTGCTAATATTTACATCAAGGTAATGGAAGGAGCCATATTTTCTACGAAAGGGTTGATCATCATTTAGTTTTTCCAATTCAAGATCCTGCATCACAGCGAATATATATACGTAGCGGATCTTCCAGAGGTCAGCAATGATCTTAACGAAAGGATAAGGAGAACTATTGTCTGATAATAGTAAAGTACGATACCCATCACCAATGAAATTCCGATCATGGCCAAACTGAAATGTAAAATGTTTTTTCAACTGATAGCTGATCGTACCCGTTGCAAAAGCATAATCAAAATTGCGGCTGTCTTTATTCGTTTTTATTCTTCCTTGTCCGGGAACGATTCCTGATTCTTTGACAATAGAATCAAGATAGCCGGAAAAATGTCCAAGGTTCTCATAGAAAGAACCATTAAACGTAAATCGCGCTCCCACACTTCCCTGCACATAAATACCGCGTGTATTCATCAAAAAGTTATTATTGGAGTCGGCTGCAAGGTCTCGTCCACCACTTAACTCAAATGCCGGATCCAGGTAAATTTTAACATCATCCTCTTCCACCTGCAACAAATGTTCTTTGTAAAGTTTTCTTCCCAGCCAGGTTTTGTTGAATTTATTATCACGCAATACAACATTGTTCAATGAATCATAGGGTGTATCGCGGTAAAGGTCTTTTGCTAAATAGGGTTTTACGGAAGTATGTGTAGTGGAGGATACGCTGTTGAAGGAGGGTTCATATCTTAATTGTAAATCATTGCTCAGCGGCAGAAAAAAATGCTGCGCTTCCAAATGTAAAATACTGCACATGATAATAAAACAAAGGAGGAATATTTTTTTAATCATGTTGTTTTTATTGAAACAAGGCATTAATAATTTTTTCCTTTCCAGTAGATCTTGGCGGTATTATTTGCTACATAATACTTCAATACATCACCATTCACTTCATAGCTATCCACCGTCTCTGTGGTTACCAAATTTGTTTTGCCATTATCAAAGAATTTTAACCTGCCTGCATTATCAAGGTATGCCATATAGTTGCGACTCACTACATAACTTCGCGGAGGCGCATTTTCCAGTTCATAGCGAACGCCATTATTGATAACCTGAAACCTTTGATTGCAATAAAAAACAAGCAAATCATCTTTTACTTTGTAAAAATCAGGTTCGAAAGCTTCAAGTTTTAACAGTTTTCCGTTTTGAAATACTTTTAAAGCGTTTTCATCACTCACATAAGCTAGTACCGAATGTCCCATTTGCATCGACAACGGAGAAAAATTTTCCAGTTTGATAATCTTGTCTTTGTAGAAAAGATTAAATTGTTTGCTACCGCCGTCAATAAAAGCAACCATGTCTTTGCCGCATAAAAACTGATCGGGTTCCCACGTTGCCAACTCATAGATTTCTCCTTCGCAAAAAACCTTAAACTCATGCGATCCGTTGGTAAAGGCCATCGTATTGTAGCCCACATCAAACTTATTTAAATCGCTGGCCAGCGTATATTCTATTTCATGAATGGTGCCATTGTAGTAAACTTTTAATACTTCGAGCCGATCATCTTTAAAGGCAATGATATTATCGCCTGCTTTATATTCACGAAGAAAATAACTTAATATGATTGGGTTTCCTTTTTCAATAACAGATAGTGTATTGATGCAGGTGTAATAAAGCAGGTTGGCGGAGGCAAAAAGATTGGTGTTGGCTGCTTCTCCGATCTCCAACTTTTGACCGGCATACCATACCCGCAATTCATTGGCATTATTAACGTATAGCATGCTGTTGCCTGCAATTTTATATTTGCCTACAGGTGCTGTTTCCAGTTGTCTGGGAAAGCCATTCTCAAAAACATAGAAATAGTTTCTATTGTCCTCGTATGCTGAAATATATTGAGCATTGCTGATGTGGAAGCAGCTAATGAATAATAAAAACAAAAGGTGCTTTCGCAACATCAAGTATATAGATAATTATTAATTCGTTTCAAGCACCTTGAAGATCTCATCCAGTTTTGGCGTGAGGATGATTTCAATCCTGCGGTTTTTCTTGCGGGCTTCAGCAGTGTTTGATGCATCAATAGGATTGTATTCACTACGGCCGGCGGCAGTGAGACGTAGCGGACTCACCTTGCTTTTGGAAGTGATGATCTTAACAACTGATGTAGCACGCATTACGCTCAGGTCCCAATTATCTTTAATGTCGCCGGTTCCTTTCATGGGGACATTGTCTGTATGTCCTTCAATCAGGATGTTAATATCTGGATTTTTTTCCAGCACTTCGGCAAGTTTATTCAGCGCCACTATTCCTTCCTTATCTACAACAATACTTCCTGTAGCAAACAATAAACGTTCTTCCAATGATATGTAAACCTTGCCGTTTTTTTGTGAAACAGTTAATCCGTTATTGGTAAATCCAATCAGCGCATCACTCACTTTTTTCTTTAAGGCAATAACAATTGAGTCTTTGTTGGCCAATGCCCGCTGCAGTTCCGACAGTTTTTCTTCCCTTATCTTAAGTTCTCGGCTCAATTGGTCAAGATCGCTTTGTTTGGTATTCAAGTCCCTTTCCAATTTTTTAAGGGTATCTTCTTTTGCAATTAACTCTTTCTGCGTCATCTGCAACTGGTTGATGATCTTCGTTGTTTCGCCTTTATTGCTAGCAACTAATTTTTCATTGTTCTCATTCAGCTTATCATAGGAAGTGGAAAGTGAATTATAAAGATTTTGCATCCTCCTCATGTTTGATCCCAATGTAAGGGTATCATCTTTCAAGCGCGAAATGTTTTTTGTCATTTCCGCCATCTGGTCATTCAGCTCTTTATTATGTGTTGTAAGCTCAAGGTTTGATGCCCGCAGATCGCCAACCTCAGTTTCACATTTTGATTTTTTTGCATTAAGGTCATTGTATTTCCTAGCCGGGACGCAAGAAATCATAAAAAGGAAAGAAAAAATAACATAGGATATTTGTTTCATGGGTTTGTTTTATATCATTGGCATAAAGATAGCGGAATAAAAACAGTACAATTCCAAGGGGTTTATTGTAATATTTAACATTGATTTGTTAAAACATGAATAAAGAATTGCCGTATAATGATGATAGCAATGATTATTATTAGCAACCTTATTGAAAGTAATTAGTCAGAAGTTCAGAGCGCGAACTAAAAACGCCCAATTAATTCTCCAAACTAACAGCTCCTAACTAAAAACCAATTCTCCGAACATATTAATATCCATAGCTAATCAGCGTCGGATATCCGAACTAATAGCTCCTAACTAACAAGCCAATGGAAAAGTTAAGTGAAAACTGGATTACCGAAAGTCACATTGATTTTGAGTATAAAAAGTACGTTTTACTGGCCTACCTTCAACATGTAGAGGAATGTTTTGGTGAAACAAGGTTATATCCAGCACTCAGCGAACTGGTGAGCCATTATAGAAATGTAAAGGCATTAAAGGAAAATAAGCAGGCCATGTTCGACAGCTTTCCGGAGAAATTATCCGATACTGATTTTAACCAGTTTAAGCTGGTGTATGAAAAGCTTATTCAGGATGATAAGCTGATGCAGGAGATCGAGTCCATCATTGAGTTTAGCTTGCCGCAATTTGAAAAGTATTTAAAGGAAGGAAAGAAGATCTATGATTTCCTGGAATCAAAAATTACCATTTTCCCGGTGGGTATCATGCCGCTAAATGCAGACGTAGGCTACTTGATGTTAAAAGGCGGTAAACAGGCTGAGACCCGTGTTTATGAATTTCAGGTAACCATCTATGATCAATCAACGGAACGTTATCGGGGCATTTACCTCAATTATGTTTCTTCCTATGAAAAAGCGTTGAATAATACTTATGAAAACATTAAGCGAGATCTGATTTTATATAATAAAAATTTACCCAACCCCGCTACTTACGTCATCGAAACAGAGCTGGTGCTGCCGATTGATGATACTTTTTTGCCGCTGGCAAAGCGTACATTGGTAAAGTATATTACCCACGGTCAAGCTTAAAACGGTAAGCGGGCGCACTGCAGCGTGTTAAAATATTTTGCAGGCCGAAGGCCGGTAATCATAAATAGGCAGCTTGTTTTGCAGATTACAAATTAACATGATCATCGGGTATAAATTTGACTTATTACACGGATTGATTTTTTCTACACCATTGATCAAAATCAGGCAGGAGGCCTGATAATAGTTTGATACGAGGCAGCGCCTCGTTCCTAAAATAGATGATCATAGGTTATAAAATAGCCTCATTACACGGATTGTTTTTCTGTAACCTTGAACAAAATCACGCAAGATGCCTGAAAACACTTAGATACGAGACGGAGCCTCTTAATCTACATTAATTGTAAGCGCGTGGCTCTGCCTCGTGTTAAAATATTTTGCAGGCCTCTGGCCGGTAATCATAAATAGGCATCTTGTTTTGCTTATTACAAATTAACATGATCATCGGGTATAAATTTTACTTATTACGCGGATCGATTTTTTCTTCACCATTGAACATAATCAGGCAGGATGCCTGATTATAGTTTGATACGAGGCAGAGCCTCGCACCTACAACAGAGCGGGAAACGAGACTAAGCCTCTCCCCTGCATTACAAAATCAGGGAGATCTTCTGATAAATATTTTTTTTAATGCTGCTTCAAAAGAAAATGCAAATAGTGGCGTTTCTGTGGAATGCCCTTTAACAACAGCCCGCAGATAACTATTCCAAACAGCATGATCTTTTCTAAAGGCTATTACTATTTTTAGCAGGATTTATTCAACGGTGAAAAGATTTTTTTTGATGGTGCTGATCTTATCTGCTGCTACTGCTCAAGGGCAGCGGCTAAGCAATGCACGTCAGCAATTTATCGTTGGCATTTCAGATACAGTTCAAATTGACAGTGTTAGTATCATTCCGGGAAGCTTTTTCCTGCTAAATAATGGATCAGTAGTTGATACAGGAAGCTACCATGTTGATTATGGAGCTGCAAAATTGATAGGACTGAAGCATGATTCATCGTTTAATGACACGTTGCTGATGGTATATCGCGTGTTTCCTGTTTTATTTTCGCGTGAATATACTTTTCGAAAGCCGGACGAAAAACGGTTTTCAGGAGATGTTGGCAACTCACTATATATATATTCAGCGGAAGAACGGTCGCAGGAGCTTTTTCATATTGATGGGCTGAATAAAAGTGGAAGTATCTCGAGAGGGATCACCGTAGGCAATAACCAGGATGCTGTGGTGAGCTCTAGCCTGAATCTTCAATTGGCAGGTCGGCTGTCCAATAACATTGAAGTGCTGGCCGCCATCACCGATGATAATATCCCGCTGCAGCCCGAAGGTAATACGCAGCAGTTGCAGGAATTTGATAAAGTCTTTATTCAGCTTAGCAATGAAAATCATAAACTCATTGCCGGAGATTTTGATCTCAGAAAGCCGGAAGGATATTTTATGAGTTTCTTTAAGAGAGGACAAGGCGCATTGTATGCCAACAGAAGTGAAGTGATTGCCAATAAGGAAGGGCAAAAAGGGCTAATTACAGCAGTTGCCAGTGGAGCGGTTTCAAGAGGACGTTTTGCAAGGATTAACATTATCGGAACAGAATCAAACCAGGGTCCTTACCGATTAACTGGTTCGGAAAATGAAACATATATCATTGTGTTATCAGGTACAGAGCGGGTTTATATAGACGGGCAACTACTCGTGCGCGGGCAGGACAATGATTATGTTATTGATTATAACACAGCTGATATCACCTTTACACCAAGGAGGTTGATCACAAAAGATTCACGCATCATAGTAGAGTTTCAGTACAGCGATAAAAATTATGCCCGTACCTTGTTGTTTGGAAATACACAGTTTGATTTGAATAAATGGAAGACACGCATCAATATATATTCGGAACAGGATAGCCGCAACCAGCCGCTGCAACAGGATCTCAGTGATGATCAGAAAAAACAACTTGCCGCAGTTGGTGATAACCTTTTTGCCGCCGTAAGTCCCAACATCGACAGTGTTGCATTTGATGTGAATGAGATTTTATATGCTAAACGCGATACCACTGTTTCAGCCATTATATATAAAGACGTATATGTTTATTCCGTTAATCCTGACAGCGCGCATTACAGACTTGGTTTTTCATTGGTTGGAAATAATGTTGGTAATTATGTGCTAACCAGTTCGGCTGCCAATGGACGTGTTTATGCATGGGTCGCACCTGTTAACAATATTCCGCAGGGAAATTATGAGCCGGTTGTGTTGCTGGTGTCGCCAAAGAAAAGGCAAATGGTTTCGGCAGGGTTCGATTATGGCAATGCTGAATCAACTCAGTTGAATGTGGAATTGGCAGCCAGCAATAACGATATCAATACCTTTTCCGATTTGGATAAAGCCAATGATAAAGGATGGGCTGCATTGGTTAACTATAAGAAAAAATTTCCTGTTTTTTTTAATACTCCGAAAAAATGGCAGCTTGTTACGTCATCGAGGTATGAATTTACTTACCGTAATTTTAAACCGGTGGAGAATTACCGTGCGGTAGAATTCACACGGATTTGGAACTCTTCCACCTTAGTTGACACCAGTGATGAACACATTATATCTGCCGGCATTGCACTGGAGCAAGGAAATAATCAATCTATGGGTTACACTTTTCATGCTTATGTGAGGCCCGGTGTTTACAATGGCTATATGCAGGAATTGCATACCAACAATATATATAAATCAGTTCGGTTGAAGGTTGATGGAAGTTACCTTACTACCAATGGCGATGTGGTAAACTCTTCTTTCCTGAGGCACCAGGAAGAATTGTCGAGGCAATGGAAATATTTTATTGCCGGTGTTGGATATGAAGCAGAAGACAATGCCATAAAATCATTCGTCCCCGATTCACTGAGCAACAACAGTTTTGCTTTCCGCATAGGGAAAGTTTTTATTCAAACGCCCGACACCATGAGGCTAAAGGCAGGAATAAGTTTCAGCAGGCGGTGGGATGAATTACCTTATGCAGGAAAATTAATATCCGCCACTGTTGCCGACAATATTACTTCGACCGCAGGCTATAATTTCAATAGTAACAACAGGTTAACGGTTGGTGTTACGTACCGTAAGCTTGAGGTGGAAGATACCCTCGTTACCAAACAACGCAATGATGAAGCATTGTTGTCGAGGATTGAACATCAGCTATCTGTTGCACACGGTTTTATCACTGCAAATACGTATTACCAGGTGGGAAGTGGGCGCGAGCAAAAAAGAGAATACAGTTACATTGCTGTTACATCAGGAACAGGAAATTATACATGGAACGATTACAATGATGACGGCATCCCGCAGTTGAATGAATTTGAAACAGCGCAGTTCCAGGATGAGGCCGACTACATTCGCATCTTTACACCATCAACAGAATTTGTAAGCGCTTATACCAACCAGTTAAACATGGTAGTTAATGTGCAACCTGCTGTTTTTCAGAAGAAAAATTTCCTGTCCTTCTTTTCGCTCTTAACTGCATTGCGTTTCGACAATAAAATTACAGGAACGAAACCGGTGGAGGCTTTAAATCCATTTATTAATGTTGACAATGAACAATCGTTGATTACTACCAATGCAAGTGTAAGGAACACTTTGTTTATTAATCGTACAGGCCAGGTATTTGGTGCCGATATAACTTACAACGATCAACAAACGAAGCAGTTGCTCACCAATGGAATTGAAACACGAACGGATCGGTTATGGCAATCAAACATACGGGTGAATTTTTCAACTGCATTCAGTAATATCATCAACCTGGAACAGGAAAAGAGAAAGAGTATTTCCGAAGCATTTTCAACCAGGAATTATGATCTGTTTATTTTAAAGGGGGAAGAAAAAATAAGTTACCAACCCGGCAGTTCCTATCGTATCTCCACACTTTACAATGTGAAGCAAAAGAAAAATACCATTGGGGACTCGGGTGAAAAAAGTGTGGCGCAACAGGGCGGTGTTGAAGCACGTTACAGTACAGTGAAGCGCGGACTAGCAACAGCTGCTTTCAATGTGGTATACATCACTTACAATCAACCGGAGAACACACCGCTGGCTTATGAAATGTTGGAGGGATTAAAAACAGGAGTCAACTACACCTGGAACATTTCCATACAAAGAAATATTTCTTCTGCATTTCAATTAAGTATTAATTATGAAGGCAGAAAGCCAAAAGGTATAAATGTAATTCATACAGGAAGTATGCAGGTAAGGGCGTTTTTCTGATATATATATTAATTTCTTTCCTTTTAGTTATCTCTTTTTGTCATTCAGCAGGAAACTATTTGCAACCTCCCTGACTGTATTTGATAAGCATAGCACAACATGCTCTCACTGGCGCGCGATTGTATCGCGTGACGAAGAATAAATGTGATGAAGAATAAAATTAGAAAGATGTGGTCACGCGATGCAATCGCGCGCCAGGGATGGGCGTTTTTCTGATATATATATTAATTTCTTTCCTTTTAGTTATCTCTTTTTGTCATTCAGGAGGAAACTATTTGCAACCCTCCTGACTGTATTTGATAAGCATTGGACAACATGCCCTATTGGAACTTTAAGGATGCATTTAAATGGATTCCTCCTGAAAGACAGATCTCTTTTTGTCATTCAGCAGGAAACTATTTGCAACCATCCTGATTGTATTTGATAAGCATTGCACAGCATGCCCTATTTTAACTTTTATGGATGCATTTAAATGGATTCCTCCTGAAGGACAATGGGAAATCCGGAGATGCTTCCCCGACACATTGAGGTGCAAGCACGACAAGAAAGTGAAATGGCAGAAAGTATTTTATATATATTACTTCAAAATCAGCGAAGTACTACCAATCGGATTCCCTTCACAATAAAGCTCAATTGTATATTTACCGGGAGAATATTGACTTCCCTTATCCCAGTAAACACATAAATCGGTATTGCGGTTTTCATACATGATGGATTCCTTTGTGGTGTACAAAGTCGGTTGACCATTTACATCAAAAGTTTGCGCTGAAGTTGACATCACGGCACCATCAGGACTAAGCACCCTTACAAAAATATCCTTTGGTCCTTTATCCGTTACGAGGTTTTCAAGTATGGTAAAACAAGTCTTGATTTTATTGATTGATTTAGCACGGCCCGATTCTGACTCCTTGCCGCTGCTCTTATACCGAACGCCAATGGCTTTTGTGTTAATGGTCTTTAGCGCAGAAGCAATAGCAACTTTACCTGATAATACACTGTTCTCCTGGGTAAGTGAGGAAACTTTATTTGTAGTGGTTGAAAGACTGTCGGTCAGGTTGAGGTTTTGATCGGATAACAACTTGTTAGTGGCTCTAAGGGAGTCCATCTGATCAGTATAAGTCTGATTCAATGCTTTTAACAATGCCAGCTCTTCTTTTGCTTTTTTCAATTGTGTTGCATCACCGGAGTTGATCAACTTCTGAATGTCGGCAATTTTCTGTTTGATCTCTTCATCTTTTGCTGATAACTGATTTTGAAGACCGGAATTTTCCTGGTTCAACTTATCATAATCGGCTTTTACGCGTTGTAATTCTGCTGATAAGGACTCCTTCTCTGCAACAGTACTGTCGAGTTCACGGCTGACTTGCTCCAGATGTGTTTTCTTATCAAAGAACTGCCAGAGCAAAAGGCCATTCACCCCCAAAAGGATGGAAATAACGATGATGACAATGACTTTTTTTGAATCCTGATCGCGGCGGCCATAATCAGCTGTACTCATGAGGGTTGATTGTTTATTGTTGTTGGGTCGCAACGAATGTAATATATTTTTGATAGTAGTTTTGTTTGGTTTGATTTTGTTTATCAACGGGTGGGGGATTAACCTTTTAACAACAGAATGGACCAACTAGGGGGGGGGGGGGGGGGGGGGGGGGGGGGGGGGGGGGGGGGGGGGGGG
>JANOXC010000128.1:0-3803 GCA_031418215.1 Bacteroidota bacterium
AAGGGTCGCCCTTTCTTCCATATTGTGGTGGCGGATGGTCGTGCTCCGAGAGATGGACGTTTCATTGAGCGTATTGGTTCGTATAATCCTATTACGAACCCTGCAACCATTGAATTGAATCACGAGAAAGCAGCTGACTGGATGCAAAAAGGTGCCCAGCCAACCGATACAGCTCGTGCCATTCTCAGTTACAAAGGAGTCATGTTCAAAGTACATCTTAACAAAGGTGTGGCCAAAGGAGCTATGACACAGGAACAGGCTGATGCCCGTTTCGAACAATGGCTTCAAGAAAAACAAGGAAAAATTGATCAGAAGCGCCAACGAGTTGCTGCATCAAAAAGCACCACTTCGACAAACCGCCTTGAGCAGGAAGTCAAAGTAAAGGATGCCAGACAAGAAGCAATTCGGTCAAAAGCTGCTGAAGCAATGTTAGCTGCTCAAGCTCCGGCTGAAGTAGTTGCAGAACCTGCTGCTGAAGAACCTGTTTCAAGCAATGAGCCTGAAGCACCTTCAGAAGCATAAGATTATTAATGTGAATGATTACAGGGCGGGATAATCCCGCCCTTTTTTCTTACCAACCATTGAATACTTTAATGGTTGTATTCCTCCTACAGTTTATTATTTTTGAATGTCTGATGGATTTAAAAGACTATTTTCAATTAGGGACTATTGTTCGTTCACATGGTGTGAGGGGTGATCTTGTGCTATATCTTGATGTAGATGAACCTAATTCCTATAAAAGTATGAAATCGCTTTTCCTGGAAGACTCAAATGGATTGAAAGAATACAACATCACCGCCATCAGAATAAATGCCAATCTCGCAACAGTTCATTTAAACGGGATTCCTGATCGCAACACCTCCGATCTTTATCTTAAAAAGAAAGTTTTTCTTCCTGTTAAATCACTGCCCCCATTAAAAGAAAAACAATTTTACTTCCATGAAGTTATAGGCTTTACATTACTGGATAAAAAAGCAGGAAACCTTGGCTCCATCACCAACGTTTATGAATTGCCACAACATCCTGTTCTTGCAATTGAGCTCAATAGCAAGGAAGTATTGATTCCGGCAGTTGCAGATTTTATCATCCATATTAATCGCGAAAATAAAACTGTTGAAATGGATCTTCCTGAAGGGCTTATTGATGTTTATCTATCCTAAAAAATAAAATTTACTGTTGTACTCTTTTCAATGCCCCATCTTTAAAAACCAAGACGGAGATATTTTGATTTTCAAAACTGCAGTTATCACATAATCTAACAAATTCAAAGCCTGTTTCGGGTGACGTTAATGATGTGGTAGATTCGTATTTCTCCAGCTCCTTACCAAACTTAGTAAAGTTCGTGTCAATCCATTGATAAAGATCATAGCCGGAATAGGCTGCAAAAACCGGATCAGCGTGATAAGCTTCAATAAATTGTTTTCGGAACTGTTTCACTTTCTCATTCTCATAATCTAAAAAAGTGGTGTTGAAAATATGTGTATTTAATGTTTCCAGCAGCGACTGGTCCAATGATTCGAAATGCTCCCATGTAGGTAATCCCACTATGAGAAATGAATATTGCTCTTCTGTATTCAATTTAGTCAACAGCGTGGTCAGAAATGATTCATCTGAAGAAGGGATAATTAAAATATTACGTTTTGTCGTCTTCAGGTTTTTCTGCAATCTATTCCATCCATCAGGAGCATAATTAATCTTACGTACAGCAGTATCATTGAAAAGCGAATGTAATTCTCCATTGAACAACTCAGCAAGATCATCTTCTTTTTTTACATCGCTTCTATATATAATTGAATAAGCGGCATCAGGATATTGTTCTTTTAGAAAAGCTGCCATTCTTCTGCATTGTGTTTTATTAGAAGGATTTACTGACCATATTTTATTGTAGGTATTCACCAGGTTTGAAGTAATGGAAACCGGAGAGAATAAAGGAAATTCCCTGGCAGCGGCCGCTTTTAAAATCATGTTGTTTACAGATGGTCCGGCAAGCGATACAACAAGGTCGCTTTTTAAAATTGTTGAATCCTTCAGTAGCTTAACAATTTTTATTGAATCAATTGCTACGTCAATAACATTTAATTTGATGTTGTTTTCATGAATCATTCGTGCTGACAATACTCCTTCATAAAACTGAAGTGCCGTATTATTCAATGTTTCCATCTCAGGAACGACATAATTACCTACTGAATCTTTTTCAAAATATTTTTGGGCACTCAGAGCGAGCAAAAGGGTTAAAGTAAACTGACGCTTTTCTTCCGGTGCTGCACTTTTTTTAACAACAACAGAGTCTTTTGGTGGCTGCTGTATAGTAACAGGCTGAGAAGGTGCTGCTCCTTTCCTGGTTTTGCAGGAGGCTAATGCGAAAAGCAGAAATAAAATATATATTTTTTGCATTCACTACAACATTAATAAATTTAGGTGAATGATAATTGTAAAACTAAAAAAATCCTGCTTTCAACAGCCATTAAAGTAACCCTTTCTACTCCCACTCTATCGTTGCCGGCGGTTTACTGGAAATATCATACACCACCCGATTGATCCCTTTTACTTTGTTGATGATTTCATTTGATATCAAACCTAGAAATTCATAAGGCAAATGGCACCAATCGGCAGTCATGCCATCAGTAGAAGTTACAGCACGTAAACAGACTACATTTTCATAAGTACGCTCATCTCCCATTACGCCTACAGCATTTACCGGCAAAAAGATAGTGCCGGCTTGCCAAACCTTATCATACAAATTATGCTGCTTTAGTCCATTAATAAAGATGGCATCTGCTTCCTGAAGAATACGCACCTTTTCAGGAGTTACATCTCCAAGGATTCGTATTCCCAGACCTGGACCTGGGAAAGGGTGACGATCTAATAATCCGGGATCCATACCCAGGGTTCTACCAATTAAACGCACTTCATCCTTAAACAAACTCCGTAAAGGCTCCACTACTTTCAAATGCATTTTCTCAGGTAAACCTCCGACATTGTGATGAGATTTAATGGTTGCAGAAGGACCTTTCACAGAAACAGATTCAATCACATCAGGATAAATGGTTCCTTGTGCAAGCCATTTAACATTTTTTATTTCGTGTGCTTTTTTATCAAACACTTCAATAAAAACACGACCGATTATTTTTCTTTTCTTTTCAGGATCACTAACACCTTTTAGCTCATCATAAAAATGTTGGCTGGCATCAATACCTTCTATATTTAATCCGAGATGCTGGTAAGCATCCAGCACTTGTTCAAATTCATTTTTGCGAAGCAAGCCATTGTTTACAAAAATGCAATGCAGGTTTTTTCCGATGGCTTTATGTAACAAAATGGCTGCAACTCCTGAATCAACTCCACCACTCAAACCAAGCAGTACCTGATCATTGTCTAATTGTTTTTGCAATGAAGAAACCGTTTCATCAATAAATGAATTGGGTGTCCAATCACCACGGCATTCGCAAATATCAATTACAAAATTCCGGAGCAGTTGTTTGCCTTGTTCTGTATGTACTACTTCAGGATGAAATTGCAAACCATACGTTTTTTCGTTTTCAATATGATAGGCTGCAACACGAACATCGTTGGTGCTTGCAATGACATGGAATGTGGAAGGTACTTCGAGAATGGTGTCAGCGTGACTCATCCAAACCTGTGATTCGGCAACCATATCTTTTAAAAATGTTTCGTCTGTATCGACCAAACGCAAATGAGCGCGACCATATTCACGATGATTGCTTGAAGTAACTTTTCCTCCGGCTTGCTGTGCCATTAGTTGTGCGCCATAACATACACCAAGTACCGGTAGTTTTCCACGT
>JANOXC010000129.1:0-3507 GCA_031418215.1 Bacteroidota bacterium
GATAACATTTTGCATAATCACTGTATCCTGATGTTCTGTTAACCATCCAAGCGTTTACCGGGGAAAAAGATGCAGTGATGTAATTCCAGGATGGCACGCCCAATTGCCAGCTTGTGCCAGGGTTTACTGTACTGTCCTGCCAGCCCATGTTGCCATTTTCAAAGTCGTACAAATAAGGAAGCTGTTCCAGAATTACGGCCTTCTTTTCACTCTCAGTTTTGGCAAACTGAGCAATTTGTTGTGCCTCTGTACAAATAATTAGTGAAAGCAATGATGTTGTTAAAAAGCAGACTTTTTTCATAGCAAATTATTTAAGCAGTAAATCAGTTAATGAAATAAAGTTGGTAATGATGTATTTATCAAGTTTTAATTCTTAATAAACTTTCTATGGAATTGCCTTCCTTCAAAATCTAATGTTAAAATATATATTCCGGGATCAAGATTAACCAGATCAGTTTCAATGCTGCTATCTTCTGCATTTCTTCTTTCTTTATACATTGTTGCACCGGAAACTGATTGAATTGTTTCCAAAAATTTTTGCTGAGGTGCATTATAGAAAATAATGGTTAAAATATCATTTACTGGGTTTGGAAAAATTCTAATTTCTTCATCCGCCAATTCAAAATTATCCAGGTCTTCAACACGCCTTAACTCCATTGCAAAATCATCGCCATCAATTATTTTAGACTCATCCGGACCCGGGTTCCCACCTTTCAGTTTTTTACAAGCCATGTCATTTGATGGGTTAGCATCTCCTGGAAGTACAACATAAACACACAAGCGATTATTACCGGATGGAACTATAATACTTGGAAGTGTTACATTAATTCGCTGCCCCGGATAAATGGTGCCGGTCCATGGAAACATATTTGCAACAAAAGTTCCTGCTCCAGTTTTTATTGTTGTAACTAATGTAAATGTATTTTGTGTTATTCCACCTGCATTTTCAACAGTAACTTTAACCGGGCGTGAGCTACCGATCTTCTCAACTCTACGAGGAGAATCAATGGAGACAACTGCAACATCTGTATCAGGCACCAAATCAAAACAAAGGTTATCGAGGCTAAAACCACAACCTGAAATAATGCTGTTATCCGAGATAAATTCAAACCTGAATCTTACACTATCAGATCCATTTATCCCTGGAATACAGGAAATTCCATAAGAGGCTTTGGTCCATCCATTGGTGATGCCTGTCCATGAATCGCCACCGGAAATTGTTCCATTATACCAATTCTTACCACAGGAATCATTTACATGACCGATCATCAGCCAATTAAATCCACCATCAGTAGAATATTGAAGTCTTACCCCATCATGACCATATTCCGTATCATAATTATACCAAAAACTTAACATGATACTAGTGGCATATGTAAAATCAAAATTTCCAGAAGTAAGCAAACAATGTGAACTGCTCTGGTATGGACCATTCAGACCAACCGTCCAGCTGTTGGGAAACGTTAAAGGACTATTTGTAAGGCCACAATTTGGCACTCCCAATTCCCAATGAGAACCAACAACTGATATTGATGTGTCTTTCCAAAATTGAGACGGAGAATCAAAATAGTCACAAAATGGAATTGGAGGTTCTAAATAATAGGTAAAAACATTGGGGGTGACGGAAGGGAAAGTAGCTATGTTAAAATTGCATGATCCATCATAGGCTTCAATATACCACCTTACTGTATCGCCCACGTTAAGAGTAGTTATTGGAATTGCCCCACACCATTTGGTCGAAGTTAGTTGAGACATGGATCCCGTTGCTTGAAAACTAGTGTTATTCAAGTTATAATAAAGCTCAGAAAAAATAATTGAAGACGAATCTGTCATATCAAAGCAAACAGTATAAGGACCAGGATTGTAAACATTGCCTATCAACAAAGGTGCAATTGGTGTAATTGAAGGAGGATCCAATTCACAAGTTGAATGGCATAACTGCACATCATCAATCAACCAGCCATAATTGCCTACCATTCCATTTAAATCCGAATCAAGGGCCAAAAAGCGAATTTGAATATTGGGTTGATTGGCTGCTATGGCAGAAATGTCAAAAGTTTCCGCCTTCCACCATGAATTATCAGGTAAGGCGGAATCAACAGATGGTTGCCAAAGCAATGGATAGGATAATGCTTTAAATGAATAACCAAAACCAGGGGTGAAAGTAACAGCAGTCCCGGTATAAATAGTGTTTTGTGCAGTTAAAAATACCCATCCTGAACCTGTATTGATTTGCACAAATCCTCCATCGAAAAAGTTGAGCTTACAAATATGTTTAAATTTTAATTTCACAATCGCACTGCCTACCGTACTTACGGAAGCAGATGTTAATTCAGCTGCATTATTGATGCCCGGTCCAAATTGCCCGCGAATAGAATTTGGTGATGTTACCGAGTAATTACTATCTATACTCCAACCGGGTGTTCCAGTTGATGTAAACGTATTTGTAATATCAAAATGCTCATCAATAGGACAAGTTGACTGCGCTTGGGAACTAAAAAGTTTAAAAATTAACAAAATTACAATCAGTATTTTTTTAGTCATAAATTTCCAGTGATAAACAAATTGCTCGGCTTTATTAAATTGTAAAAGTGGATTAATAGTAAAGGTAAATGATTTTCTTTTGTTATTGGCTAAAAGCTGTTAAACACTTGTTTATCTTTGGGTTATATTTAATTTTTGTCCAATTTAAAAAATAAATGGCGGATAAAAAGGTATTAAATACAGGCAATGAAAAAAGAATCCTTACGGCCTGTTTTCCTAACAAACATTTAACCTGAAAACCTTTACACAAATACGGCTGATTATCAATTTAAATTACTACTTTTGCCCTCCTTTTCTATGCAGGGTTCATTGGCTACTAATTTCAGAGTGCAACCAGAAAATACAAATTCTTTAAATCCGGTCAATTGCGGGTTGGGGGGATTTTGTCCTTATTTGGTGATTTACACGCTGTTAGGCTAAAGTTTTCCTGCGTAATTCAGATTATTAATTGACATAAACTAAACTGTAAATAAATAAAAATGGCGGCTAAAAAAGAACAAAAGCTTAAAAGCAACTTTACACGCATTACCATTTCGCTTTCTTCTCCTGAGCATATCCTGGAACAGAGCAGCGGAGAAGTGCTAAAGCCTGAAACCATCAATTACCGAACTTACAAACCTGAGCGCGATGGTTTGTTTTGTGAGCGGATTTTCGGTCCTGTTAAGGACTGGGAATGTCATTGCGGAAAATATAAACGTATCCGTTACAAAGGAATCGTTTGCGACCGTTGTGGTGTTGAAGTAACGGAGAAGAAAGTCCGTAGGGAGAGAATGGGGCACATTCAATTGACTGTTCCTGTTGCTCATATCTGGTATTTCCGTTCCCTTCCAAATAAAATTGGCTACCTTTTAGGATTGCCTACAAAGCGTCTCGACCTGATTATTTACTACGAACGTTACGTTGTAATCAATCCAGGTATCAAAGCCGGTGAAGTTACTTACCTTGAGTTTTTGACAGAAGAGG
>JANOXC010000130.1:0-5792 GCA_031418215.1 Bacteroidota bacterium
TTGTAATCGTCAATACTAACCAATGAATGAGATATTCCAATTATTGGATCACAGGCATCTGCTGTACATGCATTGTTATCATTTATATTTATGGCAATGTGCGAAGGACCATTAGCAGGATCGCATGCATCAGTAGTACAAGCATTGTTGTCATTTACATTGATAGCCACATGTGTTACTGCACCGGTACTTGAATTGCAGGCATCTGTCGTACAAACATTGTTGTCATCAACATTTATTGAGATATGAGAGATCCCTGAAATTGGATCGCATGCATCAGTGGTACAGGCATTATTATCATTAATATCAATAACTGTATGCGTAACTTCACCGGCTAAAAGATCGCATGCATCGCTGGTACATTCGTTATTATCAGATACCACCAACTCCATTATGTTTTTTGTATCCGTTACGGAACAGGCGCCATTTGCCACCGTAAGTGTGTAACTTCCCGCAACATTTGCATTTATACATTGGCTGGTTGAACCATCGCTCCATAAATAAGCGTCTGCCGGATCAGCACATAGTTGGGTAACACTGCCCGGGCAAATAGATGCAATGCCATTAATTTTTGCTATTGGCTTACTTACAATGTTGACAGTAACATTGTCAATTGCCATACAGCCTGCTCTATCAAAAACTTTCACCCAATAATCAGTTGTTGTTGCAGGCGTAACTGAAATATTCGCTGTCGTTTCGCCATTTGACCATAAATAAGTAACAGCATCAGATGAAGTAACACAAGCTTTTTTCCATTTGATATAATCTACTTTAATTCCACATCCTCCTTCATCAGAAAGTGCGATAAGCTGACAATCAACGGAAGTATTAAAACTAAATTCGCGGTATTTGCCACTATAATAAGCTATTACTCCTGATTGTGAAATCAAAGCGGAAGGGTCTGGTCCATTTGATGGATTAGCCCAGAATTGCATCATTGATTTTACTGAACCTCCTGAACAACCGTCGGTTCTAACACCAACGCTTACCATGGAGCCTGCCGGGACGATTTCTCCCATATCCCATATGATCCTTGTTTGAATGCCTGAACTTCCCTTTGCTAACCATGCAGCAACAGCATCTGGTGATGATAATGAAGCTGACGGACTACTGACATTTCCCGTAAAACCAAAAACACTTACTGCGTAACGGTCACCGGCAGTACAGATATTTCCTGCTCCGCTATAACGAGCCGATAGTTTAACTGAATCACCTGAACAGCGTGAAGTTATTGAGCCAATTTTTGCGGAAAGGTTGCAGCCATGGCAATTTGAAGCACCTGCTGCCCTGTTGATTCTTAATGCAGTATTGCTGCTAAAACCTGCACAACCATATGCCTTCACTTTTATACTGTCACTTGAAAACGCATCTGTAAATACTATTGTGACAACGGTATCAGGTGAAGAATAAGTAAGTGCTCTGCCCTTTATAGTTGCCCCAATTGGTAATGACCATAGATAATATTCAGCAAAAGGAATTTTCTTAAATGTATATATATTGCTGTCGTTGTTGCAAGCAATGGTTGAACCGATAATTTCAGCCGGCGGGTCAACAAACTTTCTCGTAATCGGGCGTATTTCCTCCGAAAGAAAGCCAAAACAATTTATTGCTTTCACTTTTAAAGTATCACCGGTAAAATATTTTGTAAAGACCACTGTTACCGCAGTATCTGCAATTGTTATAGGTAATGAAGAGCCATTAATTGTAGCTCCTTTGGGCGGAGTCCAGGTATAACTGATTGCATCCTTTGTACGTGTTACTGAGTAACGGCTGCTGTTTCCCGGGCATCCAAAATTTGCCCCGTTGATTGGAGGAGTTGGTGCAGGTAATCCGGTTACTAAATTAACCAATAAATATTGCGGAGAACTGGTTCCGCATGAGTTCGTTGATGATACAAAAACCGTATCAGTTAATGCATTGCTATTAAAACTTATATTGATGCTACCTGTACCCTGACCTGAATTGATTGCGGCGTCATCAGGAACTACCCAACTATACACCATTCCCCTTTCGGCAGCAATACTAAATACATAATTAGTGGTATTGGCACAGAAATACCAGGGCCCGTTAATTGTTGTGGGCTCAGGAGGTCCGGAACTAATATATATATTGATTGAGTCGATCCCGGCAGTTATCGGTCCTGAACTGTCAGGATCGTTTGTAGTGAGATATAGTTTTATTCTTCCACTTGCAAATTCAGCTGCAGTGGGAACATAAGTTACAAATAAACTATCTCTATTAGGAAGAAATATTCCATTGCCACCACTCCAGGAAGCCCTTGTTGCTACCCCGCTAACACTCCCTTTAATAAATGCAGAATCATCCATACACATTCTTCTATCAGCACCGGCGTCCGCAATCGCCGGCGTTTCATTGCAAGGCTTTGTTACATTGATACCGGATGACACATTGCTGCAAACATAATTACCACTCAATACTACAGAATAAAAGCCCGGGGTTTTCGCATAGCAATAACGGTTGTTCGCACCCTGAATTTCAACACCATTCAAACGCCATTGATAGGAAAGTCCTATCTCATTATTGGCACTCATCGTAATTGAATCGTAAAGACAAAGATTTGGCGTAACATGTGGTTTGGCAAGCGCACTGATCCGACATGTATCAACTGTATATTCCCATAAGTCATTATAATAAAGACCTCTTAGCATTCCACCTGCTATAAAACCTTTTCCATTAACAACAAATTCAGCAGCCGATTTCCTTTCAGGGCCGGCAAAATCCATTTTACGTTTCCATTGATTAACGGAAGGATCATATTCCCAAACATCTTTTGCATACGAAGACCCACATGCAACATATGCTTTATTTCCAATCACCATTGCACTTGCTGATGACCGAATAAGACTTGGCAGTTGCGCTTTTACTGTCCAGCTATTTAATACAGGATCGAATTCATAGAATGAACGAAATGCTGTTGTTGAATTATAACCTAATCCAACATATGCCTTTGAGCCAATTGCAAAAGCAGTTGCATCGGCACAAGCCAATCCAGGATAAGAAGCCCGTTGTTTCCAATTGTTCAATGCAGGATCATATTCCCAAAAATCGTTTCTAAAAAAGGTGTTATTTCTTCCCAGTCCTACATATCCTTTTGATCCGATAGAAAATCCAACTGCGCCTGTACGCTGAAGACCATTCACAAGGCTTGCTCTTGAACGCCAGGAATTGGTTGCAGGATCATATTCATAAAAGTTAGCTGTTCCAATCTGATAAGCATTTGAACCGGTTCCAACATATCCTTTAGAGCCAATTACAAATGACAC
The DNA here is from genome assembly GCA_031418215.1 of Bacteroidota bacterium. Taxonomy (GTDB): domain Bacteria; phylum Bacteroidota; class Bacteroidia; order AKYH767-A; family OLB10; genus JANOXC01. The sequence continues at coordinate 3,285 of JANOXC010000130.1, forward strand.
CGCATTATAACGTGCCTGACCAATAAATGCAGCGCGCTGCGTCCAGGTATCACTAGCTGGATCATATTCCCAGAAATCATTGGTAACTTGCGATGGATTCATTCCTGTACCCATATATGCTTTACTTCCTATTACAAAAGAAAATGCATAAGCCCGCTGACCTCCACTGAAATTTGATTTTTGTTGCCAGCCCTGACCAAAGCATGATGTCGCAAGAAGAACTGCAACACATAGTAACCTGATTCCCTTAATTGTAAAATTTTTCATAGTGTGGTATTTAACTGCATGAAGCCCAACAATTCAATCCGTTCATCTAAATCATGCATGCCAAATATTCATTTAATAGATGTGAGAAATTTGTTTTTAACCTACCTAATCTTACAATTGGCCATTTTTTTGATTGACCAACTTTGAGAGCTAAAACTCAATACCAATAAGGCTTTCACGGCTTTCTTGCAACATTTGATGTAAGGTTTAAGTAATTTTTGTCTATTTTTAAATTATAGGAAAAAAAGCTTGTTTGCCATATAGTTATTACCAACTTGATGAAAATCTTTTTTATTTGTTAACTAAAAGAAAATTACAATGTCGAAAGTCTATTTTAAAAATGAAAAATAAATTCCAAGATGTAGATTTTAAAAATGTGGAAGAATTTTTAGACTATCTTCCAGCTAATGAATTAGTCATTGTTGAGTATTTACGAAAATTGATCTTTGATTGTATCCCTAATTGTCGGGAAAAATTATCTTATAATGTCCCTTACTACTATCGTAATAAAAATATTTGTTTTATATGGCCTTCTTCCGTTCAATGGGGTAATATGAAAGAAAGAGGAGTAAGACTTGGATTTACAAGTGGCAATTTACTGCACGATGAAATTAATTACCTCGATAAAGGTGATCGAAAGCAAGTTTACTGGAAGGATTTTTATAAAGTTAAAGATATTGATGTCGACTTGCTAAAATCCTATATTTTCGAAGCAGGCAAAATTGATGAGAGCATTACAAAAAAACCAAGCGTAAAAAAGAAAGGTAATAATTAACGGCTTGACACATTTAGAACTGTAAACTGCCATTTACCAATTGTCAATTGATTTTTCCCGCATCTTTGTAAAAAGTAATATTCTGTGAAAGCGTCCTCCTTAAATGAAATAAAAAATGAATTGAGTGAATTAAAACCCAGCGAAGTAATGGAGTTAACATTGCGTCTTGCCCGTTATAAAAAAGAAAGCAAAGAATTGTTAACCTATCTGTTGTTTGAAGCGCATGATGAAGAAGCCTTTATCAGAAATATTAAAAATGATATGGATCAGCAATTTATTTTGCATCTGAATCAATATAAGTCTGGTATGTATGCACTTAAATTATTAAAAAATAATCAGGTATTGTTCAGGGAAAAATTAGTTGTAATAAAGTAACAAAATGGAGAACGGAGGCAAATTTCTTGCCTCCGTTTTAATTTAAACTATACAAAATGAATAAAATAAAACTTTTGTGCATTATATATTTTCTAGCTTGCATTTCCAAAACTACTTTTGGACAGTTTACAAATAATGTATGGTGTTTTGGAGATAGTGCAGGCATTGACTTTAGTAACACAAATCCCTCAACATTTGCTTCATCACTGGTTGTACGAGGAAGTTGTGCTTCCATTGCTGATACTTCCGGGCAATTACTTTTTTATGCACAGACCTTTTACGAACCACTGTGGAGTCAGGGTTATATAAATCTAACTGCCGTCTGGAACAAACAACATCAATTGATGCAAAATGGAGACTCAATTGTTGGGAGAGGTTGGTATAAAGAATTATTAATAGTACCACAACCGGGCAATGATAGTTTATATTATTTATTTACTGCTGGTGTTACATCATTGAATGGTTTTTTTTATTCTGTAATTGATATGAGCCAGAATGGTGGTCTAGGTTCGGTTGTTCAAAAAAATATTCAACTGCAAGACTCTACTTTTTGGGCAAATGATGGCATAACAGCAATAAAACATGGGAATGGAAGGGACTGGTGGATAATTGTACGTGATTGGAGCAATTTCAATAACACTTTTTATTTTTATATCGTTACTCCATCTGGAGTTATCCTTAATCATACTCAAAATATTGGGGATACAGTTCAATCAAGTTTATTTCATATTGAGCCATCAAATGATTGTAGTAAAATTTCTTGTGTAACGAATAAAGGACTTTTGTCAGTTTATAATTTTAACCGGTGCTCAGGTTACCTTTCAAATGAAATAAGTATTGAACATGAAGCTGTAAGCCCAATTCCATTTCCCTGGTACGTCGATTGCGAATTATCACCAAATGATAGTTTACTTTATGTTTCAAAAGCGAAAAGTAGTTCAACAGATACCATGAACTTTGTATTTCAGTATAATTTGAATGACCCTAATCCAACAGCTACCAGAGACACATTATTTTCAATTCCTCAGCAAGTTATTGGGGGCTTATTAGAATTGGCCCCTGACAATAAGATTTACTGGTCATGCTGGTAT
>JANOXC010000131.1:0-6177 GCA_031418215.1 Bacteroidota bacterium
TCGTTGGCGAACGCACGATCACCGGCGAGTTCCTGGAACTCGTCGCAGATCACGCGCAGATAGTCGAGGGTGTAGGGCCGCGACGGATGGCGCGCCAGCTGCGAGACCTGCCAGGCGCTGAGGTCGCGGAAGATCTGCGCACTGCGCAGCCGAACTTTGATGACGCCAATTACTTCTGACGAAGACAAAGAAACCAAATTTATTTTCATCGAAAGTGATATTACTACACGCAAAATTGCTGAAGTGAAAATGAAAGAGTACCTCTCCAATCTTGAAAAAACCAATGCCGAACTCGACAAATTTGCCTATGTCGTTTCACATGATCTCAAAGCGCCATTGCGTGCCATAGGCAATCTTACAGGTTGGATTGAAGAAGATATGGGTGAAAAAATGCCTGATGATGCTCGTACTCATTTTAATACGATTAAGAATCGTGTGGTGAGGATGGAAGATCTGATCAATGGTATTCTTGATTATACAAAAGCCAATAAAAATGGTGGGAAGTTGGAATTATTCAAATCCAATGATCTCGTAAAAGAAACAATTGAATTAATCGGTGTCCCTGAAAACGCCGTAATTAATATCAGAAAAGGAATGCCTCTTGTTTACACTGAAAAAATAAAATTACAACAGGTATTGATGAATATTATTCATAACGCGATTAAATATAATGACAAGGAAGATATCCAGATTGAAATCGGGGCAGAAGATAAAGGAAGTGAGTGGATGTTTTACGTAAAAGATAATGGTCCGGGTATTGAACCCCGTTATCACGAAAAAATATTTGTTATTTTTCAAACATTAAATGCACGTGATGACATGGAATCGCGTGGGGTAGGATTGGCAATTGTGAAAAAAATCATTGATGATGAAGGTGGTGTAATTGCCCTTGATTCTGATGCCGGAAAAGGAGCTACATTTTCCTTTACATGGCCAAAACTGAAAAAGAAAAATGCAGCAGAACAACTTATGCTTGATAATGGAGTAGTTAATGCATAAAAGTGTAACCAAAATGGGTGGCAAGCGTATTTAACTACAAAATTAAAAAGATGCAAAATTCAACCGACGAAAACATCCTGACTACTTTAAATCAGCATGTGAATACAATGCATCGTTTATTGCGTCAGCTTGATCCACAGGCACGCTTGGAGTATATCAAAGAAATGTTACCCGTTTTACTTTCCTATAGTCACCCCAATCCAACTTCTGCTCAGCAGAAATTAAAAGAACGCGCGCAATCACCAATACAAGCTTTAACACAACGTGAATTGGATCTGATAAATGACCTTGCAAAAAAAACCGAGAACCTTTACAATGCCATGAATGATGGTAGTTATTTTGGTTGAAAAAAAATGCCGGTCAAAAAAAATAAAAACGAAATGCTAATTAAATTGTTGGATAAGCTTTAAATATAATTCAAGGCCTTTTCTTTTTTCCGCATCAAACTCATATTGAATAGCATTAACAAGATAATCCTTTTCGCTTACTGAAAGATTTTCGCTTTTCACCAGTTCATCAATATGTGTAACCCCAAATTTTAACGCGGCATTGAAGGTGATAAGGAATGCTTCATCCAAAGGTTTATTGGTTACCCAACAGGCAAAAACAAAAGGCAAACCTGTCATATTATACCATTCTTCCGAAAGGTCATATGTATATTTAAAACGGCTGCGCTCATTCAATGCCCTGTCGCCAATTATCACAGCAGCTACATTACCTGTGGCTTTCTCAAAACCTTCGTCTGCCTCATGTAACCAGGCAGGATCAATTTTCCAGTAATCTCTAGCAAGAATACGTGCCAATAAAACAGAAGTCCTCGACTCTCGATCTAAGATTACTGCTTTGATTTCAGCCATTGGAACATCACTCACCATCAAAACAGACTGAACCCTTCCTGTAGCCGCAATGCAGTAATCAGAAACAATTGTGGCATTTTCAATTCGCGGTAACATGGCTACCGGCACCAATCCAACATCGGCAATTTTAGCGATCATTTTGTCGGCGCATAATGCAGGGGAATCCAGGCTAAGTGAAATATCATTTATCACATTGGAATAATTCAACCCATAGGCAAAAGGCCGGGAGTTTAGGTAGGAGACAAGCGAAATTTTCACTTTTTCCATAATTAATTCTTAATGCAATATTTTATATATTAATTCGCGCAGCAATTCACCATCATCAGCCGATGTGTTTTCTATGCCTTTAGATTTAAGGTCATACTTTCGAAGTAAACTTATTACGGCTGCAGCTTTGGGCGCTGGATAATTTGCAGCAGCCGTCTCATATTCCGTCATAAAAAAATGGTGAACCCCTAACACTGCAGCAGCTTTCATGCGCGATTTATCAGGCAGTGAATGAAACAAAAGAACCTTGGAAAAAAAAGTATACAAACTGCCGATGGTAACTACAAGTGGATTGTTTTTCGGGTTCGACTTAAAATATGCAGCGATTCGAAACGCTTTCAATGTTTGTTTCTTGGCAAGGGCAGTATTTAGTTCGAATACATTAAACTCTTTACTGATGCCGATATGCTGCTCAATATTCAAAACATCTATTTCTTGTCCTTTGGGAATATTTAACAACAACTTATCACATTCATTTGCCACTCGGGATAAATCATTACCTAGATATTCAGCAATCAGATGTGTTGCCTGTGGATTAATTTTATATCCCTTATGGTGCAAATAACTGTTGACCCATTCAGGAATTTTATTATCATATAATTTCTTCGCTTCAAAAACAACAGCGTGTTTATCCAAAGCTTTAAAAAATTTCGATCGTTTGTCAAGCGTTTTATACTTAAAACAAAAAACAAGTACTGTGCTTGACAAAGAGTTTTGAATATAATGCAACAGCGGGTCCGCATTGTTTTTGCTTTTCTCCCCTTTTACTTCTTCTTCTTTGCTCTTACCAAGGCGAGCAAAATACTTCATGTCCTGTGCTTCTTTAACAATTACAACAGCGTAATTGGACATCATTGGATACCGTTTAACTATGCTGAGCAAACTTAAAGGTTCCGTTTCACGCCCATAAACAACTGTCTGGTTAAACTCCTTTTCCATTTCATCCAACACATGGGTTTCAATAAAATCACTCACTTTATCAATGAAATAGGGCTCATCACCATGCAAAAAATAAACAGGGCTATAAATTTTATTCTTCAGGTCACGAAGAATATCCTCATATGATTTCTCAGCCATTCTTTAAAACCGTAGGTGCTTAACAGTTAAACCGTTATTTTTTAATTCATTCAAAGCAGCAATACCAATCTTCAAATGATCATCAACAAAATGTTTAGTAACAATGGAATCACTGTTTGCTGTCTTTACACCTGTTGAAATCATCGGTTGATCTGACACAAGTAATAATGCACCACATGGAATTTGATTTAAAAAACCTGCAATAAATATTGTAGCCGTCTCCATGTCGATGGCCATACAACGCAATTTTTGTAAATATTTTTTAAATTCATTGTCATGTTCCCAAACCCTCCTATTAGTAGTATAAACGGTTCCCGACCAATAATCTCTTTTGAAATTTCTAATTGTAGTAGAAACAGCTTTCTGGAGACTGAAGGCAGGTAATGCAGGCACTTCAGGCGGCAGGTAATCATTAGAAGTTCCTTCACCCCTAATAGCTGCAATAGGTAATATTAAATCGCCCAATTTGTTTTTCTTCTTTAGCCCACCGCATTTACCGAGGAAAAGACATGCTTTAGGGTTAATGGCACTTAAAAGATCCATCATAGTTGCAGCATTGGCACTACCCATACCAAAATTGATAATGGTAATTCCGTTGGCGGTTGCACTTGGCATGGGCTTATCAGCACCAACAATTTTTACCTTATTCCATTTTGCAAAAAGGTTAATATAATGTTGAAAGTTTGTTAGTAATATATATTCACCAAAATCGCTCAAAGATTGACCTGTATATCTTGGCAGCCAGTTCTCAACAATTTCTTTTTTACTTTTCATACTTCGTGTATTTAATATTATTCGCTAAATTCATCTAGAAAGAATAAGCCCGATATTAACAATTTTATGGAGCATTATCACAAATACTTATTAAGGTACTATGCCTGGCAATTTGTAACAACTAAAAGACAAAATATAAAGTTTTCTCATTCCCTCACAAATTTCTTCACCAGTTTTTCTTTTTCAGTTGTAATAACAACAATGTACATTCCCTTGGCAAAAGCCTGCATGCTTAAATCTTTGGTATAATAACCGGAACCTAATTTTCCTTCTTCATTATATGTTAAATGGCCAACCATATCAAAAACCTGTATGTTGTACTTTTTACCCTTTAAACCCTTTGCATTAATAAATGCAATCTGCCATCCCGGATGATAAAAAATATATAGTTCTCCCTGCGCGGTTTGGCCATGATCTTCAACACCTATGGTAAGGGTATCGCACAAACTCCCTACCAGCGGACCCAATTCATAATTAGGATTGTTAGGTAAACCATAATATGTTCTTGCCCCACCGAGGTAAAAACTGTAAGGTTGAAAATCACATGCCGATCCAAGACTATCAGGATAATTTATAACGCTTAGATTTTCATTAATATAATTACGCATGCTGTCGGGATAAGGATAATTAAAATTGATTTGGTTATCGTAAGCACTTGCTAAATATATTTTTTTGTCGGGTGCCAACTCAAGCATGTAAGGCTGCTCCGGTTTGCGAAAAGAATGTAATGTGTCCCGACTAGCATAAATATTTGAAGCATTCATATCAAATTGAAGCAGGTAGGAACTATCATTATTTGCACCTTGTATTATAGATGTAACATATAACTTACTTTTGTCATATGACCACTCGCAACCTACATACCATGGAAGAGGATCTGGAAATATATGTTCCGTTCCAATAGTAATTAGATTACTTAATATCCCAGAACAACGATCAAAATCATATGTTTCAATTATTCCTTGTGTAGTACAACAAGCAATTCTCTCCCCATCAAATGATGGTTCAATACGATAAAAGCCCGCAAAAGTTGATTGTCCAATATTTTGAATTTGGTGTAGATTTATGGTATCAGGAGTGACCAGGTATATATAAAAGCTATTATTTGTTGTATCCCATCTTCTATAAAACAGCCACCAGTCACGCCCATTACCATGCTTAATAGCAGCTAATCCATCACTGGCGTCATAAGGTTGCAATTGCACATTCTTTTGTACCACTGCCCCTAATCCGCTATTTAATGTTAAATTAATAGTGGAATAGTGTAGCCCATTTAAAGAAGATCCAGCAATTCCTGCCGTAAAAAGATAACACAACTCCGAGTCAAAAGGTAATATGATCAACTCTTTGTACCATCCTTCTCCTACGATGTTATTTCCGTTCTGCATTAACTGGTTGTTTTTATTCCATACAAGAGTTGCGTTACCACTAACTGTTGCTCTAGTATTTGCATAAATCAGCAATCCTGTTGAATCGCCTAATGAAACCGCGGATCCTCTTGTGTCAAGTGAACAGAACCCGGTTGAAATTCCAGCTGTATCAAAAGTCAATAGAGAACTATCCCCAAAGCACCAATACTTATTCAGGTACTGTGCATCACAATAATTGCTTAAAAGCATTAAGAGTATATATATATATTTCATTATATAAATTTAACAGAAAAGAACAACCCCTTCCACTTTAAATTTTACTTAATAACAGAAATCTTCCCTTTAAGTCTTTCATTCTGAAACTGCACCTGGTAGAAATAAATACCAGCGGGCCATTGAATAACATTAATATTTACCTTTTTGTCATCTTTTGATAAAATTGAATGATATACAATTTTACCCTGATAATCATTAACCAAAATTTCTGTCGGCATATCTTTAAATCCATCAATAATTATAGCTTCCTTACCTGGATTTGGGTAAACCTTGATTTCATTTAATATATAATTTTTCTTTCTTACATAATTTTGAGAAGAAACAGAATTTCTAGCACTGACATAATTATCTTCAAGAATTAAACCCAAAATATTCCGGGCTGTATATACAGCCGGACCACCTGATAAGGGGTTTTGATAAGCTATTTGTTGCAAAATTAACTGTGTTGAGCTATCCGGAATTATGATCGAATCAATATTCATAAATTGTTCGATAAAAATTGCGTTAATTAATCTATTATTCTCCAATATTAATGTACTATCAACAATACCATCATT
>JANOXC010000132.1:0-54150 GCA_031418215.1 Bacteroidota bacterium
CGCGAAAATGCTGAGCTAAGGGTTCGGCAGCGTTTAACTGAATTCAAGAAAGCAAAGAAAAACAACCCTTCCTTGATTGTGGGTGTATTGGGTTGTATGGCCGAACGATTGAAGTCCAAACTGTTGGAAGAGGAAAAACTAGTGGATATTGTTGCCGGACCTGACGCCTACCGTGACCTTCCCGGATTGATAGAAAAAGTGGAGGAAAACGGGCATAAAGCAATCAATGTATTGTTATCAAGGGAAGAGACTTATGCAGACATCAGTCCTGTGAGATTGGGTGGAAATGGCGTAACGGCCTACATCTCCATTATGAGAGGTTGTGATAACATGTGCTCTTTTTGTGTCGTACCCTTTACACGAGGAAGAGAAAGAAGTCGCGACCCTGAAAGCATTGTTGCAGAAGCGGCATCCTTGTTTCAAGAAGGTTACAGAGAAGTTACTTTACTCGGACAGAATGTAGATTCTTATTTATGGAATGGCGGTGGCCTTAAAAAAGATCTTGAACAGGACACCATAAATAAAGCACTGGCGCATGAGTTACCAACTGTCGAACAACAACAATTTGTGACTTTCGCCGACCTGATTGAACGCGTGGCACAAGTTAATCCTGATTTGCGCGTGCGATTTTCCACATCCAATCCACGTGATATGACGGATGCAGTATTATATATAATGGCAAAATATGAAAACATCTGCGATTACGTTCATTTACCGGTTCAATCGGGAAGCACTCGGATGCTTGAAAAAATGAACCGTGGATATACAAGAGAACAATATATAGCAAGAATTCAATCCATTAAAAATATTATTCCTGATTGCGGGATATCCACCGATTTAATTTCCGGTTTCTGTACGGAAACAGAAGATGATCACTTGGAAACATTAAGCCTGATGCAATGGGCGCAATATGATTTTGCATATATGTTTACATATAGTGAACGGCCGGGAACAGCAGCAGCCCGTAATTATATTGATGATGTGGAGGAACCTGTCAAGAAAAAAAGACTTGCTGAAATCCTTGAACTGCAGCAAAAACTTTCTGCAGAGAGAACACAACGCGGTTTAGGAAAAGTGCACCGCGTGCTAATTGAAGGTGAATCAAAGAAATCAGCAGATTATTTATACGGTAGAAATTCACAAAACACTGTAGTGGTATTTCCAAAAGAAAACTATTTGCGCGGAGAATATGTAAATGTAATGGCTGACAGCTGCACCCTGGCCACGCTTATTGGCCATGTAATTTCGTGATAAATCAAAACAAATTAAAATTAGTTATATATATATGTTAAAATATCCTGGATAAAAAAATTATTGCAATCTTACGATAACTTTATTCAAAAAAAAATAAATAGTAACAAGAAAGTTCAGACTATTAAATAATGACTATTCAAGAAATAAAATTGCGTTTCGGTATCATTGGCAACTCGCCTTTGCTGGATCACGCCATTGATATTGCACGGCAGGTTGCACCAACCGATTTGTCAGTATTAATTACCGGTGAAAGCGGCACAGGGAAAGAAGTTTTTTCACAAATCATCCATCAACTCAGCAGCCGTAAACACGGTCCTTATATTGCAGTGAATTGCGGTGCGATCCCCGATGGCACCATTGACAGTGAACTTTTCGGCCATGAAAAAGGATCATTTACCGGAGCAAGTGAAGCAAGAAAAGGTTATTTTGAAGTGGTGAATGGTGGTACAATATTCCTTGATGAAGTGGCCGACCTTCCGGTATTAACACAGGTAAGACTTTTGCGTGTTTTGGAAACAGGTGAGTTCATCCGAGTGGGTTCTAGCAAAGTTCAAAAAACAAATGTGCGAGTTGTAGCTGCCACCAACGTAAATGTTACCAATGCCGTAGAGAATGGAAAATTCAGAGAAGACCTTTATTATCGTTTAAATACCGTTCCCATACATGTACCACCGTTGCGTGAACGTCGGGATGACATCTACCTACTCTTTCGAAAATTTGCAAATGATTTTGCCGACAAGTACCGCATGCCGATGATTTCTGTTTTGCCGGAAGCACAACAGTTGTTGATTAACTACCGTTGGCCCGGTAATATTCGGCAGCTGAAAAATGTTACGGAACAGCTTTCAATCTTAGAACAGAAAAAGGAAATCACGCCTGATGCAATATTAAAATATTTGCCGGGCGAATCGGCAAGTCAGTTGCCTGTTCTCTTGCGTAATGAAGTTAGCGGAGGGAGCAATATGAATGAAAGGGAAATATTGTACAAGGTACTTTTTGAAATGAAAAAAGACTTAACGGACCTAAAATCTGTTGTAGGCGGATTAATGCTTGGCACTGATATGAACAACGTATCTTCTGCATCACTATATAATAATCCACCTTATACCGAGCCCTCCAAAATCATGCACCCGCATGCTACAATGGGAAAGCTACAAACCGAACCATTGAATATTGAATTGCATGAGGAACTCGAACAAGAATCACTGTCCATTGCAGATAAAGAAAAGGAGTTGATTCAAAAAGCTATTGAAAAATACAATGGCAAAAGAAAATATGCTGCTCGAGAACTTGGTATTTCTGAGCGGACGTTGTACAGAAAATTAAATGAATATCATTTAAAGTAAATCTTTAAAAAGCTAAGAATGATTATCATTAAAAGAAATGTTTTACTGCTCATTACGTTGTTACCGGTAATTTTCATTGGTGCATGTCATGTATATTCTTTTTCCGGAGCATCTATTTCTCCGGAAATAAAAACCGTGAGCATTTCTTTTTTCCCGAACCGGGCGGCCATTATTCAGCCAACCCTTAGTCAGTTATTTACTGAAAAACTGAAAGATAAATTTGTATCATTAACTAACCTTCGATTAACAGATATTGACAGTGATATTTCCTTTGAAGGCTATATTACTGACTATCGTACGCAGCCCATTGCCATCCAGGGAAATGAAACTGCAGCACAAAACCGGCTTACCATTACAGTATTTGTTAAGTTTGTAAACACAAATGATCCAAAGCAGAATTTCGAATCTCCATTTACCCGTTATTATGATTACGACAGCCAGATTAGTCTGGCGTCAATTGAACAAGACGCTATTACACAAATTAATAAACAACTGGTAGATGACATTTTTAACCGTGCAGTAAGTAACTGGTAATGAACATTGACGCAATTTATCATTCACTACTTGAAAAATCCCATGGAGCGGATCAAGGATCCTATTTAACGGAACTTGTAGATAAATATCCCTATTGCCAGGCCTTGCATTTTGCTCGTCTGAAATGGTTGAAAGAAACCAATAATGTTGCGTACAACGATTATCTTAAGCTAACAGCAGCTTATGCCGGGAACAGAGCGTATTTGTTTTCAATTATGGATGAGAAAAAGCAAGTGATTGAAAATTTTATCAATCCGGAAGTTGTAATTATTGAAGAAACTATTGCTGAAGAACCGTTTGAGCAACTTCCAGATTCAGTAATTGAGGCTCCAATAATAAGCGATGAAGAACGCTTACAGCAAATTATTGATCAACGTTTGCGGGAATTGAACCTTGTAAAAAGTGCGCCATCCCCGGAGTTTAAAATTGATGATTTTATGCTACATCTGGAAAGTCAAAATTCAGATGAAACTGTTGTTGAATCTGAGGTTAATTCGGCTGAAGCATTGAATGTTTTTGATGAGCCAAAGGAAGTCGAAGCAGTGATTAGCAACGAGTCAAGAAATAGTGAAATACCGAAAAGCCTTAATCCTCCTGATGAAAATACGACAGCAGAAGAGAACACTACTGCGGAAAATCAGGAACCGGCCTCAGCTTTAGACAATGAAATAACAGCAGCCATCGAAAAACTGGCACAAGGTGATGATCCCATTGATCAATTAATTGGTCAGAATGCTTTTATGGAGCACCTTTCTCCTGAAATTCCTAAGCAAGAAAAATTGGAAGAAATTACAGTTACGGGCAACCACTCATTTTCGGAATGGCTCAAAGTAGTAAAAAAGCCACTAACAATTGCAAAATCCATCCGCATTGCATCAACAGCTGAACCCCAAAGTGATATTATTGAAAAATTTATCAGGGAAGAACCCCGCATTACGCCTGCCAGAAGTGCTTTTTACTCCCCAGTTAACATGGCTAAACAGAGCATTTTAGAGCGTAATGACTTGGTTTCCGAGACCTTGGCTAAAATATATACACAACAGTCTAATTATGAAAAAGCAATTTCCGCTTATGAGAAATTAAGTTTGTTGTATCCCGAAAAAAACGCTTACTTTGCCGCCCTCATTCTGGAACTTAAGCTAAAGCAAAAATTGTAACTATGTATACCTTTATCATTGTATTAATAATCATTGTAAGCATCCTTTTAGGCCTGATCATTCTGGCGCAAAATTCTAAAGGCGGTGGGCTGGCCGCAGGGTTAAGTTCCTCAAATCAAATCATGGGTGTTCGTAAAACAACTGACTTCCTCGAAAAATTAACATGGGGATTGGCGATCGGACTATTGAGTCTCGCGATTGTAGCAAATTTCTCAATTCCAAAAGAAACAGGTGATGCTTCAGGTGCCTCTATGATTCAGGATCAGATTGATAATACTGCAGCACCGGCTCAGCCACAACAAGCGCCGGTTGCAGCTCCACCTGACACAACGAAAAGATAGGCGTGACAGACTTGCTCTAAGTCTGCCATGATATGCTGTCAAAATTCAATAATTTGAAATTTTGACAGCATTTTTTATTTAATTCCTCAATGGCACAGTGTTGGAGCACGGCACTTTTATATACAATTTTTAGTTTTTACCATTCTTTATTTAAGTCACTTAAAAATTTATCTACTCACAAATAAAAATTCATAAAACATGAGCAAAGTAAGCATTAAACCATTGGCAGACCGTGTGATCGTACAAGTGTCACCGGCTGAAGAAAAAACAGCTAGCGGATTGATCATCCCCGACACCGCTAAAGAAAAACCACAAAAGGGTAAAATTGTAGCCGTAGGAACCGGGAAAAAAGATGAGCCGATGACTGTAAAAGTTGGCGATACAGTTTTGTATGGTAAGTACGCAGGAACTGAAATCACAGTTGATGGTAAGGAATTACTAATCATGCGTGAGTCAGATATTTTCGCAGTAATTTAATCTTTCAAAATCTTAAATTTTTAAACCTCAAACTTTATAACCAAATAAAAATATGGCAAAAGATATCACCTTCAACACAGATGCACGCGACTCTTTAAAAAGGGGCGTTGATGCTTTGGCAAATGCAGTAAAAGTAACCCTGGGTCCAAAAGGACGTAATGTTATTATTGATAAAAAATATGGCGCACCTTCCATAACGAAGGATGGTGTAACAGTTGCAAAAGAAATTGAATTGAAGCACCCGATTGAAAACATGGGCGCACAAATGCTTAAAGAAGTTGCTTCTAAAACTGCTGATGTAGCCGGTGACGGAACCACAACAGCTACTGTATTAGCGCAAGCAATTGTAACTGCAGGTTTAAAAAATGTTGCAGCTGGTGCCAATCCAATGGATTTAAAACGCGGAATCGACAAAGCTGTTCTAAGCGTTATTGAATCACTCAAGAAAATGAGTAAGGCAGTTGGTGACGACAATAAGAAAATTGAGCAAATTGCAAGTATATCAGCAAACAACGATGCAGAAATCGGAAAACTGATTGCCGATGCAATGAAGAAAGTAAAGAAAGAAGGAGTTATCACTGTAGAAGAAGCAAAAGGAACTGAAACTTCTGTTAACATCGTAGAAGGTATGCAGTTTGATCGCGGTTACATTTCTCCTTACTTCGTAACCAATCCTGATAAAATGGAAACCGTTTTAGAACGTCCATATATATTATTGTACGATAAAAAAATCTCTAACATGAAAGAATTGCTTCCTGTTTTAGAGAAAGTTGTTCAAACAGGACGTCCAATGTTAATCATCGCTGAAGATATAGATGGTGAAGCATTGGCAACCTTAGTTGTGAATAAACTACGTGGTTCTTTAAAAATTGCTGCTGTTAAGTCTCCCGGATTTGGTGACCGTAGAAAAGCAATGATGGAAGATATTGCCATCCTTACAGGTGGAACAGTAATCAGCGAAGAAATGGGCTTTAAGCTTGAAAATGCTGAGCTTACTTCATTGGGAACTGCTGAGAAGGTATCAATCGACAAAGACAATACAACACTTGTAGGTGGTGCAGGCAAGAAAGCTGATATCACAGCACGCGTTGGACAAATCAAAGCACAGATTGAGACAACAACTTCTGACTATGATAAAGAAAAATTGCAGGAGCGTCTTGCAAAGTTAGCAGGAGGCGTAGCCGTATTATATATTGGAGCTGCAACGGAAGTGGAAATGAAAGAAAAGAAGGACCGTGTTGATGATGCATTACATGCTACACGTGCTGCTGTTGAAGAAGGAATCGTACCGGGTGGTGGAGTTGCTTACATCCGTACCATTGCTGCATTGGAAAAAATGAAAGGTGCCAATGACGATGAGACTACGGGTATCATGATTGTAAGACGTGCTTTAGAAGAGCCATTGCGCCAAATCGTTGCCAACTCAGGCATTGAAGGATCAATTGTTGTTCAAAAAGTTAAAGAAGGTAAAGATGACTTTGGTTACAATGCACGTACTGATGTTTTTGAAAACATGTTGGCTGCCGGTGTAATCGACCCTACTAAAGTTACACGTGTCGCTTTAGAGAACGCCGCATCCATTGCCGGTATGTTGTTAACTACTGAGTGCGTACTTTCAGAAATAAAAGAAGAGAAACCAGCTGCTATGCCGGGCGGAATGCCGGGCGGAATGGGCGGAATGGATTACTAATAAATTAAGAATGTAGTCCCGATAAATATCGGGATCAGAATTGAGAATAAGCATTCCGTTTTACGAAAAAACCCTGTTGAGCAATTGGCAGGGTTTTTTGTATTTTGACGTTCAAAAATGATTTAAACCGGGTATTTGAAAACATTGTTTCTGGATTATCTTCGCAGAGAAAAGTAACACTTCCTCATTGTGAATAAAACTGAAGATATATATAAATTATTTCAAGCTCATCCGGTAATATGCACTGACACCAGGTTGCTTACTGAAGGATGTCTCTTTTTCGCTTTAAAAGGGGAAAATTTCAATGGAAATGAATTTGCCGACAAAGCATTAAATGATGGTGCCGCCTATGCCATAATTGATGAATTGGAATTTGTTGTTAATGAAAGAAGCATCTTGGTTAATGATGTACTCACTACATTACAGCAATTGGCTGCTCATCACCGTCAGCAACTGAATATTCCCGTATTGGCTATCACAGGCAGTAATGGAAAAACAACTACTAAAGAACTGACGGCTGCCGTACTTTCCAAAAAGTATAACACCCTTTTTACTAAAGGAAACCTCAACAACCATATAGGTGTTCCACTTACCTTGTTATCATTAACAAGCGCCCATGAAATTGCAGTGATTGAAATGGGAGCTAATCACCAAAAGGAAATTGAACAATTATGTAAAATAGCACAACCCGATTATGGCTTGATTACGAATATAGGAAAAGCTCATCTGGAAGGTTTCGGCGGACTGGAAGGTGTAAAAAAAGGAAAAGGGGAACTTTATCAATATATAAAATCAATAAATGGTTTGATTTTTATTAATGAAGATAATGCAACATTACGTGAGTTATTGGCTGACTACACCAGGAAAATTATTTATGGTTCAAACCAGCAACTTGATTTAGTAGGAGAAGCATTGGTGAAAAACTCATTGTTAAGCGTTCAATGTACAAAACCATTTTCGATGGTAATAAACACCAACCTCACCGGTGATTACAATTTTGAAAATGTTATGTCGGCCATTACAATAGGAAATTATTTTAAAGTCGATTCGGATAAAATAAAAGAAGCCATTGAAAATTATTTTCCTTCCAATCAACGTTCACAAATAATTTCAAAATCCAATAATGTTACGATTGTAATGGATGCTTATAATGCTAATCCCTCCAGTGTAAATGCAGCATTAGAGAATTTCAGTAAATCATTCTCCGGAGATAAAATTATTGCATTAGGTGATATGCTGGAACTTGGTAACGAAAGTGAAGCTGAACATCTTTCCGTCATAAATAATTTGCACAAGAAAAATTTTACAAAGGTGGTATTAGTTGGACCACAATTCAAAATTTTTGAAAAGCAATCAGGCTTCCAGCATTTTAACGCATCAACAGAAGCTGCTGAATGGTTTAAGAAAAATCAATGCAATAATTGTTATATCCTTATAAAAGGATCGAGAGGGCTAAAGATGGAAGTGATTGCTGATATTTTTTGATCAAACTTCAACTTTTTTGTAACGATTCTTACTTGTCATTTTACTTATCCATTTGTGTATAGATTTTTTATACCTCAAATTCCATTGACAATGAAGTTCTACATCAATCTTTCATCACTTTTCCCTTGATACAAATTCCGTTTTTGCTACGAATTTCATATATATATAACCCTTTTTCGAGTTGTCCAGTGTCAAATTTTGCAGTATTAATAAAATTTATCTGTAACACTTTTCTTGCAGAAATATCGTAAAGGAACATTTCCGATCTTTCATTATTAATAAATACAACAGATAAATAGTCAGATACCGGATTCGGATAGACATTTGATTTAGCTTGAGGAATTAGATTATTTTGCACTTCGGTAATTAAATAACAATTAAGTGAATCAATAGGCATAAAATTTACCAAGCCGAAGTTTATATTATCATAGCCATCATAAATGTGAGATGCTATAACAGATGAGTCCGAAGTACACCAATTATTATTTGAAATGCTTATATTGTTAATTGAAGTATACCTCAAATCGTATGTAGAATTGTTACAAATTCTATTGCAGTAAATGGTAGGTTGAATTGTACCTAACTCAATACCAATTGTATTATTTTCTATTACATTCTCTGTAATTATAGCATGACTATTTCCTGTAACAATACCTATAACATTATTTTTTATTTCACAATTCAGAATAGAATCAAATGGAGTAGCATTAATGCCAACAATTGTATTTGAATCAATGACGCAGGAATTAATAACACAACCATATAATCCATTTGAAAAACCATATTGATTATTACTGATCCGACAGTTATTTAATATTACATATTTCAAAAAATCAAATGCTGTTTGATTGAATTCAAATATACTATTAACTATTTTACCACCTCCACCATAAACAGCATTTTGACTATGTGAAACATAACAGTTATTTAGATACAAGTTTCCATAATTGTTGTATATTCCGTTGATTACATTATAAATAAATTGACAAGTGTCAGCTATTAAACAATTAGAATTATATATACCAATATTATTATGTACAAACTTAGAATTTCTAACTCTAATTGAATCGGATAATGATGTTTGATTTCTTAAAACCCTGTCACCAAAATAGAAATTACAAAAATCAAACTTGGATGTCAAATTAGCGGGAGGAGAACCATACAAAAAAATACCATTCCAGTCTGCAACACTGGAATTAACCAAGTTACTCGTAAACGTAATTGAATCTGCTGCTGTTCCAATAGCAATTATCTCGGCCTGTCTTATTTGTAAAATAGTATGATAATCAAATTTTACTGTCACTCCTGGCTCTATAGTGAGTGTAACTCCTGGAAAAACCACTATCGTATCAGTTACTATATATGGGCTGTTAATTTTATGCCATGTAGTACTATTGTATATACCTCCACTTACATTTGTTTGTGCGTGTATCCTTATGCAAAAAATTAAAAAGAAAGAAACAAAAAATCGAACTTTTGTATTTTTCTTAATCATTGCCTTTAGTTATAAAAACGATTAGTAAAAAGTGAAATTATTTACTGTTAAGTATAATTAGTAATAATTTCATAAAGCTATGGTAAAAATTGATAAGAATTACCAGTCCTAAAGGCTTATCAAATAATAATTAAAGCTAGGAATCCTCCAACAAAACATTCTAAATATCCAGTACCTACTACTCGCTTAATACACTACGCGAAATAACAATCTTCTGCACTTCAGAAGTGCCTTCATAGATCTGAGTTATCTTGGCATCACGCATCAGTCTTTCGACATGGAATTCTTTTACATAACCATATCCTCCATGCACCTGAACAGCTTCAACGGTTGTCTCCATCGCCACACGCGAAGAAAATAATTTTGCCATGCTGCTGGCCAATGAATAGTCAAGATGTTGGTCCTTCAACCAAGCTGCCTTGAGACATAATAATCTCGCCGCTTCAATCTCAGTTGCCATATCAGCCAGTTTAAATTGAATGGCCTGGTGTTGTGAAATTTCCTTTCCAAATGCTTTTCGTTGCTTAGAATATTTAAGTGCCAATTCATAAGCACCTGAAGCAATACCCAATGCCTGTGATGCAATGCCAATCCTTCCACCGGTTAATGTCTTCATGGCAAACTTAAAACCAAATCCATCCTCACCAATGCGATTTGCTTTGGGTACTATTACATCTGTAAACATTAACGAATGCGTATCAGATCCTCTTATTCCTAATTTATTCTCTTTCAATCCAACAGTAAATCCTTTCATGCCTTTTTCAACAATAAGGCAATTAATACCTTTATGTCCTTTTGCAACATCTGTTTGTGCCATTACTAAATAGTATTCCGCTGAACTCCCGTTTGTAATCCAGTTTTTCGTACCATTTAGTATGTAATGATCACCCGCATCAATAGCTGTTGTCCGTTGAGAAGTTGCATCTGATCCCGCTTCAGGTTCAGATAAACAAAATGCACCAATCACTTTTCCTGTAGCTAATGGGATAAGATATTTCTGTTTCTGTTCCTCATTAGCAAACTGCTCAAGGCCCCAGCACACCAATGAATTATTTACTGACATAATCACTGAACAGGAAGCATCAACTTTAGAAATTTCTTCCATCGCCAAAACATAACTAATGGTATCCATCCCCCCTCCTCCGTACTTTGGATCTACCATCATTCCAAGAAAACCAAGTTCCCCCATTTTCTTTACT
The DNA here is from genome assembly GCA_031418215.1 of Bacteroidota bacterium. Taxonomy (GTDB): domain Bacteria; phylum Bacteroidota; class Bacteroidia; order AKYH767-A; family OLB10; genus JANOXC01. The sequence continues at coordinate 10,979 of JANOXC010000132.1, forward strand.
TGTTCAGCAGGAAACTTCTGGTGCTCATCGCGTTCAATTACACCGGGCAGCAAGTCATTTTTTGCAAAATCACGGGCGGCTTTTTGAATCATTAAATGTTCTTCTGATAGCTCAAACAACATAACATTAAATTTTAATCATGAATTCCCAAAACTAATGGTTTTAGCTGTTTGCTGCATCAATTTTAAAAAAAAGCTCGAAGTTATTTGACGAATATCAAAACAAGCGGTCTTTTGAAATTTTTCATCGTAACTACCTCTTTATGAACAATGTATAACATCTGCAAAATCCATTGCTAAATAAATATTAGTTTTTAAAGTGCTTTGACTGTCGATATATACTTGCCGACCAATTGTATTCTTGTTGACTACACTAACAGGTTGCAAAAAAACAATAACACGAAACTATTCCCCGGTTTTTACAAGGCGGTATGATTTCTTTAATCCTTCGGCATCAACCCGCAATATATATATACCGGCCGGTAAACTATTTTCAAGTTGGTAACTTCCATTACTAAAATCCATTTTACCTGACTGAAGCAATCTTCCACTCATATCAATTATATCAAAGTAAACAGCTTCTGACGCCGAACCGGTATTTTCAATTGTAAAATATGCTGAAGAAGGATTTGGGTATATATATAAATTTAAAACTTCCGTGTATTTAACATGGTCATAAACTGTTGCTACTCTGTTTAAACATGTATTAACTGTTACTACAGAAGTTGAAGAAGTTGCAGTACATCCCATTGCATTCGCAACCCTGACCCTGTAACTACCTGAAGTTTTTGCAACATATTTAATCATTGTGGCTCCTGAAATATTAGCACCACTTTTTTGCCATTGATAGCTATAGCCTGTTCCGCTGTTAGCTGTAAAAGTAACGCTGTCGCCATTGCAAAAAGTTTTGGATCCACTGGCTGTAACAGTTGCTGTAACAGCAGTAACCGGAACAGCCACGGCAGATGATGTTTTGCTGCATCCACTCTGATTATATACTATTACTCTATAGGAACCTTTGGAATTTGTTTGGTAAACTTGTCCTTGGATTCCATTAATATTAATCGAATTTTTCTGCCATTGATAGGTAAAGTTTGTTCCAATGTTAGCAGTCAAAGTCACCAACGTATCCTGACAAACATCAAATTGATTGGAAACGATAATACTAGCAGTAGGTGTTGATGCCACCGTGAGCATACAGGCTGCCGATGTTGATGTGCATCCGAGGCTGCTAGTACCCCGAACGCTGTAGTTCCCTGAACTACCGGCAGAATAAATATTTGTAATCGCACCAGAAATCATGCTAGTACCTTTATACCATTGGTATGATACGACGCCAATAGCATTCGCTGTAATTATCTGTCTCATACCACTACATATTACTACTGCTCCTAGAGGAGAAATGGTAACAACAGGACCGGGATCGAAAGTTATCTGGTATGGATTGCTTACGCGTGAACAACCACTTGAATTCGTCACGGTAACCAAATATCCTCCCGATTGAGTTACATTGATAGTAGTTGTAGTTTGACCTGTTGACCAATGGTAATTGGTTCCACCTGAAATGCTCAAAGCAATACTAGTCCCTTGACAAGCCTGTGTTTGAAGGCTAGTAATGATAGCAGTTGGGCTAGTCAATTTGGTAAAGACAAATGGCAAAGAAGATCCCACACAGCCAACTCCGTCAGTAACAGTCACAGTAAACGTACCGCCTACACTAGTATAAATAGAAGGAGAAGTGGCTCCGGTAGACCATAAAAAAGAATTTCCAGTTGAAGCCGTCAGTAATATTGAATCTCCATCGCAAAAATTTGTTTTCGATGATAATATAGTTGGCGTAATGCCAGTACCCATTGTAATAGTTAAAGGATTGGACGTTCCTATACAACCGGCACTATCGGTAACCATTATAGTAAATGTTCCTGGAGCGTTAACATATATAGATTGTGTAGTGCTACCGTTCGACCACAAGTAAGAAATACCTTGAGAAGACAAAAGCAATACAGAATCTCCAGAACATAAAGTTGATCGAGACGAAAAGATAAATGGAATTACAGGAGTATTAATTGCAACTGTAAATGGATCTGAAGCAGCCTTGCAACCCAAACTATCAGTTACTGTCACTGTAAAAATTCCATCATTTATTGTATTTATTGATTGTGTAGTAGCACCTGTGGACCATAAATATAAATAAGCATTGGAAGCAGAAAGTGTCCATGAGCCCCCTGGACAAAAGCTATTACTTGACGAAACAATTGAAGGTGTCTGGGGCGTATTCCTTGTTACAATAAGCTGATTGGATGTTGCCTTACAACCATTAGCATCTGTCACTGTTAAGGTAAAACTTCCGGAATTTTTAGTATAAATATTTTGCGTTGTATTCCCTGTTGACCACAAAAAAGAATTGCCGTAGGATGCAGACAACAACAAAGAATCACCATTGCAAAAACTTGTGGATGTTGAATTAATGGAAGGTATTAAAGCTGTATTTTTTGTTACGGCTAAGGGCATCGATGTTGCCATACAACCATTAGCATCTGTAACAGTTAAAGTAAAACTCGCGGAGCTCTTAGCATAAATACTCTGTGTTGTATTCCCTGTTGACCACAAAAATGAATTGCCGTAAGATGCAGACAACAACAAAGAATCACCATTGCAAAAACTTGTGGATGTCGAATTAATGGAAGGTATTACGGCTGTATTTTTTGTTATAGCTAAGGGCATCGATGTTGCCTTACAACCATTAGCATCTGTAACAGTTAAAGTAAAACTCGCGGAGCTCTTAGCATAAATACTCTGTGTTGTATTCCCTGTTGACCACAAAAATGAATTGCCGTAGGATGCAGACAACAACAATGAATCTCCATTGCAAAAACTTGTGGATATTGAATTAATTGTAGGTATTACAGCGGTATTTTTTGTAATGTTGACCGGAGCAGAAACGGCAGTGCAACCAAGTGCGTCAGATACTGTGACAGAATAGGTTCCAGAAGTTGAAACATTGATACCATTCGTTGTTTGCCCTGTGCTCCATAAGTAAGCTGTTGCCCCAATGGTAGTAGATAATAAGAGGCTTCCTCCATCACAAAAGCTTAATTGACCGCCGGGGCTAGTTATTACTGGGGTTACCGATGAACCAGCAGAAATAACCAAGGTGTTACTTGTTATTGTGATACTATTTGCATCTGTCATCCTTAAAAAATACTGCCCAGGCTGACCGGCATTATACTTATTTGTTGTTGCGCCATTGATAGGATTACCGTTATAATACCATTGAAAACTTTGGCTTGATTTATTGCAAGTCAATTTCACTACACTAGTACCACAAAAAGAAGAATGGTCACCTGCAATGGTTAAGACATTACCAATTGGAAAATTATAAAAACTAAATGCTCCCAGCCCATCACTATTGGTTAACCACGGACCATCATAATTCTCAACAGTTGAATTATAATATTGATTTGGAAGATAATCAATCAGTGATGCGTTACTTGAAGCAGATAACGTTAATTTAATTGTATTATTGACTGCCACTCCCGAAAGCACATTAAGAGTATTATTAAAATAAAAATAATCTTCTAAAATATGTCCATTCTCCGGTGCTGGCCAACTAACAGGTTGGCTAAATACTAATGATAGTTCAGTGTTTGATTGGTTTGTGAAGGATATAGATACAATATCCGGAGGATCAGTGGTTACAGGTTGTGATTTTCCATAAAACTCCCTCGTAACTTGCCTGTATAAATTACCGGCCAATGCCTGATAACCCTGCACATTAAAGTGACATCCATCAAAACCGGATATTCCAACTGATGACATTGTAATAACATCATTATAAATATGGGAAAGGCTTCTCAGCTCCTCTCTAACTTGCGAATGTTGCGGCAAACCATCAATGCAACCGGGATGCGTTTGTATTACAAATATTTTTTTATAACCAGTGTAATGGTTCAACCAAGCAGCCCGAAGTTGATCAAACCTATCTGTATACACCGGTGCATCCGATACTCCTCCATCACTTTCTCCCTGGTACCAGAATATTGCTTTTATAGATTGGTCTACTTTTGCCTTTTGAGCCCTATAAAGTAAACGACCATAATAGGAGCTAAGATTTAGTGGGTTCGCCGATGGAAGATGATTATAAATTTCTGTTCCGGGCCTTGCTCCATTGATAACACAGATCGGAACATTTAAACTATCCGCAAGCATTTTTGCCAATCGGATACCCCAAACACCAATGGAATAAGCTACTCCACCGGGGCTTGCCACACCAAGTCCCCAGGATGTATCGGCCTGTGCTGTAGCCACCGTAGTAGTTGGATTACCAAATGAACGAACCCAAAAATAGGGAGCATCAGTACCCCCGTTTAATGCATTAGCCGTTGCATTGGACTGACCATTTATTAAAAAAACATCACCGCAAACTACGCTATCCGCCGTCAAAACCTTTACTGTTGAATTGTTGTCGTAGAGGTAAACACGGAAATTATACCAACTCTTTTTTGCTTTAATTCTATAATTCTTAGTGAATGAGGCACTATTGTTACCTATGAAATTCAAATTAAGAACTGTAGAATCTGCAAGTACATTATCCTTATGAAATGTAAAAATAATTTTTGTCCATTGCGAGACGGCAACCTCTCCAATTAAAGCCACGGAAGCAGAATCATCCGAAGCACGGGGAAATAACTGTAGCCTGGAGGGTGAGTTACTAAAAACCACCTGTGCTTCTGAATGGAATGACCACAAAAGCACTGTGCAAAAAAGAAATCTCAAAATACCCTTCATCAATTAAAAGGTGCTTGCAAAATGACCATCGTATTCGTCAAATTTACTATAGAGTACTCTGCTTTTGCACAACTATTCAACGGTTTTTGGCTAACGTCAATATTAGTAGGGCAAACCCTAGGTTATTAGTGATTAAGAAAGGCTAAAAATTATCAATTGTTAGTCCTTTTCCCCACTGTATTTTCTCCATTTTTCAATAACATTTTTCATGTCTTCCGGCAATGGGGATTCAAACCGCATAAACTCATGTGAAAACGGATGCATAAATCCAATTGTATAAGCGTGAAGTGCCTGCCGAGGCATCATGGCAAAACAATTCTCAACGAACTGCCTGTACTTTGTAAAAACGGTGCCTTTTAATATCTTATCTCCACCATAAGTTTCATCACTAAACAAAGGATGACCAATATGTTTCATGTGTACCCTGATCTGATGTGTCCTTCCTGTTTCCAATTTACACTCCACTAGCGTGACGTAACCAAAACGCTCCAAAACTTTATAATGAGTAACTGCATGCTTGCCATGACTCCCATCAGGAAAAACATCCATTACTTTTCTATTCTTTAAACTTCTCCCAACATGCGCATCAATGGTTCCTTCGTCATCCTTTAAATCACCCCATACAAGCGCTTTATACAATCTGTTAATTGAACGGTCAAAAAACTGTTTCGCCAAATGCGACATCGCAACTTCATTCTTTGCAATTACCATTAATCCGGAAGTGTTTTTATCAATCCTGTGAACCAAACCAGGCCTTATTGAATCCGCAGCAATCGGCTTGCCATCAAGGTTCGGATACATGTGATGAACCATTGCATTTACCAACGTACCTCTGTAATTACCATATGCAGGATGAACCACCAATCCCGCCGACTTATCAATAATAATTAGGTGATCATCTTCGTAAACAATATTCAACGGTATTTTATCAGGATAAAGTTCTATTTCCCGAGGAGGAAAAGAAAGTACAATGGAAACAACATCATGTGGCTTAACTTTATAACTTGCCTTAACCGGTTTATCATTTACCAATATCGAACCTGCCTCAGCTGCATTCTGAATCCGGTTTCGTGAAGTATTTTGCAGACGGGAAAACAAAAACTTATCAATGCGGAGGAGACTTTGCCCTTTGTCAACTGTCAAACGATGATGCTCATACAACTCTTCTTGTTCACCTAAATCCAACTCATTCAAATCAGCTTCTTCTTTTATCATCAGTGGCTTATATATAATGTAATTTCTACTGAACGATTAACCGTTCCGGAATTGCGTTAAAAAACTCCCCATAGACCTGAACAAAATATACACCAGGTTTTAAAAATGAGATATTAACCTTAGCATCAATAAAAGGTCTATCATAAACCACTCTTCCTGATATATCAGTAATAACGACATTCTTTTTTCCTGTTCTATCGAAAGAATTTGAAATAATAAAATAATCATGTGCCGGGTTTGGGAATATGAATAAATCATTTCCAACAACACTACTTTCACTGATGCCAACAACAGTATCGCCAAGGAAGGGCCGCATCATAAACGTACCTTGTGCCGCTGACACGTTACTCCAAACTCCTGAAATATTGCTGTACATCCGAGAATTATTTACTGTGTTGCGATCAAATCCCAAGTGCAAACCGTCTGCTGCAACTTGTTGAAATCCGATGTAAAAAGAAGTTGGTACTGTGAACAATTGGTTGAACACATAAGTTGCGAATCCATTAATACTGTCAACATAAGCCGGTAACATGTTAAATTGCTGGTAAATAACCGTCTCAGGACTTAAACTACTCCAAACTTTAATAGTCATGAGTTTGCTGGCAACAACAGTATTTTGTTGCGCAAAAAACATCTTAACGCCGCGCAGATAATCACTCTGTAAAATATCAAACCGCATCGCCACTTTTCCATTGGGCGCATTGGTAAGATCATAACCTACTTCACAAGTGCCATCATCATAACTGTAATAATTATAAAACTCCTGTCTATAACGTATCGTGTCATTACTACGAAGGACATTATTGGTAGTCCCCAAGTTACTGAAAAAATCTTTAAGGTCAAAGTAATTTGAGTCGGTGGATATTTCAGGTGTTGTAGTATAAGTATAACCCATAGGATAGGTGTAGCTCAATCGTTGATTGGGTTGAAATGGCCCAAATATATTACCCCCAGGTGCACCAAAAAATCCAACTTGCCCGCCATTAATGTCGTAAGAGCGATGATTGAAACCAATATCCTGTGGTAAACTATTATAATGAATAAAACTTAATGTTGTTGAGTCCGGCAAAAGCGCAGTGGGCGAAATATTTTTATAATGTGACCAAGGAACAGAAGTGTAAGTATTTAAATATCGACTGCGGCTTTTCACAAATGCCACATCTAAAATATCCATACTTCCCGTTAAAACAAAACTAAATAATCGAACATAATCTATATGCCAGTGATCAAGGTTGCCGGAAACATTTCCGTAAGACCTGAAACGAAATTGGAAACCATCAGTAAGAAAGGCAGGATCGGTGATCAGAACATCAACACGACTAAATACAGAATCCTGTCCACCGCTTACACCGCCTTTTATGAACCAGGTGCGTGTCCATGACATATTGGATGGCTTATAAAATTCCAAAATCAGGGAGTCTGAAGCATCTGGCGCATCACCATAGCCTTTCTTTTCATAAAAAAAACTTATATATATACTGTCAGTGATTACATAAGGAAGTGCACCATTTGTATGAAGATAAATAGGTTTGGAAGTAAGCGTATCGGCCGGACCACTGAATAAAGAGCCTGGCACATAAGCATTTCCAAATTCATCAAGTCCGTCGAAGGTGGCTACGCCAATCGAAGGCATATTACGCGCCAGATCTGAATTAATAAAAACCTTTTTGTCCATCCATCTTTCAGAAGAAGGGTAAATTCCTTCTTCTGAGAAATCATCAATAAAAGGAAGAACAAGTGTGTCAGTTGAAACAAACATTTTCATAGATGCATCAACATGCGTTTTTAGGTATTGATGAATTGTAGGATTAAAACTCATTGGCACCATGCGTTCCTGAGCAATGCAATTTACCACCATGCCGATTGTAAAAAGAAAAAGAATGTAACTCCTGATTTTCATTGTACTTTAATTTGCTCGTTTTAAATATATATCAACAGGTTCACCTTGTTTAAGGGTTGTAGTATCACCGGCCATCGGCCATTGTCTGTATACAACTGCAGTTGTGGTATCTTTAACATCGCTGTCATAACTCACTGAGCCTGTCGCTAGCTTCGAACCATTCAACACAAAGATTGCCTCATCGGCAGTGAGATTGATCAACATAGGCACCTTAACTTGTGTATTGCCAAATCCATCACCCAACAACATATCGATCACAGTTCCTTTTGGCACCTCATCACCCGGATGCAAAACCCTTCCTCTTGTACTGATTTCCAAAACTGCATCCTTCGCCAAGTCAGGTTGATATTTTCTTCCCCCGGTTTTTAATCCATAGGATAACAAAATAGCTTCAGCTTGTCGATCAGACACGTCAATAATATTTGGCATTTTAACCTGAGGGGGTAATATTTTAGAAACAGTAACATAAATAGCCCTGTTCTCCTTTACTCTGCTGCCGGGAACAGGATCCTGCTCAATTACCTGCCCACCGGGCTGATCAACAATATATATAGAGGAATCCGCTATCTGCATTCTTAGGTGCTTAAGATTTAAGCCCTGTTCCAATGATCTCCAAGGCTTACCTTTTAAATCAGGCACTACAATTGTTTCATCATGATTGGTATACGCCCCAAGCCAATAATAAGTAATTGTCAGCAAGCTAAAAACCAAGACCATCAGCAAAGAAAGATGAATGAGAAAGGTTTTTGAACTAAGAAATTTTAACATTTATTTTTAATCGTCTTATTAAGGTAATGTGAATATGAATATGAATTTTATTAATCACTGCTATATATATTATTTTATATTTTTCATAATATGGGTACTGACAGTTTAATTGAGAACCGGTTGTTTCAATTTGCGTTGAAAACCGAAATCCAAAATTTTATCAATAAACTCAAATGGTTTATAATGTGCAATTGCAGCCTGGTGAAAAATGCATGTTGCAGGGGTCATTCCGGGTAATGAATTTACCTCAATAAAAACCACTTCCACTTTTGCAGCATTATATATCCTTACAAAAGCGTCAATGCGTGAATATCCTTCGATATTCAATAGTTTTGCCACTTTTTCGAACTGCACTTTCACTTGTGTGGAGATCATTCTGTTTTCCTGTAAGTCCTTGCTATAACGTGCCGGAGTAATATTTTGTCCTTCCCCAGCCAGAAATTTTTCTTCCAGTGATAGGACATCACCTTCTGATAACGCTTCAGAAGCTTCAAATATTTCATAAGATCGGTTTCCTTTTTCGTCATAGCTTGTAAGCATTCCACCTGTAATTTCTAAAAATTGGGTGGCGCCATTTGCAACAATTAGCTCTTCCACCATAAATGCTTTTCTGGAAGGAAATTCTTCTTTAGGTCCTATAGAAAGCCTCCTGATGCTTTGTTCATCCATCATCGCATCATCACGAAATGTAAGTTTTGCATAGGCTTCCAATTCATCCATATTCCTGATAATTTTTACCGCTGAACTGCAGCCATCATCATGCGGTTTGCAGATAAAAGGGAAACTAAACAGACTTACGATATCCTTGTAAAATACTTCTTTCTCTTTTTTCCAATCTTTTTGCAATGCCATACAATGACGTGCGACTAAAAACCCATGCTTTGCCAGCATTTCATTTGTCTGATATTTATCTATAGTGATGCGTGATGAAGCAGGGCCTGAACCATTATAAGGCAATCCAACGCGCTGCAACTGTTCTTGCACAGCACCATCTTCACCCGGTCTTCCGTGCAAAGCAATGAAAACACCATCTACCAACTCTGCAAGATTTTCATAAGTAATTCTGATTGGCTCTGCAATATTTTGAGAAGATGAATATTTGCTTGTTATCCCTTCGGCTTTATTAATAACATCACGTATTACAGGATGAACTGTGTAATGATGAATCTTCTCAAGTATGTCGTCAGCATTATCTTTTAGCAAAATATTCACAGGAATACGATACATAATATGTTCAGCAGGTGATCCGGTTAAGAAAACGGGAACCGGATCATACTTTCCTGATGAAGAAAGTTTCTCATATACATTTCTTCCACTCTCAACTGAAATATGTCTTTCGGAAGAAAAACCACCCAGGATAACGGCAATGCGTGTTTTTTTTAACTGTGCTTTTTGTTGTGAACTCAACGCCTCGTCTAATTGATATAACATGCTGGGAAGTTTGTTAATGTCTTTGAAATCGCTGATTCTGCAAGCCAATGAAGTTCTGATAATGTAGGTAATAAATTGAGAAGGATTCATGCCAATCTCAGCTGCCTGATGAAAGAAAAAAGAACTGGGCATCATTCCGGAAGTTGTGTTAGGATCATTGAGCAACACTTCGCCTTTCGCAGTAATGAATCCGTCAATGCGTGCATAAACACTGAAATGTAATGCCATAAACAACGACTCGCATTGTTGTCTTATATGATTGATTTCATCATCGGGTAAGTTGATGGGTGTGATCTTACGTGAAAGTCCGGGCAGGTATTTGGAACGATAATCAAAAAGTTCCATCCCCTTACGTATCTCTGTAGGTGGCAATGCCAATGGTTTGCCATTTTCATCTTGTACTACAATACAACTGAATTCCTTACCGGCAATAAATCCTTCCACTAACACAGTATCTTCGGCATCAAGGCTCTGTATTATTACTTCCTTTTCTCTTTCGCCGAACAAATGATTCAATACAGAAAGTAATTCTTCCGGATGTATAATAACACGACTTCCTATCTGCACCGGTATTCCAATACCATCCCTGATGTCACACAACTCACGAAGGTAATCTATACGTTGATCGAAACTCATGGCATCCCATTGCTCCATTTTAACAATACGGATGAACAAACTTTTTTCTACTGCTTCTCTGAATTTGCTTTCATCCGCCTCCTTAATAAAACTTATACCAAGTGAAGAGCCCTGGTTTGCCGACTTCACCACACAAGGAAAGCCAATCTTTGTGAGCACTTCACTATATATATTGGAAATATTTCCGTCAAAAAAGTCCTTACGCTGAAATGAAATAAATTTTGGAAGATTAAAACCGGCATTTCCCATCAACGACTTTTGAATCGCCTTATTCATTCCAATGGCGGACGACAGAATACCTGAACCGGTATATGGAATACGAAGATATTCCAGCAACCCTTGTATGCGTCCGTCTTCCCCGTCATTTCCGTGAAGGCATAAAAAGGCAATATCAACCAGTGAAGCCAGTGCTCCAGGCTCCACTTTGGCACCGATTTTATTGATTAACTTCAATTGATCTTGCCCATCCAATTGACCCAGGCTTTCCGCATAGATCTGGAAATCATGACGTGATTCGGGAATCATATCTGCTGGCGGATAAAAGTCGCGAATGCTGCCTTTATATACAAATTCCCAATTCAACAGTATAAAATTTCCGAAACTGTCTACAAACAGCGGAATGGGCTCAAAGAGATTTTTATCAAGGTTATCGTAAACAGTTCGTCCACCGGCAAAAGACACTTCCCGTTCCCGGGAAGTTCCACCAAAGACAACCCCAACACGTAATTTTTCCATAGGGTGCAAAGGTAGGAAAATAGGACTTGTGGGAGCTATTTTTTAAGAACAGTGAGATAGGTTATCAGCTTCTTTACAGCCAAGGCACGGTGACTAATTTGATTTTTTTCCTCCATACTAACTTGAGCGAGCGTTAGGCTATTGCCTTCTGCAATAAAAACAGGGTCATAACCAAATCCATTGGTACCGGCAGGCTGTAAGGAAATACTCCCATTTAATACTCCTTCAAAAACAACTTCACGTCCTTCAAAAATCAGTGCAATAACAGTTCTGAACCGAGCCCTTCTATTGGCTCTTCCAATCATTTCGGATAGCAAAAATTGGATGTTTTTTTCATCATTTTTTGGTTGACCGGCAAAATATGCCGAATGAACGCCTGGTCTGCCTTCCAGACCTTCCACCTCCAGCCCGCTATCATCTGCAAAGCAATCAATCTGGAATTTCTCATACACAAAACGGGCCTTTTGCAAGGCATTTCCCTCCAGTGTTTCCGTACTTTCTATCAACTCTTCTGAAAAATTTAAGTCTGCTAATGAAAGCAAATTGTAACCCTTGGGTATCAATTCCCGTATCTCTTTAAGTTTATTGCTATTAGCGGAAGCAAAAAGTAAATCCATGCTCGTCAAAACTAAACTATTGAATGCCTAATTTTGAATCAAATTACCATATGTTTAGAAAAAATCTATTAACCTTATTCCTTTCTTTTTGTTTTTCAAACATTTTTGGGCAATGTCCTTTAGTTAATTATTCCGGAAAAGACAGTGTATGTCTGAATGAAATGGTTAACATAGTTAACGCAGGAGACCCTTCCTTGAATTATTATTGGGATTTTTGTCCGGGCGACTTAAAACTAACTCCCGCAATTATTCCAACCACCATAATAACAAGTTCTCCAAATGATGTTAAAGTCATCAGAGAAAATAACTTTTACTACGGTTTTGTTGCGAGCCCCGGTACAACAACTTTAACAAGGCTCGACTATGGGACTTCCCTTAACAATTCACCCGTAATTTCAAATTTAACGAGTAGCCCTATCATTACAAGTGGACTGTACGGTTTAGACATTAAAAAAGAAGGCAACAAATGGTATGCATTTGCAGTTGGTTATTCATTAAATCAGTTAATAAGATTCGAATTCGATTCAATTAACCAGGTGGCTCCTACCATTACTGATGTAGGAGTAGCCGGATTAAGTGGAAGTTACAAAGTACACATTTTCGGACACCATGTTTTCATCTGTAATTTTGGAGCTAACACAATTCAACATTTTGAATTTAACAACGGTTTTGGTAATGCTCCTGTTGAAATTACGCCAGCGATAAATTCAATGTTAAATATTCCAACAGGTTTTGATATTGATTACGATTGCACTTTAAATAAATACATTGGTTTTGCTGCTAATTTCGGTGGTTTCAACATTGTCAAATTGGATTTTGGCGCTAATCTGAATAATGCCCCTGTTGCATCTGTTTTTAGCACAATTTCATCCCAGCCAATAGGTTTGGACTTGGTTTTCGATAAAGATAATTGGTTTCTGTTTGTGTCAAACCACGGAGCGAATTCAATCAAATCTATCATGATACCGGCTTCCCTTGATGGCACCCCTGTTAGTTTATTTGATACAACATTTGGCGGAGCACTTTCATCACCAAGAGGAGTTGAATTGTACAATGACCAAAGTCAATGGATAGGACTAATCGCGAATTATGGAGCTTCCCAGATTACCACTTTTAGTTATCCAAATCTTTGTGATATTTCACCTCCATCAAGTTATTCCCTTAATCCAAGTTTCACAAAAAATAATGCTTTACCTGGGTGGAATTATTTCAATCTTTCTGTTGCTGATTCAAACGAAATAACAACACACGTAACAGACAGTGTGTATTTTTACAACACACCTCCGAAAGCGGAATTTAGTTTTTCCAATGCCTGCGCCAACAATTCAGCTAGTTTTTTCGACTCATCAACCTTTTGTTCAGACAGCATCAATTCATGGAACTGGGATTTTGGCGATTCCAATGGAAGCACCTCCCAATTTCCAACACATATATATAATCTTGCCGGCACTTATGTTGTAACATTGACTGTATTTACAACATCAGGAGGAAACAATTCTATTACCAAAAATATAAATGTATACAGTAATCCCCAAGCAAACTTTTCTTTTATCAATAATTCCTGTGCAGAATCAAATGTATTATTTACTGACAACTCCTTAACAGTTGATGGTTTTATCAATAGCTGGAATTGGACTTTTGGTGAAGGAGGAACATCAGCTTTGCAAACTCCGAGCTATAATTACAGTGATGGTGGAATTTATACCGTAACACTTACCGTTAATTCTTCAGTAGGTTGTGTGGACAGCTTCTCTCAATCTATTGCCATTTTACCACGTCCGCTATCTTTATTCAGCATTGTAAATACCTGCATAGGCCAGACCACAAATTTTTTAAATCATTCTTCCATTTCCGACAGTACAGCATTAAGCTATCAATGGGATTTTGGCTACAATGGCAATACCTCAGTACAAGCACAACCACAATTTAGTTATCCTTCTTTGCAGGCTGATTATACCGTCACCCTTATTACTGAATCGGTAAATCAATGCAGGGATACATCTATTCAACTGATTCATATTGGTAATCAACCTGTCGCCAATTTCAGTTTTTCCACCGATACAATTTGCACAAACACTTTGGTTTCACTTACCAACATGAGCACCTTTCAACCAGGTGACACCATTCTTTCTTACCTCTGGGATTTTGGTGATACCACCAACGCTGCATCCGTTAATCCTGTTCACGGATATGCATTACCCGGCTTATACAATGTTACTCTTACTGCATTTTCTCCCACCTCTTGTAACAGTAGTATAACAAAATCTATCTTCGTAATTCAAGGACCAAATGTTAATTTCAGCTATACAGGAATATGTAATGGCTCCACTACACTTTTTTCTGATTCTTCCTCGGCACCATCAGGAAGCACTTTAGTTAGTTGGCTATGGAATTTTGGCGGAGGTGATACAGCTATTTCAACCAATACGCAATATCAATTCCCGCAATCAGGGACCTATGCTGTTTCATTATCTGTAACTAGCTCTAAAGGATGCATTGCTACATCGACTGAAAACGTTAACATCAGACCACTACCATTGGCCAATTTTACTTCATCCGTATTATTATGCAATAATACACCTGTTTCATTTCATGATACCACCAGCATTGGCTCAGGTTCTATCGTATCTTGGCAATGGGATTTTGGAGACAATTCTGCAATTTCCTCATTGCCCAATCCGCAACATCTATACAATTCATCCGGGTTATTCGGAGTAAAACTTACATCCACTTCTGATGCCGGGTGCACAGATGATACAACAATATATATATTCATTAATCCGGCACCTGCAGGACAGCTTTTGTTGAGTAATCAATGTTACAATGTTCCTGTCTCATTCGTGTTCAATGAATCAAATTTACCGGCTGTTACCAATAACTGGTTATGGACATTTGGGGACGGCAACTTATCAAGCAATATATCACCTGTTCATATATATAATTCACCATCTACATACCCTGTTACATTTCAAGCTTTTAATTTAACAAGCGGATGCTCTCAGCTATTTTATGACACTGTAACAGTTTATCCATTACCAACAGCAAACATTACGTCAAACAATAATTGTCTAGGAAGTTACTCTTTACTAATTGACAGCAGCAAGATTGCATCAGGCGCAATTACCAATTGGGAATGGGTAACTGGAAATACTACTATTGCCAATACACAAAATGCTGTTTATTTATTTCCCAGTGATGGTTTAAAGCAAATTAAACTCATTATAAGCAGCGATAAGAGTTGCAATGATACTACGACATCTTTAATCAATATTTATCCACTCCCTACTGCTAACTTTACTTCTTCACCAACCTATGGCGAGGCTCCATTAACAGTGAATTTGACCAATACCTCTCAGGGAGCTATTAGTTATGCATGGGATTTTAATGATGGCGATACTTCTACATTCTTTGAACCACAACACATCTTTCTCGACACAGGAATTTTCAATATTCAATTGATTGCATCAAGTATTTACGGATGTATTGACACTGCCAATCAAAATATTGCAGTGGTATACCGATTTGATGATGTTGCCTTGTCAGCTATTAATTTTACATTGAATAGCAATTTGCTTACACTATATTGCAGTTTTATTAATCTTGGCAACCTACCACTAACAGCTTTGACTATTAAATCCATGGTAAACGGAGAGTCTACCACTTACGAAAATTGGTCAGGATTAGTTGATATTTCTGCTTCTAAAACTTATAAACTATCAACAATATACTATTTAAATGACCCGTCGAATTTGCCGAATTATTTCTGCATTGAAATTAGTAATCCTAATGGCAGTCCTGATAAAAGTCCTGATAATAACAAGCTATGCAATGCATTTTCGAAAATATTTAAGATAAATAATATATATCCTAACCCAACAGAAACAAACACCACGATTTCTATAACCGCGGAACAAAAAGACAAAATTTCAGTTTCTATGTTTTCAACCCTAGGTCAAACTGTAATATCCAATCGGGAATATTCATTGGACAAAGGCATTAACTTTATAGAACTTAAAACAGAAAATTTACCAAGCGGAATGTATTCATTAAGTATTAATCATAATGACAATACTTACATTAAAAATATTATTAAAAACTAGTTTAAAAATAATTTTGGCAATCCCTTAATTTATTACTGCCAAAAAGATAACTCTTTCTGCTTAAATATTATTGCGGCCAATACGCAAGCTTAGCTAGGTAAAAAAAACAAATAAAAATTCAGTATTTGCCGAGTGTGTTGATAATTTAAACCAATTCACTTCTGATTTATGCAATGCATATTTATGGTTTAATTTCTTAATCGTAATAAGTTTAAAAGGAGAAACTTAATAATTACAATAGTCCTGATGGTAAAAATTGTGAGTGGATAAATAAGGAAGGCCCTGAACAAGTAACTGATAGCCTTTCTATTTTGTCTTGACAAAGCCAGATGCAGCGAAATATAAGTATCACAATACGCTTCCATGGCATTCTTATAAATTCCGAATTTTTCTCTAACTGCGGGATCTTCAAAAGCATACTTTAATGCCAAGTTCTTTCTCATCAACAATTTCTCCTCCGGATAATTGAAAACACTTCTTGAATCATGGACCATAAGGGCACCTGAAATACGGCCATCTGTCTTCAATCCGAAATTTGCAGCAAGACGAAGCCATAGTTCCCAGTCTTCAGATCCGCTTAAATTTCTGTCTTCATTAAATCTAAAATTTACAGCCACATCCTTTCTGACAAAAATTCCAATGCAACTCAGATGATTACCTTTCACCAAACTCCTGATATCATTATTAGCGACTACAGGCTTCCAAATGGATTTATTAGTATATGCCGATATAAACTCATAAGCCAGATGAAAAAAAGGAGGGTTTGAATATTTCGTAATCGATTCAAAAGCATTTGCCAAATAATCAGTATAATAAATATCATCTGAATCAAGAAAAGTGATGTAGTCCCCTTTTGCATGTGCAATGCCATAGTTCCTTGCAACGGCCCTTTCTGAATTAGGGATTTTAAAATATTGAATCTTATCAGAAGCTAAACTTCTTAAAACATCGCTTGTATTATCGGTACTTCCATCATCAACCACCAGAAGTTCAAAATTCTTATAGCTTTGATCTAGAACGGATTTGATGGAATCCATTATTATATCTGCCCTGTTGAAAGTTGGGATAATAATTGAAAAAACAATTTTCTTATCCATAAACTTTTAAAAGTTCAATAATCATTTTTTTAATAGAAAACCCTTCAATTACATCAATGTATGCACTATCAATGATTGCTGATCTCAAGTCGGGGATTTCCAGTAATTTCTTCATACAAAAGTAAATACTTTCGCTGTTACAATAAGGCACAACCAGTGCATTCTTCTCATCCACGATATATTCTCCTGCCACGCCCGATAAAGTACAAATAACAGGAACTCTGCAGCTCATTGCTTCTACATATATCTGACCAAATGCCTCTGCTTCTAAATCTATAGGTACATGTACTATCATATCAAAGCATTTCATTAATGAAAAAACATCCTTTTCAAATTCAATTGTAACATAATTTCTGAAAGGTAGAGAAGCTAACAATTCCACTATTTCTTTTTTATAATTCCCATTGGCATTAGCTAAAACCAGCTTAGCATTAGGATACTCCGTCAATAGCATCTTAAATGCAGGTATAACGAACTGAACACCTTTCCAATCTACGAAGCGACTGACTAAACCAACTATTGGATAAAAACCATCCAGCTTATATTTCTCTCTAATTGCATCCAACAATTCTTTTCTAGTTTCAGTAATCTTAAAATCAAAACCATGATGAACAACAAATATTTTTGCTTCTTCAACAAATTCCCTTTCAATAAGAATCTTCTTTACATTCTCTGAAACTGCAATAATCTTAGTAGAAAAATAATTGATTAATCTGTCGTACTTTATTGCCTTAGGATGACTGTTGTGATGGATAGTGGCATGGTGCCTTGTATATATGCGCTTCTTAACCCCAGCTAACCATGCAACAGGAAGTGCGGCAAAGGAAGCATCAAACAAATGCGCATGTATAATTTCAGGCTTGTTTCTGAGGAAATAAACAAACAAACGCATCATGACATTTAACAGGTCTCTTTTTCCTCGATACCTGATAAAAACCACTTTGATCCCTTTTTGCTTCAGGCTTTGAAAAATCTCCGGAACAGTTTTATCCAAAAAAATAAAATCCACAGCATACTTGGATTTATTCATGTTATCGGCCATCCATTCCAACCCGTAACTAAAATTGATGAACGAAACTATATATATAATTCTACTTTTTTTTTCCATTAAAAATGATAATATAATCTAAATTCAAGTTATAAGAGCAATTTTATTTGAGAAGATATGCTAAGGATTTAGGAAGTTTAATTTTTTTAATTCTTAATATCATTTCCGCGCAAAGTTTGTAAATACTGTGCAAATATTTTTGCTTGATTTTCTCTGGAAAAAAATCTTATTTCACTTTCAACACCGTTATAAATACATATTTTGTTTTTCTTCCATTGTGAGTAAAATTTATTTAATTCATTTAAAAATTCTTCAGCACTATTTGCAATAACACCCGAATGTGTTTTAGTTAATAGATTGTCAAGTATATCATCATCCCCAGGGGCAAGCAGTATATTATTTCGTGAAGCAAGATAATCCAGTGGCTTCACTCCAATGACCCCTTTATATCCCTTCCAACCTGGGTAAAGCAATACATCACTCTGCACTGTTTCCTTAACAGCAAGTGCTTTTCCTATTCGTGGTGAAATAAATAAATATTTTTTATCAATCATTTCTGAAATTCGTGTCAAAAAACGCTTATCCGGATCGAGTCCGATAAACTTGAACAATATATCCTCGTTTTGATGAGTAAGTACAAAAGCCTGAATCCCCGCCAGCATAATGTCAACATTTTGAGCAGCATATAAGCTACCAATCATGCTGCAAGTAAACTTTTCATTTGAAACCCGTGTTATTTCATCAAAATATTTTTTTTCAAACCCATTATAGATCACCACAACATCCTTACGATTCAACTTATGTAACAAATCAATAAAAGCAGGTGTCACTGTTGACAGCGCATCCACATTTTTTAGTAATCGGCTTAAATGAAATTTTATCAATTTGTTCTTAAACTGCTTCATTAAAGAAGGATTATAAGCAGGCGCTGCTTCACGGTTGTCCCATAAATCACGAAAATCAGCAACAACTTTCGCATTTGATACTTTTGCCAATTTCTTAATCAATTTAAACAAATTGAAAGGAGGGCCTGTCAACAGGATAAAGTCAACTTCATTAGCCATTAAGTACTTTTTTGCAAATGATGAGAATGTTCGAAATGCATTCACTTCCGGGTTAAAATTCCCGGTTAAATCACAAATAAAATAATATAAAGGTCTAAAAATTGAAGTGATAAATATTTTGCGATGCAGAAAATGAAACAACTTGGATTTCTGTGATGGCAACCTATATACTTCAAAGTCATCGGTTACTTCATGTTTCATTGGCAAATCTGTATCATGAATATAATCTTCCCATTTATTTTCATCCCCTTGCCAATGCCGGGTAACAATAACTGGAAACAGCCCTTGCTCTTTGAAATGCTGCGCCCATGAATAAGCACGCCATGGAGGTGATCCATGGCATGGTGGAAAATAATAAGAAAATATAAGTATGCGTTTCAAGTTATTGCTAAGTTATCGGGATTATATAATTGTAAATTTTAACTATATTTTGTACAGAATGGTCTTTAAATTTTTAAACATCAATAAATATTATCACTTTGGATATTGTAAATTAATTTTTTAAATTTCTTTGAATATTATTTTCAAAATCCTCCATCTATTTTGACTTCTTGAAACACCTCCATTCACCATGTTATCTTAAACCTTTAAAGGCTATTAGACTGTTAAGCTTTTAATGTAGATTTGACGGACTGCATTATTCAAAAATTTGCTTTAAAAGAAAAGCAAATTTTTCTGCAATTACTTTTCTACCATACTTTTTAATTAACTCTTTATTTCCTCCAAAGGTAATTATACCGGATTTTTCCCATTCCCTGTACCAGATTTCAAGGTATTCAGCTACCTGCTCTGCATTCTCAGCTATTTTTCCTGTATTGGTTTCAACAATCAATGCATCAGCGACATCGTCATCTCCGGGTGCCATTAAAATATTATTGCCTGAAGCAATAAAGTCAAAAATCTTTGTGGTATAAATTCCCTTGAAACCGCGCCAGGATGAATGAAGAATTACTTCAGAATTGATAACATACTGTGCAGCTTTATTGGCATCAACCCGGTCGATCTTAATAATCATTTCGGCAGGTAAGGCATTCAACACTTTGTCATATACTACTGAATGAACATTTAGTCCCACTATAAAAATAGTAATCTCATTAATTTTCTTATCCTTAATAAATAAAAGTAACCCATTGATAAGCAGGTCCATGTTTTGCGAACTATAATAACTGCCCAAGATTGAAACTCGAAAATTTTCACTTGTCTTACGATCTTTATTCAAATATAGGATTTCATCAAATCCATTAGTCAATACCCAAAACTCTCTGCTAAAAGCATTTTCCAGATAGTCTGCAATAGGTTTGCTGACTGTACTTGCGCTATTTGCGAATTTCATCCATTTATTAATATATATCTTCTTAAAAAAGTCAATCCATTTGGTGCTGAATGAAGGCACATAAGCGTTTTTCAGATAATTATTATTCCATAAATCACGAAAGTCTATATGTACCGGAATGCTGAATTTACGTTTTAATTCAACCGCTAACCTGATTAAGTTTAGTGGTGGAGAGCTTACAATAATTAGGTCATAATGATTTTTTTTTAGATGAGCTAATAAAAAATCACTAAAAGCTGATCTGGCATTGGCTTCCGAATTAAAATGACCAAGGGCATTAATCACAAAATGAAAAATCTTACTAGTAACTTTTAATCGAGATAAATATCTACGATAGAAATTTATTCCACGTATTTTTTCTGATGGTAATCTGTAAATATCATATTCAGGGAATCTAGTATAATCAATAGGTCGATCATTAAAATTTGTCAGGTCAGCCCATTTGGATTCATCGCCTTTCCAATGTCGTGTTACAACGGTTGGATGAATGCCATAACTTTTGAAATATGTTGCCCATGAAAAAACCCTGGCTCCGGCGACAGATAATGCAGGTGGAAAAAAATAAGTGATGATAAGTGCTTTCTTCAATTTCTTCTAGCTAAAAGCCAAGATATAATTAAAGGCAATATAATTCCTGAATTCATTTTCGGATAATTTTAATCCGAACTTAGGCAGTTCACGCTTAGCCACAGCCAATGCATCGAGAAACAAAGGGTCTACTAACCATTTGTCCTGAGGAGGAGCAAAGCCAATTTTATCCTTACGTCCATAAATCGCAGCAGGCAAAACAGGCTTTAGCGCTTCTCGTAATACAAATTTTGTTTTTCCGTTATGGTATATTTGTTCTGCGGGGAGACTGAATGCATACTCAACCAAATGATGACTCAAAAATGGAAGTCGCACTTCAACCGAATGAGCCATTGAATTTCGGTCAGCATATCTTAATAATTCCGGCAGCTCTGATTCTACTGCGTACTTTAACCTTTCACGTAATGTATAACCTTGTTTATAAATTGCACGTTTTTTACCTAACAGGTTCAGCAACGGATCATACAGGAATTTATATCCCACTGATTTCTTTTTTCCAAAGTTTTCCTTAAGGTGTAGGACTTCCTTATGCAGTTGGAATACATTTCCCTTTCTGTATAATTCCCAGATGGCAAAATATTTAAGATTGTCATAACCTGCAAGGTATTCATCGGCCCCCTGGCCATCGAGGAGTACTGTCGTATTGTTACGATGAGCAAGTTGCATAACGCACCATTGCGCATATATGGAAGTTGAAGTAATTGGATATTCATGGATGTATAACAGCTTTTGAATACTGCTGAGCATACCGGATAAAGTTGGGAAAATTTCAAAATTGTCGGTCTCTGTATGCCGTGTCACTTCCTTGATCCATTTTCCTTCATCAGCAGTTTCACTCTCAAACCTCGCAGAAAAAGTATTAAAAGTACGATGAACAAGTTTATTGACTGTGCATACAACTGATGAGGAATCAATTCCACCTGAAAGGCTGCTGCCTGCAGTTACATCACACCGAAGCCTGCGTACTATTGAACGGCTGAATAGTTCATAAAACCGTTCGTAATACTGATCGGTTTTTACATACCTGGTTCGTTTATATAAATCAATCTCCCAATATTTATGTAAAGTATATTTTTTATCTTTAATTATCAGATAATTTGCTGCCGGAATATATTGGACATGATTGAAAAATGAATCATCTCCTAAATCATTTTTTTCTTCATTAAGAAATCGTTGCACTTTAGAAATATTAATATCTATTCTACTTTCGATTTTTCTCAATGCTTTTATTTCAGAGGCAAAAATGAACCGACTTTCATCAACATAATAGTAGAATGGTTTTTCACCAAAACGGTCTCTTGCGGCAAACAATAGCCCATCTTGTTCATCCCAAATTGCAAAAGCAAACATACCATCTAAATAATCAAGGCATTTTTCTTTATTTCTGTCATACAATGCAAGCAAGACTTCAGTGTCGGAAGTTGAATTAAAATTATAACCATATCTTTTCAACTCTTCTTTTAATTCTATATAATTATATATCTCCCCATTAAATACAATAGTATACCTCCCATTACTGTAATGCTTTGGCTGTTGTCCCGTTTCCGTTAGGTCGATAATTGACAAACGCCTATGACCAAAACCAACTGTAGCATCTTTATTGGACCAGAACCCTTCTCCATCAGGACCACGGTGAACCAATTCATCAGTCATCAATTGAAGATCACTTTGTAAAACGCGCTCTCCGTTAAAAGTTATAATTCCTGCAATGCCACACATTTCTTAAGTTGTATTTTTTATTTAGTTGGGAGTCAGTTCCCGGATTATTTTTGCAGGAGCACCGGCTATAATAACATTTGAAGGGAATGAATGTGTAACAACAGAATTTGCTCCAACCACAACATTATCTCCTATAGTCACTCCGGCAACAACAACAGCACCATTGCCTAACCAGCAATTTTTGCCAATTTTTATCGACGCTGTTTCATATTTGTCTAAAGTCATGGCTAAGTGGTTACCTGTTTGAAGGCAAACATTAAAAGCGAAATAAGTACCTTCACCTATTTCCAATTCAGTTCCTTCAAAAGCCGTAAAATAACAGCCACCGCTTACTGCACAAGAAATCAGTGTTTCATTACTACTTATTTTAATGTTTTTAATCCCTTGGATTCGCGATGTATAGTGAAGTGAAAAAGGAACCTCACTGTTCAATCTAAAAACCCTTTGAACAATGAAATTTAGCAATAATTGGCCTGTGTTTATTTTTATATAATATTCTCGACCAATCAGCTTATAAAAACGAGGTAACAATCTAAGACCCAGCATCATCCTTATTCTTTAATAGCCGAACCTTAACAGCCAGCTGATTCAACAATTGGTTGTCCAACAATTTCTTTTTCCATAAAAAACCATAAACAGATAAAAGGAAAACTGCACCACTTCCAATTACAAAAATAATGTTAAAGTTCAACAAGTGATAGGTCCAATAAAAAGGTTGTATAAAAAGCAGTGAAATGACAACAATTGTTGCCAGTTTCTTGTATTCAAAGAAGTTATTCATGGTTGAATTTACCGTAGAAGCACTCTTGATTGCTAGCAACCCGGCGTACATAAATAAAAATGCAATAAAGGCTATTGCTCCTCCAATGATTCCAAAATATCTTATTAGGATATAATTTGTGACCAGGTTAAAAAGAAACAAGACGAGACTGTAAAAGAAAATATATCTAGTTCTCCCGGAAACAATGAGAATGTCCTGATAATCATTCACTCTGATTAAAAGGGCAAGATTAAAAATTGCAAAAACTGCTACACTGGCTTCGTATTTCTCCGTTAAATAAAAGGTAATTAATGCCTTTCCAAAAAAAAGCAGGAAGATCAGTACCGGATAGATGAGACAAGCATTGCCAATTATACCTCGTTGTTTCAGCTCTACGATGCTTTTATAATCGCCTTTTCTATAAAATCGCGCCACCTCGGGAAGTATTATGCTACTTACCGAACCATACAAGGAAGAGATAAATGGTACTTCAAACGCACCGGCGCGATATACTGCATAATCACTTGTAGTAAGCATGCTACTTATTATTATTCCGTCAATATAAAAAACACCTCTTTCAGTAATGCCGCTTAAAGTAAGCGGAAATGCATTTTTAAGTATTTTTTTACCAATAACGCTGTCAAATCCTTTAAAAGCAATAATATCTCTGGGTAAATAATACAGTGCCATCAGGACTTGAAGGATACTCACAACATTTAAGGAAAGAATAACCTTATCAAGGGAATGATAAAAATGAATTGAAATAAAAATTAAAAATACCCTTACTAAGTTTGAAAATATCAGAAGCACACTAGCCTGTTTTATCCGATCATGAAAAATCATCATGGAATAAAAAACACTGAATATAATTTGTCCGAAAAGAAAATATCCCGAATAAATCAGTAAGCTGCGCAGCTCCGGGTTATCAAACCAACTCGAAATAATGGAAGAGCCCAAAAAAAGCACAACTACACCAGCTAAAGAAGTAACTAAGGACAGATAAAAAAAGGTAGCAAACGATTTTTTCCTGTCATTACTTGTTTCAGCAAAAATCAAGTTTACCATTTGATTTAGGCTAAATGTAAAGATTACCTGCATTAAGGCATTGATCATCAGCACCTGCCCATAGGTTCCGTACTCAATATAGCTTAGGGAACGGGCCAAATATGGCATCATGATGAAATTCATCAAGATGTTTATACCATTGCCAAAAGTTAAAAGCAGGACTTTTACGCTGCGGGAGGTGCCCAATTTATTTGTTTTAATTTTCTACTTTTTCATGCGCTATCAATCAACGTTTTTTTACAGAAGCGCTTACCAAACGAAGATTTGTAATTAATTCAAGTATTTAATTTTGAGAAAAAGACAAGCCTACTAATTTTAAAGAAAACTCAACCGTAAATAACTTACCAAGCTTATAGATAAGGAAGCAAATATATATTTCAAAATCGACTATTTTAATAAATAAAGCTATTCCTATGAAATTATGAATCGCTTTTCAAAAAGAAGAAGATAATAGTGAATTCACGTTGAGCAGGAAAAATCGACTCCTTTTACCTTACTGAATAAGACTAATAGACAGATTAACAAATGGATTCCATCAACTCCTTTAAATAACCCGGATTAAAACTTCAAGACTGATAATCAATCTGACAATCAAATAGTTCAAAAATAAATAAACACTACTACCCGGCTATTATGAATCAAATAGAAAATAATCAACTTGAGACACGAATGCTAACTAATATGTAAACCACCCAGATTTATCTTCTTCATGATGGAGGATGGCTTTATTATTGAAATCGCGAACGCAGTAATCAATAAAAAATTACTCCGATCAAGGTGAATCTATGTCCTGTACTTGAATGAAACAGAAAAAACAACAATAAATTTTAACACCATTGCAATCGAATCCCTTACTTAACTGAATGAAAGTCCTTATTTACTAGTCGTTTTACCATTCCATTGAATCAATAGTACAATTGATTTGAAATATATTATTTTTGACTGCAATGGAAAAAGCTATCTCCAAAATTAGTTCTTTCTTCAAACCTATAACTTGGATAATGCTCTTTGGCATTATACTCAGGATTTTATTTATTATCAAAGGGGGTGCGATTTACTATGGTAAAGAGGATTTTTGGCTGATGGGTGGGGACACATTAAGCTGGATGAATTCCTTTTTAAATCTCCTCAATAACGGTATCTACTCTGCCGACATGGCAGTTGAAAATGGCAAGTTCTTCAGACCGCCAGGTTACTCCTTTGCTATGGGAATTGCCTATTTGTTAGCCGGAAAAGAGCTGACCCTTACTTATAAAATTTTAATCTGGGCACAGACTGGTTTTGATGTCATCACTATACTTTTAATATATAAGATTACACTGATCACTTCAAAAAACATTCTCTTTAGCAATCTATCGGCTTTCTGTTACGCTACTTATCCCTTTATAATAGTTTGGGTTCCCATTCTATATGCAGAGTCTTTAAGTGTATTTTTCATGTTTCTCGGATTGTATTATTTCATCAAGGAGGGTAAAAATTGGAAATTTTTCTGGGCTGCATTCTATACAGGATTAGCTGCTTTATGTCGCCTTCAATGCCTTCCGCTACTTCCTTTGTTCTTACTTGCAATATTAATTTCAAAAAGCAAATTCAGTATTTTACTACGACAAGCTTCTTTCTTTGCCCTAGGTATTTTACTAAGTTATGGCTTGTGGCCGATACGTAATTATGTGAATCAAAATAGGATCGTGTTTACACAGGATGTTAATGTTGGAGGACATTGGTCACAAGATTATTTTTCATTAATGGGATTCCTTGGTGCCACACAAGTAGATACTGAACCTCAATCTTCTCAAATATTAGATGGACAAAAAGTTACTTGGCCTGATGTGGCCATAATTGACGAGTCAGATCGTGTATTGCTGGATTCTCTTTCTAATTTATGCAAAAAGTGCGGAACAGGCGTTAGTTATTTTCGATATTACGGCAGAAACAAGGGTCAACTAATACCACCTGAACAAAATTGTGATTCACAAATCAAATCAGGTTTTGACTATCTCACTCAAAAACAAAAAGAAAGAAATAAATTAAATTACTATGTAAAAGTCCCTGCGGGCAATTTTAAAAAAGCATTTTTTAAATCTTCTTTACACGGTGAAAAAAACTCAGTCATAAAAAAAATAGTTGCCACTACCCTATTTGGTTATAGGTCATTAATGTTAATATTGGGATTTGCAGGATTATTTCTAGCAGGCAAGAATAATCTGATAAACAAAGATCTCTTTTTCATCATCTTATTTTATGTAGTAGGATGGTATGGATTTATGTGTTTCTCCTTTAGGCATCTTGAAATGCGTTATTTCCTTCATGCAGATTTATTGCTCTTAATTCCTGCTGCCTTTAGCCTCTTTTTACTTAAGCAACAAATAACAAATAAAAGGAATGTTGCTTAAATTAAATTGTTTTTTGGCTTCCCCTTTCTCAGAAACTAAATAAGGCAATTTTGTAAATGAAATTAGGTTTTAAGCAAGTTTCCTTTTTTTTCGAATTCTAAAAGAAACACCTGCCCGATTTCTAAAACAAAAATTAAGTTTCAACTGTCAAAATCTTGCTTTGCCTGGAAGTATCATTGATCTTATTGAAGTTGTTTGCTCGTTCAAACTGTTAATTTTTAAGATAGCAGCAATAATTAAAAGATCAACATCTATTTTATCAAACATAAAAGCTATATTCAAAAAAAGTTATCAATAAATAATTTGAAAGATGGGTTTAGCAAATTTAAAATACCCCTCTACTTAAAAATGCACAAGATAATTTTTGGTGCCGATGAATTATTTGCTGCTTAAACACCTCTTTCAATCATGTTGTTCATTTCAGGTTGGGTGAATTGCGTTGCTTCCTTACCCTTCTTAAATTGAATTTCCTTTTGCCTTAAATGTCTGATAATAAATAAGCTTGAAATAAAAAATGGGATGGCAGGAATTTTATAACGAACAAGGCTTCCGAAGTTAGAAGTAGAGATTCCAACTGAAAATGCAAAGAATAAACTAAAAATGATACTAAAAGTAAGCAGGTGATGTGTCATCAGGTACTTGACCCACAAAAACAATCGAGTAAACATCAATACCCTTAAGGTGAAAAATAGCGTAATGAAATTTTCAATTGAAGAAATAAACATTACAATGTTGTTTGCTTCCCATATATATGGCCTGAAAAGCGCAGCATTTATTGCTGCAGGAGCATATAAAAGCATTGATGAAATATTTGCCTCATAAGTACCAATGTCAAAAGAACTTCCATGATAGTAATCCTGCTTTAAGTCATACTGTACCTCAGACGCTCTTTTTAAAACACGATCAACAGAATAAGAGCCCAAGGTGCCGGAAATACTAACCAATAGCGCATAACCAAAAACACTGATCAAAAAAATAAGTACAGGTGCTGAAAAAAATCGCAATACCTCGCCCTTTATTGAGCTTAATACCCTGTTGATTATCCAAAATAAGGAGCCGGGCACTAATCCAATCAATATATATGGTTTGATTGATAAAATGATAAAAGATGAAATTATAAGCCCTAGTAAATTTTTGAACATTTGATTTCTCCTGATAAACAATTTATAAAAAGAGGACACATAAAACCCAACCATACTCAATGTGATTGTATCTTTGAGCAAACCTGATCCCCAAAAGAAAACAGAAGGCACAAAGAAAATAGCTATAGCCAGTTCCTTTTTAATCTCGGGATATTCCTGTATATATATCTTGTAGAGGCTCCATATTCCAAAAAATGAAACGGTAGCCAACAGCAAACTGCAAACGATATAACTTTTAAAAGATAGGATGGCCAAAGGTATGATCATCTTAACAACAAAGTATGTGTTTGGATCCTTATAATAAAATGGTGCCCGAACATACTGATCAAAAAAGGCAGTCTTCGCAAGATCATGTGGTCCCAGCCACATAGAAAAAAAACCGTAAGGATTTACTGAAAACAGATTAATGGTGTCTACCGAACTTACAAAGTACTGAAAAGTATCACCCCCCGGGTAATAAAATGTGTATACAAACCATAAACCAAGACTGCCAATCAGTTTGGCTACTAGTCCCGGGAAGAAATATTTATACTCAGGATGCTTTTGAATCTTGGCAGAAACATACATCTTGGCAAATAAAACAATCATTATTAAAACAATCGGCCCAAGCAAAAAGTCGGTTATACTGGTAAATTCCCACATTTTATCTCTCTATAATATTTTGTGAATTGTAAAACTCCACTATACAAGAAGAAATATAAGCAGCCTGGTCATTCGTAAGTTCATAATACATAGGCAATCTGACAAGCTTATCTGTGAAAGAATCACAGTATGGCAACGCACGTTGCCCATGCTGCTCTTTATAAAAATCACTACTATGTAAAGATATATAATGAAATACGGCAAGGATATCTTTTTTCTTCAGATAATTAATCAAACCTGTTCTTTCTTCAAGGCTATTGCATACCAGATAAAAGATATGGGCATTGTTTGTTGCATCTTCATGAATGGTGGGCAATAGAAACTTGCCTTTTTTTGCACAACCCTCGAGCTTATCATAATAAACAGACCAAATTTCCTTTCTGCGTCTTTGAATATCGTCAATATTTTCCAATTGTGCATATAAAAATGCGGCAACAATTTCAGAAGGCAAAAACGAAGATCCAATGTCAACCCATCCGTATTTATTGACTTCTCCCCTGAAAAATGCTGCCCTGTTGGTACCTTTTTCCCAAATAATTTCAGAACGTTTTACAAACCTTTCATCATTAATAACAAGCATACCCCCTTCACCGGAAATAATATTTTTTGTTTCATGAAAAGAAAAGGCGGCCAAATGGCCAATGCTTCCTAATGGTTTTCCTTTGTAAAAAGCATCGATTGACTGTGCCGCATCTTCCACAACGAATATATTATGTTTTTCAGCCAACGTCATGATCAAATCCATGTCGCAAGCAACACCACCATAATGCACAACAACAATGGCCCTCGTTTTTGGTGTAATAAGCCCTTCAATAAGTTCTGCATCCATATTAGGATGGGTTGCATGACAATCTGTAAAAATTATTTTCGCGCCTCTTAATACAAAAGCATTCGCAGTAGAAACAAAAGTGTAAGAAGGCATGATAACTTCGTCGCCAGGCAACAAGTTGATCAACAAGGCCGCCATTTCCAAGGCATCGGTGCAGGAAGTGGTTAACAATGCTTTTTTAAACCCATAGCGCTGTTCAAAAAACTGATGGCATTTTTTAGTATAAACCCCATTGCCGGAAATTTTCCCTGAATTCACCGCATCCTTTATATATGCTGTTTCGAGGCCCGTCATATAGGGCTTGTTAAAGGGAATATAAACAGCCATATTAATGTTTCCCCGGTTTATTGCGCTCTAAAGGAAAAATTGCTAAATAACGACTTCTTGGTTCAAAAATACCGACATATAATTTTCTTAAACATTCATCCACCGATAGATTTAAAACAATCAGATCACCTTTTATCCAAATCATCATTTCCAAAAAAATTTATCAAGGTCGAAAGTAATCATTTTATTTTTGCCTAAAGTATGGCAGGCAACGATTAAATTGTGTTTTTTTCTGAAATTCACCGCTTGAAATGAGATACAATTGGTTTATTTACTGTAATGTTGCTTAAGAGATAAATAGTATGTGTGGCTTAGCAGGATTTTATTCGCATGATGGTTTTTTTTCAGGGGATGATTTGAAATCCATGACCGATACTTTGCATCATCGAGGGCCGGATGCTGAAGGATTTTTTCAGGATGAAATCTGTGGATTGGGCCATACTCGATTGAGTATCATCGATCTTTCGGCTCGAGCTAACCAACCAATGGCCTCTGCGAATGGCCGTTTTATGATTATCTATAATGGAGAGATTTACAATTTCAGGGAAATTGGAGCCAGCTTAAAATCACCATCAGCCGCCAACAGCCCCATTGTTTTAAAAACTTCCAGTGATACAGAAGTGATCCTCGAATCATTTGCTCAGCAGGGCGTTGATTTTGTACAACAGTTAAATGGCATGTTCGCCATTGCCATATATGATAAAGTCACTAATGAACTTTATTTGTTCCGCGACAGAATTGGCATTAAGCCGGTCTATTATTTCTGGGACGGCAAAAATTTTGCCTTTGCATCTGAATTAAAATCCCTTAAGCTTTTAAAGCAAATCGACCTTCGCATTAATAAATCGGCAATCAATAATTACTTGCATTTAGGTTATATCCCTACTCCTTTGAGCATCTATGAAAATGTTCATAAAATGCAGGCAGGAAGCTGGATAAAAGTGAACAAAAACGGATTGGAGGTTCAAAAATACTGGAATATTAAAGGTGCGTTGAGTAACAAGGTCATCGACGACCAGGAAGAAGCCTTGGTAAAGCTATCAGACCTTATCATTAGTTCTGTACAGTACCAGTTGAAAAGTGATGTTCCTTTTGGTGTTTTTTTAAGCGGAGGGATTGACTCAAGTTTGGTGACAGCGCAAGCAGTAGGCGTTTCACTTGTAAAAGTGAATACCTTCTCCATTGGATTTGAAGAAAACAGTCATAATGAATCCGAATATGCAAAAGCTGTGGCCAAATACCTGGGCACCGATCACCATGAATTTATTGTATCCTATCGCGACGCTATTGATCTTATAGAATCTGTCTTCGATACTTACGACGAACCATTTGCTGATGCTTCGGCAATACCAACTATGTTGGTTTCAAAATTGGCAAAACAATATGTAACAGTAACATTATCCGGTGAAGGAGGCGATGAATTATTTTATGGTTATGGTGCCTACAAATGGGCGAGCCGAATGGAGAATCCTATTTATAAATCGTTACGGAAACCTGCCGCATGGATGTTATCTAACATGGGATCACGCTACCAGCGTATTGGTAAATTACTTGATTTCAATAAATCTGTTAATCTAAAAAGTCATATTTTTTCACAAGAACAATATCTTTTTTCTGAACATGAATTGAGCAAAATACTGCATAGCGATTATTATTTGCCACGCTCACTAGATCACCTCCGTGTAGCAGCTGATACATTTTCTAACAGTGGTGGATCAATAGCCGGCAACAGTAGTTTGCAGGAACGTAAACTCAATGCCATGGAGCAGCAAGCATTATTTGACCTTCAATTTTACTTGCAGGATGACCTTCTTACCAAAGTTGATCGGGCCAGCATGCATTACTCAATTGAAACAAGAGTTCCCTATCTCGACCATCGTGTCATTGAATTTGCAATGAACCTATCGCCTGATCTGAAATTTAAAAACGGAATTCCCAAATACATTTTGAAGAAGATCCTTTACCAATATATTCCGCAGGAATTATTCGACCGGCCAAAACAGGGTTTTGCAATCCCTTTAAACAAATGGCTTCATCATGAGTTAAATTACCTGATAGAGGAAAACCTCAACAAAACTATTATCGAACGATTTAACGTTGTTAATTACGAAGAAGTGCAAGCAATTCTTAAGGGCTTTAAAACAGGTAAAGATTATCTATATAATAGATTATGGTTATTAATAGTCTTACATAAATGGCTAATAAAAAACAGCTAATCAATTTTTATGATTGGTGCAATTAAATGAATAGCCAAAAAAATATCTTATTTATTTCTTATGATGGCCTAACAGATCCATTGGGGCAATCACAAATAATTCCATATCTGGTTGGCTTATCAAGTATGGGATATTATATTACTATTTTAAGCTGCGAAAAAAAAGAACGCTTTTTACGCCACTCAGCTACTATACAATCTATTCTTGATAAAAGTGCAATAAATTGGGCACCCGTAAGCTATAATAAAAATCCGCCAGTGATTTCAACTCTTTACAATTTGGCGAAAATGTATTATATAGCAGTTACTATTATGCGGGATAAAAAAATAAGTTTAATCCATTGCAGAAGTACTTTATCTGCCTTGATTGGTAAACAACTGCAAAGAAAATATCCATCGAAAATACTATTTGACATGCGTGGATTTTGGGCTGATGAAAGAGTAGAAGGTGGACTATGGCCACAATCTAATTTAACCTACCGCTTAATCTATAAATTCATTAAAAAAAATGAATTACAGCTTATAACATCTGTCGATCATATAATCAGTCTGACGCATGAAGGGAAAAGAATAATTGAAGAGGAAATACCTTTGTCAAAAAAACCGGCTCCGGTAACAATAATTCCATGTTGCGTAGATTTACATTTGTTTAACCCGCTAAATTACCCGAAAAATGAGCTAAATAAGCTGAAGCAAAAATTGAACTTGAATGAACAGTCATTTGTTTTAAGTTATCTAGGCAGTATCGGAACATGGTATATGCTGAATGAAATGCTTGATTTTTTTAAATTACTGCAACAGAAAATGAACGATGCTTGTTTTCTATTTATTACAAAAGAAAATCCGGAGACCATTTTAAATGCTGCATTTCTTAAGGATTTAAAACCGGATTCTATTCGTATTATAGCAGCAGAAAGAAATGAAATCCCGCCTTTGCTGTTAATATCGACCGCAAGCATATTTTTTATCAGGCCTGGTTTTTCTAAAAAAGCATCTTCCCCTACAAAGCTTGGCGAATCGCTGGCAACTGGCCTTCCGATAATTAGTAATAGTGGTGTTGGGGATAACGATTATTTTATGTCAAATAATCACTGTGGCTGGATTGTCAATTCTTTTGATGAGATGAATTACAAAGAGGTGATCAACGAAATACAAAAAAACGCATTTCCGAAAAGTGACGAAATCAGGAAAGTTGGTGAAAAATATTTTTCGCTACAACGTGCTGTAGAGATATATGATGGTGTATACAAACAACTCCTGAGTTAAATATGATGATATTTTTCATTTTTTATAATAGTAAAAGCGCGATATAACTGTTCCAAAAAAATCAACCTAACCATTTGGTGCGTGTAAGTCATTTTGGACAGCGATAATAATTGATTCGACCGTTGATAGATTTGCTCATCAAAACCATAAGCACCTCCACAAATAATTACTAACCGGGATATACTTTGATGTTGAAAAGTCTCTATTTTCTTCGAAAATCCTACCGAAGTATATTGTTCGCCTTTTTCATCCAGTAAAATAACCTTATCGGCAGGTTTTAATGCTGCGAGAATTTTCTCTGCTTCTTTCTGCAACAACACCTCACGTTTAATCATGTTTCCTTTTATGTTGATTTCCTCTATTTCGAAATTCACATAACGACAAAGACGTTGTTGGTAGTCTAAAATCCCCTCTTTTAAATAGGAATTCTCTGTTTTACCAATTACCAAAAATTTAATATTCATCAGTATATATAATAATTTAACCTTTATTAACAAAAGTATGATTTTACTTGTAGAAAATTTGGTGCAAAACATACCTCCAAAAACTTTTTTTTTCGCTTTTAAACCTTATATTTGTCATAATGCCTGATAAGCAGATGCAATCTGTCTTCCTGGAACTGTCTGGCAGATTGTGGTTTTATCAAAAAAAGAAGCCTTTGGCTTAGTAATTGTGAAATAACCGGCCATGAAAAAAACCTTATCATTTGTCTTTCTTTTCATTACCATCCTTCATTTAAATGCAAAAAACTCGGAAATCTTTGATGATATTACCGCAAGCATAAAAACAGGCGATGTAAAATCTTTATCGAGAAATTTCAACACCAGCATTGATCTTACCGTCGGTAACCAGGAAAATACATATAGTAAAGCGCAAGCTGAACAAGTATTGCGTGACTTTTTTGTTGTTAATAAGCCAGGTTCTTTTTCCATTATTCACCAGGGTTTCTCAAAAGAGGGAGCAAAATATGCCATTGGCAGCTTAGTTACCACTCAAGGCAAAACTTTCAGGGTTTACTTATACGTAAAACAAGTTTCCGGTAATTTTCTGATTTATGAATTACGATTTATGCCGGAATAACTATGTTGAATTTCAATACTTACTATTATTAAAAAAAATAGCCTTTTCTTTGTGGCATTATTTTATTTGCCATGATGAACATTGATGATTTTATAAAACTTGCTTTAGCTGAAGACATCGGCGCTGGGGATTATACATCATTATCTTGTATTCCATCAGAAGCTTTTGGTAAAGCAAAATTACTTGTGAAGGATAATGGTATTGCAGCAGGTGTCGAACTGGCGCAAATGATATTTCATCATGTAGATCCTGCGCTTCAATCAACAGTTTTTATTAATGATGGCGAAACAATTAAGTATGGTGATGTTATCTTGCATGTAGAAGGCCCAAGCCGCTCTATCGTTACTGCTGAACGCCTGATGCTCAATTGCACTCAACGAATGAGTGGCATAGCTACATTGACGTCAAAATATGTTGATCAATTAAGTGGGCTGAATACAAAACTGCTTGACACAAGGAAGACGACTCCTCTTTTTCGGCAAATTGAAAAATGGGCAGTAAGAATTGGTGGTGGTCAAAACCATCGCTTCGGTTTATTTGATATGATGATGATTAAAGATAATCATGTTGATTATTCCGGTGGCATTAAGCAAGCAATAATAAAAGCGAATGAGTACTTAAAAAAAAATGAATTGACTCTTAAAATTGAAATTGAAACCCGTTCTTTTAAAGAAGTTCAGGAAGTTCTTGATGTTGGAAATATAGATCGTATCATGCTTGACAATTTCAGCATTCCCGATTTGCAAGAAGCTGTTAAAATAATTAACGGAACTTTCGAAACAGAAGCTTCCGGAGGGATCACAATAGATAATATACGCACTTATGCAACAACAGGTGTAGATTTTATTTCCTGTGGCGCCATTACGCATTCAGCACCTAACCTCGACCTTAGTCTAAAAGCTTTCAATTAATACATAACCAAATGGAAATGAAAGCGAGGATAATCAACTATTTGTTAAAGATCCCTTTTCTGAAGCGAATCATTGCGTTGATAAAAACCATAATTATACCCGGTTTTAACGGTGTCCCTATTTTTGATGTGATTGTTTTCTTCCTAAAAAGGTTTAATGAAAATGATTTACAGACCCGGGCAAGAGCAGTTGCCTTCAGTTTATTCCTCACGATTTTCCCAACTATTATTTTTCTCTTTACCCTTATCCCCTATATTCCTATTGAAGACTTTCAGCTACAGGTTTTACAGTTGCTTCGTGAGTTTTTACCGGCAAGTACTTACGATGCCGCTTATACTACCATTGAAGATATTGTAAGTCATCAAAGAGGTGGCCTGCTATCCTTTGGATTTCTCTTCGCTTTATTTGTTTCTGCAGATGGTGTTTTAACATTGATTTTATGGTTTAATAAATCATACCACGGCTCGCATCAACGTTCAATGTATAAGCAGCGCCTTATTGCAATTGGTCTTACTATCATGTTGGCCCTTTTCTCCTTCCTGGCTATTACATTGTTACTATTGAATGAAGTTGCTATTTCATTCTTGGTAAAACATCATTTACTAACCAATAATATTCAATACTTTTTATTGCAAGGGCTGAAATGGCTGGTTGTAGTATCATTATTCTTTTGTGGTATTTCCCTGCTTTACTTTTTTGGTCCTTCCCATCGTAAAAAAATATTTTTTATTAATGCCGGTGCTACTTTAGCAACCTTACTGGTCGTTTTAACCTCGTTAGGATTTAACTTCTTCATTACTAATTTTGCAAGCTACAATAAAGTGTATGGTTCCATTGGAACTCTCATCATTATTCTGATTTGGATATATTTAAATTCTTTTGTACTACTTGTTGGTTATGAATTGAACGTAGCCATCGAACATGCTACGAATTCAAGGAAGAAAAAAATAACTTTGGATAGTTAATAAGGATTGTCCTCTGCTTCTGTTGTATTAGGGTCTGTTGTCTTTATTAGTTCCCAAACACCATTTTCTGTCATCTTTTCCAATTCATAATGATCCACACCATTGTTCCATCCCATATATGGCGTCCATCTTAGAAGTGATTTTCCATTACTGTCAAAATCACCCTTGAGTAAAATTGAAGCTCCTTGCAAGCCAAAAGGGTTTTTATTCTCACAAAAATTAACAGCTGTTACCTTATAGTAGTAGCTATGCCGTTGTATGCTTGCATCACGATCTTCATAATAATTCTGCAAGCTATTTACCCTTTTATAAAACGGGAAATTAATATTATCAGTGGATCGGAAAATATCATATCCAATAACTGTTTGGGGCATAAAGGATGTTGGAGCCCATTCAACTAATATATACCGGTTTTCAACAACTGTAGCTCTTATAATATCATTTATTTGCTCCCACCTATAAGAAGTATGGT
The DNA here is from genome assembly GCA_031418215.1 of Bacteroidota bacterium. Classification (GTDB taxonomy): domain Bacteria; phylum Bacteroidota; class Bacteroidia; order AKYH767-A; family OLB10; genus JANOXC01. The sequence continues at coordinate 48,084 of JANOXC010000132.1, forward strand.
CAACAAAAGCAATATTGCTTAATCCTGTTGCAGCATTCTCGCCACAAATTCCGACAGCTTCAACCTTATATTGATAAACAAAAGGACAGTAACTAGTTGTATCAGTAAAATTCAAAGTCGAATTTCCGGTTTCTGCCAAATAATTGAATGTAATACCATTATCATCTGATCGGTAAATTTTGTATTTTGAAACATTGCATCCAACATAAGAACTCCAATTTAAATCAATCCAACCTCCATTGTTTGACCCACTTAGGAAAACGGTAGTATGTGCTGTGAGATCAGGTAGTGCAACCCTGCTTCCACACTTGTCAATGGCTAAAATCTTATATGTATAGGTGTGTAAATTAGTGTTTGCGCCATTATCTTGGACCAACTGTACTACACTATTAACAGTACTAATATGTGGCATAGTTGCAATACTATCATATAACCCATTAATTATGTTTAGTCGGTATAATATATAATAATCAATATCGTTCAAATTAATGGTATGCCATTTTATGCTTACCTGGTTCGTATCCGAAACTGATACACTATATAGCAAGGCAGGGGGTGGTGGCAATGGATTATATATATTAATTAATCCCGGTATATTGACCTCCGATTCACAACCACCATTATTAACAACAAGCAATGAAACATTATAGGTACCAGCTGAAGAATATGTTAAAAATGGATTTGCAAGATTGGAAGTGTCCCCATTTCCAAACTGCCAACTATAAGTCGGCGAATCCAAATTTGTCGAGTTGCTGCTAAATTGAATACCAAATGGCATACAACCTATGGTATCACTTACAGTAAACCCAGCATAAGGCTGTAAATGAACCTTGATTGGGTCAGGGTAAATTATTGTATCATTACAGCCAAAATTACTATAAGCAATAAGGCTCAAATTGTAGACCCCTGCAGTGTTATATATATTCTGTGGATTATTCAAAGATGAGCTATTTCCATTTCCAAAATTCCAAACCAAAGAATCATAAAATTGCGATTGACTAATTACATCAAGAATAAAAGGTGTACAGCCCTCTATCTCTTGAATTGAAAAATTAGCTATTGCACTTTGAATTACTTCAATATCGACGGGTGAAGTATAAGTAGATACACAACCGGAAGAATCTTTTGTTAATAATGAAACAGTATAAGTACCCGGAACAGTAAATGAGTAAACCGGATTCTCAATGGTATCTGTCACACCATTTCCAAAATTCCATTCCCATGAAACGGCTCCAATAGATTGATTATATACCGCAAATGACATGGGTGTACATCCGGTTGGCTGAACTACCGTGAAAAGAGGTATCGAACCATGTATATTAATGGGTGATGGCATCATCAATGTATCCGAACACCCCAGTGAATCTGAGGCTACGAGTTTTACCTGGTATGAGCCGGGAGTATTAAAGACATGAGCCGGAGTGCGAAGGTTGGAAAAATTACCATCACCAAAATCCCAATACCACCCTGTTGCATTTAATGAATTATCTGCAAACTGAATAAGTAATGGCGCACATCCTGAATCTTTATCCGCACTTAAATTGGCTTGTATTGATCCTACATGTATCATTGAATCAATTTCTAAAGTATCAAAGCATCCAAAGGTCGATTCTACAATGAGCTTCACAGTATATACACCGTTGAAACCGTACTGATGAACAGGATTCTGAAGATTGGAAGAGATTCCATCACCAAAATCCCAAGCCCAGCTCAATGCATTGGTGGATGAATCATTAAAGAAAACAGTAAGGGGAACACAGCCACTACTTGAACTTAAACTAAATAAGGCACTCGTCATGTTTAAATTTGGCTTGCTGATTGTCTTAACACAGCCATATATATCTTTAACTGTTAGTGTTAATGGTGCTGCCGGTGATTGATTGTATATATGAATAGGGTTTTGAACCGTGTCACTAAACCCATCACCAAACAGCCATTTCCAACTCACTGCATCGGTGCTTAAATCAGTAAAATTTTGAGTGAGCGGTGCACAAAATGAATTTTGTGAATAAGTAAAATTAGCAATAAGATTCGGCATCACAACAGGCACCTGAGAAACAAACGTTGAAGAACAAATACTTTTACTAACTGTAAGTGAAATATAATAAGCACCGGGAGTAAAATAAGCGACTGATGTTTGCGGCAGATTACTGTATTGATTGTTCCCAAAGTCCCAGCTAAGTAAATCGGCACCCGTTGATTGGTTAACCAGATCTACTTTGACATAACTACAGTAGGAAGTAATATTCTGTATAGTAAAATTCGCCTGAGGGTGAAAAACTTGTATTTGTTGATTCAAGATAAAGCTTTTTGAGCAGCCTGTTGCATCACTAACAGTAAGCTCCACTTGAAATATTCCCGAATCCTGGTAAACATGAAATGGGTTAGCCTGGGTAGAATTAGCACCATCACCAAAAGTCCAGAGATAAGCATTATAATTTAGCCCGCCATTTAAAAAATATACAGTGTCCCCTGCACAGGTCCTGCTTACTGTTGCAGTAAGGGGGTTTATTTCGCTGGCATAAAACGTCTGGCTTGCCGAAGCAGCACATCCATTGGAATCAGTTGATATTAAAGAAATAAGGTAGTTGGAATTGGTTGTTGTATAAACGTAAGTTGGGTAAATGGTATTGAAGGTTGTACCATTCCCCATATCCCAAGAACAAGTAGCAGTGGTATCTAAAGGCGTTAACATCACAGAAGTACCAGTACAGCTACTGGTTGAAGCGATAGTGAAATCTGCTGCAAACTTTACAATATGAACAATATCCGGAAGATCAACAGAGTCTTTCAGGCCTGAAGCTTTTTGAACAGTAAGATGAACTTGGTAATTACCTCCTGCTGTAAATAAATGTGAAGGATTTTCAAGGGTCGAGGTTTGTCCATCTCCAAAATTCCACAACCAGCTTACAGCATCTGCAAAAGGATTGCTATAATCTACTTCATATGGAGCACAATGATAAATCGCTGTGCCCGGAATGACTCCAACAGGGTTACCTCCTGGCGTACCTGATCCTGTTCCAAATGTAATTGGCGGATAAGTATATGTTCGGCTGCAGCTGTCATTCCAAATGGTGAGTGCTAATGTATATGGACCAGGTACACTATATATATGTGACGGATTTTCCAAGAAGGATGAATCGCCATCACCAAAAGACCAAAACCAATGCGTGGCGCCAACAGAATGTGAATTAAATTGCACTGACATTGGCAATACTGTATCTGCTACCCATGTAGTAATAAATGCGGTTAATGCTTTAAAATATACTTCGTAGTTTCTTGTAACGGAAGCTTTACAACCTTGAGCAGTCGTAATCTCCAGCGTAACAGAATGATAACCCGGAATACTGAAAATATGTGAAGGGTTTTTCAATGTAGAAGTACCCCCGTCATCAAAATTCCATAACCATGCCACTGCATTTGGTGAAGTATCAGTAAAAAATGCTTCATAAGGCGGGCATAATGTTTCTGTATGTGTGAACCCTGCTGTTCCGCCATTAATAATAATGTTGCGGAGATTAGGTATGTTCTGGGAGCAATTTCCATTCATCCCCTGCGTACTTAATGAAACGATATAATTTCCAGGAACAGTATAAGTATGAGAAGGATTAGCAATTGAAGCAGTTGCACCATCGCCAAAGTTCCATAGCCATGCCGAGGAAGTAGAGTTGTCCTGGAAATTCATTGTGAACGGAGCACAAGCCACAATAGGTGAAAGTGAGGTAAACGAACTCCCTGTTAATGAAACTGAAATAGGTTGATTATATATCAATGTATCAGAACAACCATTGCTATTAATCGTTATCAGGCTTACATTATAGGTTCCGACTAGAAGATATGCATGAGAAGGATTTGCACTGTTCGAAGTAAAGCCATCTCCAAAATTCCAAAAATATTGAATGCCATTTTTTGATTGATTATTGAAATTAACAGTAAGTGGCGCACAGCCTGTTGTCTTGTCGACTGTAAATAAGGACTGCGGGGAATTAACTGTAACTTTGGCATTTAATGGATATCCAAAAGTACATCCATACTGATTGGTTGCAGTTAAACTAACAGTATAAATACCATCGGCTGTATAAATATGAGTAGGTGAAGCTGCAGTTGAATTAGATCCGTCGCCAAAATCCCAAAGCCAGCTATATCCCGAGGTTGAATTGAAATTGACAAATTGTACATTCAACGGGGCGCACCCTGTATAATTGTTCATTGTATATGAAAAGGAAGGGTTACTGTCAACACGAATTGATGCAAACGAATTTTGATTGGTACATCCATTGTTATAAGTAACATTTAACTGAACTAAATATATCCCGGCAATGTTAAAATTATGATAAGCAATCAATGTGGAATCTGAAAACCCATCACCATAATTCCAAACGCATTTGGACACATTGGAAACGTTGGTGGTGAATCCATTTCCAAGTGGCGCACAACCACTTGTTGCATATGGCGTTATCGATGGAATTGGATTACTATAAATATGAATAAAATTGTTCTTAACGAATGTATCAGTACAGCCACTGGAATTAGAAGCAATTAGTTGAATATTAAAATAACCGGTATCAGTAAAGATATGCGAAGGATTTGCTAAGAGTGAAGAAGTCCCATCACCAAAATTCCATAACCACTGGGTTAATCCTATTCCGGTTGGTGAAAAATTAAAAACATTACTTTGATTGCAGGTAATTGAATCATTAGTGGTAATATCAACAACTGGCAAAGGCAGAATCGTAATATATTGATTCTTGGTAAGCGCTACATTACAATTATGCTGTGAATTATATACAATCAGCGAAACAGAAAAAACACCCGGCAAATAATATACATGATATGGATTAATCTGATTACTGGTTGAGCCATCACCAAAATCCCAAATACAGGAGTCGTACAAAGTTGAATTATTGATAAAACTAATGCTTCCGCTATTTTGGCATGCAGTAAGCTGGCTGGCATGAAAATCTGCAACAGGAGGATCTGCAACAGTAATTGTTTTTGTAGCGACACTCGTTCCACCCGGCCCTGTTGCAGTAAGCGTTACTACATAAACTCCGGCAGCTGTATATATATTACCGGGTGAGGCCTGGCTTGAAGTATTCCCATTTCCAAAGTTCCATGAATAGGTTACTGCATTTGTGGACGTATTGCTGAATTGAATGTTTAACGGCTTACACCCACTGTAAGCAGAAGCAGTAAATGAAGAAACCGTTTGCGCGCATACTTCACCAAATCCGATTAAACGGAGCAGTAGAATAAGTTGTGCAAACCATAAAATTTTTTTCCACATAAAATTCAGGCAAATTCAGTCCCTATAGTAATTGTAATCCCTTATTACGCTGAAACTAAAAAATGGTTTTCTGCAAATACCGGATCTATCAAATTAACCCCAAAAGCCGCCCAAATTTGGACTTTTAGAGGTTTTTGGAGCAAATGAAAGAAATCGCACTTTTTACCATTAATTTCCTATTCACATTACAATACTGTGCACTTAAAAAAGAACATTAATTCATACCTTTGCGCCCTATTTACGGGGAAGGACTATATGTTTTCAGAAGAAGAAATGGTTGAAGTTTTTGGGGCCCGCGTGCACAACCTTCAAAATATTGATGTAAGTTTTCCAAGAAATAAGCTTGTTGTGATTACAGGCCTAAGTGGCAGTGGCAAGAGCTCTCTCGCTTTTGACACCATTTATGCTGAGGGCCAGCGACGTTATATGGAAACTTTTTCTGCCTATGCCAGAAATTTTCTTGGCAGTATGGAAAGGCCCGATGTAGATAAAATTACCGGCTTGAGCCCGGTTATTTCCATTGAACAAAAAACAACCAATACCAACCCAAGATCAACGGTAGGGACGGTAACAGAGATTTACGATTTCATGCGTTTGCTTTTTGCACGTACAGCTGATGCTTTTAGTTACAATACGGGTGAAAAAATGATACGTCTCACTGATGATCAAATTGTTGATTTGCTGATGGAGAAGTACGATGGAAAAAGTTTGTTGTTGCTCTCACCGGTTGTTAAAGGTCGCAAAGGTCATTACCGTGAGTTATTTACACAAATAACACAG
>JANOXC010000133.1:0-7093 GCA_031418215.1 Bacteroidota bacterium
CTTGAGCAAGGTCTTGGTCTCCAGACATGATGGCTTCATTTATACTTTCAATCAGTCCAAGGGTAGATTGATTTTGATTTCCATAGAAACTCGTAAATGTGGAATCAGCGAGCAAGGTTGAGTCGTTCTTAATAACATTAAATGCAAAGGCATCTTCAATCGCCCTGTTTTCTTCAATGAATTCAATATAAACAATACTATCCCTAATAATTTGTAACAGTAAATCAATATCAGCAATCTCTCTTCCTTGTATTAGTTGTGTAGTGCAATTGTTGCCTGTCGTAATTATTGGGTTAATTGCTGTTTGATCATATTGACTTGCTGTTAAGTTCAAATTAGGTGATACATTACGATGATAATAATTCACAGGGTTACCAGCTGCCTGCCCAGCAACACGTTTATTACTTATTCCAGTCGTATTAAAGGTTCCATTCCAGGAATTATCCGTTGGTACTCCAGAAGAGCCCTGAGGATTATCAATGGTCGCACTTACAAAATTAATTCCCTGGTAACTGTCATTCATGCTGTTACAATGAAGTTGTGTACCTGCGCAATTGCCAAAAACCCGAATATCAGTACCCATATTTTTTATTAAATTTCCGGAAACATCAGCATCATTACTAAGTTCTACGCTGAGCCCTTTTATTTTATCTTCAAAAATAGCCGTACTTTGTGTGGAAGCAAGATTTTCATTAAATAATCTTTCAACTTTATTATCCTGAATTCTTGCATGTCCGCAATTCTGCACCAACACACCATAATGATCGTAAATTAAGTCATTATTTGGAATCGATGTATAATAATCATTTTCATTTATTATAGCACCATCGAGCCAAGACAAATGAACACCTACTTTATAATTATGTATTTTATTGCCTGAAATAGTCGCCGATGCATTATTGTTATGATATAAATTATATATATTAATGGCTTCGGCGCCATAAGACCTTAAATCATAGTTTTGATTAAAATTGAACATATTATTAGTAACATCTATAGCCGCACCGGCAGGAAAGGGAAATGTAATTCCCCTCGAACAAGCATCGAACTTATTGTTACTGACCGAATGCCTGTTAGCATTTCCCTGAATATACACACCGAATTCATTATTTGAAAACTCATTATTAAATATTTCCGATGAATTGATTCCATTTGCTTCTACACCATAGTACCAGTTTTTGATGAAATTATCACTGCCGGGAACTTCACTTCCAATTTGTAAATCCTTGTAGGTAAAATTAAGTCCATAAATTGCCGCTACCTTATAATATATATGCTTATTCAGGACTTCAAACCAATTGTTAAGGCAAACAATATCGCTCTCTGAAGCCTCAATCCCATGAAATGAATTATATATATAATTCTTAGGCTGACCAACAGCTCCAATGGAAACCTTGACGGCATTTGATAATGCTATTTGAGCTTGGGTTAAACTGTTCTTAATTCCCGAATATGGATTCTTATTAATGCTTCCATTTGTACATGAAAATATATTTCCAACCAATCTGCTTGAGGTGAAATCACCATCATGAATATAAAGACCAATATGATTATGGTCAAAGCTGCTGCCTTGAATATTATACATTGATGTTCCTGAGCAGGTAATTCCGATAATAGCATCTTTAATTGAAGTTCCGTTAGAAATATTTACTCTACCACCATTATTATTTTCAATACCTGCCCACATATCTGAACATGGGCTTTGGAAGGCACAATTGTTTGTTGCAAACTCATATCCTGAATTAACAACAATTGATGACCCTGCATCCATATTAAATATAGTACCATTAACAGTATAGTCCATATCAATTATTAAAGTGCCTTGAATAAAAACATTTAAATTATTAAGAGAATCTGTAACTGAGGAAATTGCCTGATTTGAAATTGTGAGATCATAAGGACATGAAGGTTCATATGGCTCATTAAACGTATAACTGTCCGAAGCATCGAGATAAATCTTATCAATTTCAAGATTTGAGTTTGCTGGCGTAATTACTAAAACGTAACTCTCATCGTCATTTAAACTACTATATTCAATATTCCCGGGAGTACAAGCATCAATTCTAAACCATTTCCATTCCGTATTTGAAATACAATTAATGTAATTATCTTGATTGAAGCTCGTGGGATTGTCAAGGCTATGCACGTTAATTGCCATCGCAGAAATACCGTGACTTTTTACTCGTGCCCTTATCCACAGAAAATAGTCATTCGCGACGCCATCCTGCCGAGGCTGAAAATTATATTCAAGGCTACTACCAGGATTGGTAAAGGATACATAACTTGTAAAACTTGTAAAGTTTGTAGTAAGTGGCGTATGCGGAATCGCTGCTCCAGGGTCTTCGGTTTCAATTTTTACGCCTGGTAATGGATTTATGCTTGCGGCAGAATTTGCATTATCCATAACTTCAGCTTCAAAATCAAAATCTTTTGTCCACCATTCAGGATGCTCATATTGATGCCATTTATCAATTTGCCAAAAGACAGGCCTATTTGGTTGAGCCGGATTTAAATCATATATATACACACTTCCTTGTCTACGTACATTGAATTGCATATTTATGCTGCCAATAGCAGAAGGATTTAGAGTTATTGATGCAACATCAGTTAATAAAGTATTTCCCTGGTTACCGTTTGGTTGAATTGTTCCTGAAATCAGAAATTTATTGGCACTAAGTTGATCTTTGCCATTACATCTTATAACGACTAGTTGCCTTGTTTCATTGCCGCTTAAAAAAGAAAACGCTTTTTGACCATTGGGTTTAGTTAAATCAATTGGCATATCTCCTTCTAAAAGTTGACCATCAATAAAAAACTCTTTAAATACTCTACTAAACATTGCCTGTGTATAAACCGGCGTAGTTGCTTGCCAAATATAGCCTTTGGGGTTAGCCGGGTAAACACCATTTCCGTATTGGGGAGCTTCATTAAAGAATCCTGCAATGAAAAAATTAGCCCCCAGCATACCTATCGATTTAAGTGCCCCTAAATACTGAGACGGCCTGATATTGTAATTCTCATTATTTCTATATCCTGCACTGACGAATGGCGCAAACAGCAAATCGCCATAAGCAATCTCTTTTATTCTTGATTTGGCAAACCAGTTCCAACCACGTCTTGCACCAAGAACCTCTCGCCAATAAGTTGAAGAAGCAGGATAATAATCCGGAGTAGCTAAATGAAAATTGTTTAAGTATGGTTGAAAATTTGCTGTCTTAGTTTGAATTTGACGAAAGTTCGGCCAATAATATCTGTTAGCATAATTATCGTTAGCGCCGTCTGCATCTACACCGTACTCAAGGTACAAGGGGTTGCCCAATTGTGGCACATTTAAAAGAATGTCACGATAACTGTTTTTATCTAACAAGTATCTTCTTTCGCCAAGCCACCCGGTCCAATTTCCATTACCAGTGTAATTTTTATAACTACAAATTGCAGGACAATTGTCCTTAAATATAGGAGGAATGATTGATGAACTTGGATCTCCAGATACTGAATAGGGAGCTGTAATCCTTAAAGGTTCATTGTTCTCTCCAATTGCACTCAGTTTGGGTAGTGTAGGATATTTAGTATAAATTCTTTCAAAAAAAGTTCTTGCGACTATTCCATCGTCGCTATAAAGCGATGGTTCAAAAGCCGGATTCCAAAATTTGGTCCCTGTTGCTGATGCATTCCCATTTTCCTGAGTGAACCCTAAAGGAGATATGGGATTAGGACATGAGCCAGGACATGTTGTTAATGAACTGTATTTAACTACATAATAGTTTTCGGGTAGGCTTAAAGTTTGATCCTCGATTCTTGGAATATTAGTTCCAGTTGGAGATATGAAATTAGTCACTGCAGCATGACGATTAATTAAAGCACACAAGGGATAATTTTTTGAATTATTGACTATATTATCAGTCCAATCATCTGCAAAATCATCATTTGCTGGAATTGGATCAAAAGCACTCCAATCAGCAATATTCTCAGCAATATTATATAGATAATTCCAGTTAGTGGCAAGTTCATTCTGGATGTCAACACTGTTAGCGGCGGCTGTTGGAGGTAGTATAGAAGCCTGAAAATACCCTCCCATATACCTTGCCGACATCCAATTCATATTTGGATGCATATCTGCTCCACTCTTAAATCTGGCTGTAGGAAATGCGCGGAGTTGAACAATAGGATCTAAAGCACCAACTGAAGTATGATTATTAACATCACCAGGAGTGAATGGATCAATAATATTATTATGTCCAGATGGAAATTCTAAAGGATCAAGTACCGTATTGTAAATGGTTGCAAGCGAGTTGTTGCATGTTTTTAATGCCAGTTGATAATGAGTTAAATTAGCTGGTTTAATATTATCGGCATGCTCGCAAATTTCGTCATCTGGGAGTAATTGATTATATATTGCAAACTCATCAAAACCGCCTCTGAATTTTGAAAATGTTCCACCACTATTGTCTGGAAAAAGTACTACGCCATGATTTTGTGGTGTGCCTTGGCATAATGATAGTAAAATATCACCATGTACATAATAAGTATATACAACATTACTAAAAGTCATCTCGTACGATGGAGGAACTAAATGAAATTCTATTGGAGATTCCCCATCTACAAATAAACTGCCTGCAATTTGATTACCAGTTTTTGTATCTATTCGAAAAACGAAATGATGCCACGTATCATCTAAGTAATAATCTAAATCCCCTCGCTCACCGTTTTTTCCATCTAAAGGAATTTTAAATTCAAATGCTTTTTCACTTGGATTTCCTGGAATTTGCCAACCCAGTGGACTATCATCCATTACTTTAAACCCAAAACTTATTTCAGGAGTGGGCAAAAAAGTGATTCTGGCATTGATACTTCTAGAACAAGTAGTGCTTGAAAAAAATATATAATCTTTCTGAGACGGCGACAAATCACCTTTTTTCATTTTGGCTATAAATTCAACTGTAATTTGACCGATTGAAAGGTCATATAACTGAGTAATTGTTAACGATGTTAAATTAGTTGATCTTAATTGTGAAGTGCTTGATGTTATATTGAAATAATGTGTATTATTTGCGGATAGTGCCACTGGAACAGGCGCCGTAGTCGGGGTGTTAAATATTGCATCGCTTGAATTAGTAATTGTGGCCTTGATGCTACTTCCAATTTGAGTGGTTTGACAACTGTAATTCGGAGAAGTACCATCAAAAGTGTAATAAAGAACCGGATTTATTTGCCCAAAACTATAGTTAAAAAATGAAATGCAAAATATAAATAAGAAGAGGCTAGGATATATGTTATTTTTCATTGGCTGGTTGGTTCTTATTGTTGATTAGTATTTTGTTGACCTTATTTAATGTTATTCAGGCATGAATACCACAACTAAAAATACAATTAATATGAACCTTTGAATACATGAATGCAAATCAACAACAAGAAGTGCTGCTTGAATTACGATAAATGAAACTTAAAGGGATGATACCCTTTTGTTTACTCCTGTAGCCTCAACTGAAGTTGTATAACTACCTTCGCCTCATGGATTTCTACGCTGAATTAAATCTTCCTGCTTTTAATTTTCGACTGAAAGAGAAAGGCCAAAGTAAACAAATATTCGACACTGTACGAAAAAAGTTTGTTGCTTTAACCCCTGAAGAATGGGTACGTCAGCATTTTATTCATTTTATGATTCATGAAAAAAGATACCCATCATCGCTTATGGGTGTGGAAATGATGGTAAGGGTCAACGAACTATCTCAGCGAGCAGATATTGTTGTTTACCAACGTGATGGGAAACCCTGGTTGATTGTTGAATGCAAAGCTCCTCACATCCAGATCAATCAGGACACCTTTTACCAAGCGGCGCGCTATAATATCACGCTCCAGGTGCCCTATATTGTGATTACCAATGGCATTGAACATTATTGTTTGCATTTCAACGGCAAAAACTTTGATTATCTGGATGAACTACCTGCTTTTGATTAATTGAATAGCGAATTTTACCTCAGCAACTGCCTCTTCTGAATAGTTTTTTCCCATTAGCAATTTCAGTAAGGCTTTTGATTTTGATTTCACAATAAATAAAATGTGTTTGGTAAGCTGTTTTTTCTTGCTTTCCTTTGTATAATATAGAGCTAATATGGAATTTGTTTTTTTGTTTTCTGGTATCTTAATTGGACTGATCATTGGATGGTTATCTGCCAAATCCCGTTTTGAAAAAATGAAGGGCATCGATCCGGCACTTTATACAATTTTGGATAAGGAGAAATCCGTTCTGGAACAAGAACTTAAATCACTTCGACTCGAAGCAGAAAACCTTAAATTAATTGGAGATGCTTCTAGAGAAAAATTAATGTCATTAACAGGTGATATTGCAGAATGGAAAAATGAAAATAAAAACCTTACCGAAAAACTTCAGGAACAAAAACAAACAATGGAGCAACTTAATTCGTTGCTGAAAGAGCAGTTTGAAAATATTGCTCACAAAGTTGTGAATGATAATTCACAGCGGATTCAACAACAACATAAAGAGAAGTTGGATGATTTATTAAATCCTTTAAAAGAAAAAATTGAGAAGTTCGAAATCCGTGTTAAAGAAACACATGAAGAGCGTATTCGAGAACACCAGTCGCTTCGAGAACAATTGGGTCAAATGCAATTGCTCAATAAAACAATTGGTGATGAAGCACGCAATCTTACATCAGCATTAAAAGGTCAATCTAAAACACAGGGAAACTGGGGTGAGTTGATATTGGAAAAAATATTGGAAAGATCCGGTTTGACAAAAGGCAAAGAATATGAAGTACAGTCGAGCCTGTTGAATGAAGAAGGTAGAAGGATGCAGCCGGATGTCATCATTCATCTTCCCGAGAACAAACACATTGTGATTGATTCAAAAGTTTCCTTCACCGCTTATGAAAAATATTGCAATGCTGAGAATGATGAATTAAAAGCAACTTTTTTAAAAGAGCATTTGCTCTCTGTTAAAAAACATATTAAGGAATTAGGCGCCAAAAACTATCAACTGCTATACCATCTCAATACACTTGATTTTGTCCTAATGTTTATCCCCAGCGAACCTGCCTTTGCATTGGCCATTGAAAATGATCCTGAGCTGTTC
>JANOXC010000134.1:0-32907 GCA_031418215.1 Bacteroidota bacterium
CCATTTGAAGCCATCTGCCAAATAGTTCAAAGGGCGTTTCAGTAAGGTCGCTTTCAGAAAGAGAATCTTTATCGTATTGCTGACGGCTTCCCTGAATATGGTCTTTAAGATGATCCATCGTTTATATTTAATGACATTAAAATCAACCTCAAAAGTAGGTCAGACGGCAATATGATTCATTTTAAACGCCATAAAGTTTTCCAATTGAATTAAGTGCTGAGGTCGGAATAATGTAATTTTCAGCCTTCGAAACTTTTATTGTTTAATATAGTACAAATAGTATGGCATGCTTTTAGAAATAGATCAGGTCAATTATGTAATATTCTGACCTGAAAAGAACAAACATCTAAAAGAATTGATGGTATAATACTAAAAACCCAAACAAATGAAAAAGCTCTCAAAACCCGCCCAAGGCAGTTTGTTAATATCGGAGCCCTTTTTATTAGACTCGTATTTCAAGCGTGCTGTAGTTTTATTAAGTGAACATGATGAGCAAGGGACATTAGGATTTATTCTGAATAAACCCACTGATGTAAGTTTAAATGATGCTGTAGAAGATTTTCCTGAATTTGATGCGCCATTGTATTTTGGCGGCCCTGTAGAAACGGATACTTTATTCTACATACATACCCTGGGTGAAAAGTTAAAAGGAGCTAAGCCTATTGTTCCCGGAATCTGGTGGGGTGGCGATTATGATCAGTTAAAATTTATGATTGATACCAAACAAATAAAACCTGAGCAAATAAGATTTTATGCTGGTTATTCAGGATGGGAGCCCAAGCAGCTAGAGGGTGAATTAAAAGAAAAAGCCTGGTTAGTGTCAAGCACCAATAAGAAATTTACATTTTTTGATAATCCTAAAGTATTATGGAGCCAGGTTTTAAGAAGTATGGGAAATGAATATGCCATACTTGCCAATTTCCCTGAAGATCCAAACCTGAACTAAAAGAAACGTTTAATTGTTATTTTTTTCATCATTCAACAACTGCTGTCCCGTAAGACAGCAGTTGTTGTTTTAAGGTAACTTACTTTCGATTGTTATTTTTGCAGTTCCAAATGTTATTCTGTTGTCTGAGCTTTTAAACTTCACTGATTTCATTTCGCATTACCGTATGCATACTCCATTGCTGATTGATAGCAGGAGTGAAGGTGAATTTATAAAGGGACATATTCCCGGGGCGATTAATATTCCATTATTAAATAATGAGCACCGTTCAATTGTTGGAACTACTTTTAAGAAAAACGGACGACAAGACGCATTGATCAAAGGGTTTGAATTGGTTGGACCGCATTTCCATGAAATCATTTTAAAAGCCAAGGCAGCAACTGATTCACCCGAAATAATGATCTATTGCTGGAGAGGTGGATTAAGGAGCAATATCATGTCGTGGTTGTTAAGCATGGCAGGTTTTAAAGTCCGGTTGTTAAAGGGCGGCTATAAGACTTACAGGCAATGGGCACTGAGGCAATTTGAATTGCCACGCAACCTTGTTATTTTGGGTGGCAAAACAGGCTCAGGAAAAACCGAGATGTTAAAATATATCCAATCAAAAGGTGAGCAGATGATTTGTCTGGAGTCATTGGCAAATCACAAAGGTTCAGCATTCGGTTCATTGGGACAATTACCGCAACCTTCACAGGAGATGTTTGAAAACGAATTGGCTTTTCAGATGGGAGAAATTAATGCTGAGAAAAGAACGTGGCTGGAAAATGAAAGTCGTAATATTGGTTTTGTAAAGATTCCTGATCCATTGTTCGAACAGATGCGAAAAGCCTTGGTCGTTGAAATGGATGTATCAGCATCCATTCGAAAAAAACGCATTTTAATAGAGTATGGAGAATTTCCATCCGATCAGTTGGCAGAAAAAACACAAAAGCTTCAAAAAAGAATGGGAGGACAGCACGTTAAAGCAGCTGTTGACTTCTTAATGAAAGAGGATAAATCGGAATGGCTTGATCTTTTGCTTTTGTATTATGATAAAACATACAGTCATAGTAATGAGCAACGGGATATGAAAAAAGTTCATCGTGTTTTTATCGATTGGAATAATCCTGAAATGGATGCGGCGCATTTGATTAAGGAAGTGGATGGAATAGGTTAGGGCTTCTGGCTTCTGGTTTCTGGTTTCTGGTTCCTGGTTTCTGGTTTAGTTCACAAGATAATATTTATAGTTTTACATTTTACATTTATTATTTTACATTTTACATTTATTATTTTACATTTTACATTTACCATTAACAACTAACCATTAACAATTATATATACAATGAGCACAATCACTGAAAAAGTCAAATTAACACAATACAGTCATGGAGCAGGATGCGGTTGTAAAATTGCACCGGCGGTTTTAGACATCATATTAAAAAACAACGAAACAAAAGCGCATTACCCAAATTTATTAGTCGGTAATAACAGCCGTGACGATGCAGCCGTTTATGATTTAGGAACAGGTATGGCCATGATCAGCACCACTGATTTTTTCATGCCCATTGTTGATGATCCATTTGAATTCGGACGCATTGCAGCTACCAATGCCATCAGTGATATATATGCCATGGGTGGAACGCCAAATTTGGCCATTGCAATCTTAGGTTGGCCAATTGATAAGCTGGCACCTGAAATTGCAGGACAAGTTGTTGCAGGAGGGAGCAAGGCTTGTTTTGATGCAGGTATTCCTTTGGCAGGAGGACACAGTATCGATTGCCCTGAACCCATTTTTGGTTTGGCAGTAAATGGACTAGTCGAGATTAAAAATATCAAAAAAAATAATACTGCTAAAGCAGGAGATCTGTTATTTCTAACCAAACAATTAGGTGTTGGAATTATCAGCACTGCTTCCAAGAAGGGATTGGCGGAAGAAAAAGATTTAGCGTTAGCTATTCAAAGCATGACGACTTTGAATAAAATAGGAGCAACGCTGGGGAAATTAAGTGGCGTAAATGCCATGACTGATGTCACCGGTTTTGGTTTGATGGGACATTTAATTGAAATGGCTGAAGGAAGTGATCTTACTGCTGAAATAGACTTTCGGAATGTCCCGCAAATGGATGGCATTGATGAGTACATTAAAAAAGGATGCATACCCGGAGGAACAAAAAGAAACTGGAGCAGCTATGGGCATAAAATAAAACTGGCTGATGAATCAAGAATAAATATTTTGTGTGATCCTCAAACGAGCGGCGGGTTATTGGTAGCTGTATCACCGGATAGTGTTGTTGAATATATTGAATTGATGAATAGCTTAGATATGGACACTTTCACTGTAAAACCATTGGGAAAAATGGTAACGCATAAAGATTCATTTGTAGAGATTGATTGATTTATTATATATATTAAAAAGGCTGCTGAAAATATTCAGCAGCCTTTTTAATTGCTTAACTATTCTATTGAATAACTAATTTATTGCTCCACTGATTTTTATCCTGAGTGAGTCTTACAAAATAAACTCCTGCAGGAACATGTTGTAAATCAACAGTCACAGATTCATTTGCTTTAACTGATTCTATCATTTCTGAAGACACCATTGATCCCATGCTATTAAATACGGTTAATAGTACACTTCCGGTTTTTACATCTTTCAGTTTAATATTTAAGATTCCATTTCCTGGATTTGGATAAATACTTATTGATTCATCTTTTGGACCGGATACCGTATTGATTCCAACTGTTCCAATACCTCCTAAGAATTCAAAGGATGAATAATAATTTTGTTGGTTACCATTATATGCTGTATAAGCTCCTCCAATATATAAAGAACTGTCAACGGCAAAAAGTGAGTAAACGGCACTGTTAAAGGAAGGATACCAGGGAGCTGAAAGTCCTGTAGTAGCATGTAAAAAACCGAGGTTGCTCACTGTTTGTCCACCAGCCGTACTGAATGAACCTCCTGCAATAATAAAATTGTCAGCATAAGCTATGGTGTAAACTGTTCCATTTGTTCCGGGATCCCAACTCAATAGATTTCCTGATGTAAGGTCATAAGCAGCTAAATGATTTCTGGTTGTTGCATTGGTTGTAGAAAAACTTCCTCCACAATAAAGTGTATTAGCAGCTTTTGCCAATGTATAAGCATAAGAGTTAAGATTGGGATCAAATGAAGTGACCGTTCCTGCTGATTTATCAATTCCTGCAAGGTAATTGCGTGTAGCACCACCAATCGTTGTAAAACTACCACCGGCATAAATAACATTATTATTTTCCAGCAAAGTGGAAACAGTGCTATTCGCATTTGGATCCCATGTTGTTGCTGCTCCTGTACTCCGACTAATTTCTGCAATACGATTACGGGTACTTGTACCAACCATAGTGAATCCTCCACCGGCATAAACAGTACTACCATTAATCGCAATAGTATTTACAGTGCTGTTTAAGTTTGGATTCCAAGTGGACGCTAAACCTGTTGTACGATCTAATTCGGCAAGATAATTTCTTGGTTGGCCGCCAATTGTTGTAAATAAGCCACCAACATAAACGGCATTACCATCTACTTTTATGTCATATACATAACTGTTGGAAGCCGGGTTAAATGAATTTATTAAACCGGTTGTATTATCGTAAGATAATATATATGATCTGTCTTCTGATTTTAGAAAATCAAAGTTGCCTCCTACCACCATCGAAGTACCATCATAAGCCAAACAATAAGCACCTGCATTAGACATCGGATTCCAGGATGTTGCAATTCCTGTAGAAGTATTAATCTCTGCAAGATACTTTCTTGCGGAGCCACCTGCATTTGTAAAATTTCCGGCAAGCCAAACAGAGTTTGTGCTACCAACGATACTATAAACATCAGAATTGACACCGGGATTCCAGGTGCTGGCATTTCCATTGGTAAGATTAAGGGCTGCAATACGGTCGCGGGGTTGCCCGCCGATTGATGTAAAAATTCCACCGGCATATATATTCCCGCCACTAAGCGTCATTGCATAAATATAACTATTGGCATTAGGATTCCATGTTGCAATGAGCCCTGTTGCCTGGTCAATTGCCATTGCATATCCCCGTGTTTCATATTTGCTATAAATAAAATTGCCACCAGTAAGGATTTCACCATTGTAGTTAGCTACACTTGATACAGCTTGGCTAAACTGGGGATTCCAAGAGGTTACATTATTGTTGGCAAGATTTATTTCAGCGGCATAAGCCCTGTTGGTACTTCCAACAGTTGTAAAATTACCCCCTGCAATAATAGTAGTGCTCTTAAGACTCAATGAATAAACATCAGCATTCAAATTTGGATTCCAAATACTCGCATTTCCATTTGTTAGATTAAGTGCAGCGAGTCTGTTTCGTGTTTGCCCGCCAATGCTAGTGAAGATTCCTCCGGCATAAAGCGAAGTACCATCAGTTATTATCGTATAAACATAACTATTAGCATTCGCATTCCAGGTTGTGATCAATCCAGTAGTGAGATCCATTGCAAGTATATAGTTGCGAGACTCAGCCTGAAGGTAGGTGAAATTTCCGCCAACAACAACTGATGTTGCGCTTGATGCAACAGCATAACTGCTTGCATTGGCTTTTGGATGCCAGGTGGTAGCGTTATTATTAGCCGTATTTATTTCGGCAATATATTCACGTGTTTGTCCACCTATTGAAGTGAAATCTCCAACAACATAAACGGAAGTGCCTGCTCTTATTAACTTACTGACCGCTGCATTTGCATTAGGATTCCATGTAGCAGCTGCACCAGTAGTATTATTTAATGCTGCAATCCTGTTGCGGGGCTGACCTCCAATATTTGCAAAGATTCCACCTGCATAAATAGTAGAACCATCAACAGCTAATGTATAAACATAGCTATCAGCTGCAGGATTCCATGTTGTAGCTGTTCCGGTAGTTGTACTTATTGCAGCGATATAATTTCTTGCTGATCCGCCAATAGTTGAAAAAGCTCCTCCTACATATACGGTTGTTCCGCTCACTTTAAGTACATAGACAATATAACTTGCTGTAGGGTTCCATGTAGTTGCATTACCTGTAGCAGTATTGATTGCGGCAATATAAGAACGTGCCATACCCCCAATATTTAAGAAGTTTCCACCTACATATAGCGTAGTTCCCGAAATATCCAAAGCATTCACTACGGCATCAGGATTTGGTGTCCATGAGGTATTAACATTTCCTGTAGCGACATCTATCTCAGCCAATCTGTTTATTGTAGTACTTCCGATTACTGTAAAACTGCCACCAACATATAATTTTGAGCCTGCTCCATTTAATACCATTGAATTGACGGTACTATTTGCGTCGGGGTTCCAGTTTTGATCTACGGTATAATTGGACAGGATGTGAACAATCCTATTCCTTGTGATGCCGCCAACAACAGTGAAGTTTCCACCCATGTACCATCCACCTGCACCATCTGAGATAATATCATACACCGCTCCATTTGTTTTAGGAAAAGCTGCATTAGGTACATCATTGGTCGTAGTTAGCAGAGCGCTGTAACCAGTATTGAATCCGGAAATATTAAAGTCGCCACCTAAGTATAATATGTTTCCATTCTTAACAGTACTATTAACAATGTAACTGGTTGCAATACAAGGGAGACTTTGTCCAAGTGTATTATCAAGTTTTGCAAAATAGGGTTGATCGGCATCTCCCACTACGGTAAATGATCCGCCAACATATATATTATTACCATCAACAGTAATTGTGGAAACCGTACTGTTGGCATTGGGGTTCCATGCCGTAATTCCATTGTTGGTTAAGTCCCATGCGGCAAGTCTGTTTTGATTGTTTCCACCAATGTTGGTAAATGAACCACCCATGTATAAAATATTTCCTGCTAATGCCATACAATAAATGGTACTGTTTGCGTCCGGATTAAAATTGGGGTCAATGCTCATATTTGCCAGTATATGTGCAGCGCGATTACGTGTGATGCCTCCGATAGTGGTAAAATTTCCACCAACATACCATCCACCAATGCCATCCGGCAAAATAACATTAATACTTGCATTAGCTATTGGGAATCCCCATGTAGGTATGTCAGTACCTGAACTATAATGAGCTGTGCCATAGGTGTAAAAACCTCCATAACTGAAATCCCCACCTGTATATATATTATTATTATCGGCAACAATACTGTTTACAATGTAATTAGGAACAACGGTTTGAGCAGCAGTGGCAGTTATAACGTCAATCTTTGCGAAGTAGGGTGATTCAACCCCGGCAATATTGGTAAAAGAACCACCAACATATAAATAGTTGCCGATTTTACTCATCGTAGAAACAGTACTGTTGGCATTTGGATTCCAGGAATTGGCAACACCGGTAACTGCATTTAATGAGGCAATTCTGTTAAGCGTATTACCACCAATTGAAGTAAATGATCCGGCAACATAAAGTGTTGTGCCATCCAGCAATAATGCATTTACTGTACTGTTTGGATTTGGTTGAAATAAAATATCAACCGTTTGATCACTTTTAATATGACACAGCCGATTTACTGTAACATTACCAACCTGTGTGAATGTGCCACCCAAATACCAACCGGAAGCACCATCTGAAATAACACAATTCACAGTACCATTAGTTTTTGGAAAATCGACACTGGGAATATCATTGGTAGGTGTAATCAGTGCTGCCTTCCCGGAGTTGAAGCCGGCTTGGGTGAAAGAGCCTCCCATAAAAACAGTATTGCCATCACGTGTAACAGTGTTTACAGCACCGTTTGTCGTAATGGTGTATTTCTTTAAAGGTTGGGCGTTAACCGGATCTGTAAGTAGAAAAAGTGCTGAAAGAAAAATGACAAATAGACATATGCCATTTCTAATTAATAGTGTAGTTATTTTTTTCATGGTTTTTGAGATTTAGGATTGTATAAAAAAAATGTATTGAATAAAAAACAAAATAGAAACAAGAATTATATATATAAATGAAAGCATAAAAACGACTTTAGAGATGCCATTGAATGCAGGCATTCATTTAAAAGTACTGAATCATGGTGCATGAATAATTTCCATAAAAAAAATGATTAGTAAAACAAAACTGATATTCAAAGATATAGTAAAAAAACAGCTTTGCTCCAGGGTGGTTAAAAAATCATTCCGGAAATAAAATATATCAGTATTTTAAGTACGAAAAGGACTTAAAAAGTGATAAAAATCATAAAAAAGAGGCTTTACATAGTCTTTAGTTCACTCACCAGCTTTGTCAAAACGTCCTTGGCATCACCGAAAAGCATGCTTGTTTTAGGGTTATAAAAAAGTTCATTTTCAATACCTGCATAGCCGGCATTCATGCTTCTTTTGTTGACGATGATATGTTGTGCATTTTCCACCTCAAGGATGGGCATGCCATAAATAGGGGAGGCAGGATCGGTTTTAGCTGCAGGATTCACTACATCATTGGCCCCGACAACTAATACTACATCGGTATTGGGAAACTCAGGGTTGATGTCTTCCATTTCCACCAGTTTATCATAGGAAACATTAGACTCTGCCAGCAATACATTCATATGTCCCGGCATACGCCCTGCAACAGGATGAATAGCATATTTTACTTCCACACCTCTTTCTTCCAGGAGATTTTCCAACTCATGAATAACATGTTGTGCCTGGGCAACCGCTAAACCATAACCGGGTACAATGGTCACCTTTTTAGAATAATTCATCAGGATGGCTGTATCACTTACGCTGATGTCTTTAATGCTGCCTTTCATGCTCCTGGAGCCACTGTCTGCAACAGCACTTTCACCAAATGCTCCAAAAATTACATTGTACAAAGGACGATTCATCGCCTTGCACATTACCAGCGTTAACAAAGTTCCTGCAGATCCAACGAGTATACCGCCGGTAAGCATTACCTGATTATTATAAAGAAAACCACCAAATGCTGCAGCCAATCCGGTGAAGGAGTTCAATAAAGAAATAACAACAGGCATGTCGGCACCACCAATGGGAATAACAAACATAATCCCATAAAATAAGGCCAATGCAAAAATCGAAAACAACAACACCTGACTGTCGGTTCCGCTCATCGGAATATATATAGCAAAAATAACCAACGCCAATAAAATGATGTTGTTAATCATGTTATAACTGGGCAGGCGAACCGCTTTTTTCATAGTGCCATTCAATTTAGCCCAGGCAATCATACTTCCGCTGAACGATACACTACCAATCACCATTCCGGCAATGATGATGCCTATGGTGCCGTTATTACCGACATTATGATGAAACTCAATCAATCCGATTAATGCAGCACAAGCACCGCCCATACCATTAAATATGGAAACCAATTCAGGCATCTTCGTCATCTGTACCTTTTTCGCAGTGAGCCATCCGGCAATAGTTCCGATCAGAATGGCAGAGAAAATCAGCATATATATAATGGAAGGCACTTCACCACTGTGTAAAACAATAGTTCCCACAATCGCAATCGTCATTCCGGCAGCTGCAAATAGATTTCCTCTGCGTGCGGAATCTGGATGGCTCAGCATTTTTAATCCAATCACGAAAGTCAAAGAGGCAAACAAATAAATAATATCTAACAGGTAAGTTGTGTTCATAGTTTATTTAATAATTCCAAATACTAAAAAGTTGTATGGTCAGTGTGTAAATGCCGATGTTTATTTAACTTTCTTTTTAAACATTTCCAGCATCCTGTCAGTAACAACAAAACCACCTACCACATTTAATGTCCCAAGAATAACAGCTAAAAAGCCGAGTACCATTCCTAAATAATTATCGGCTGCTGTATTCAACATAACAATGATGGCACCGATAATCACCACTCCGTGAATGGCATTGGCACCCGACATTAAAGGCGTATGCAGAACCGATGGCACATTGCCGATCACCTCAACTCCAACAAAAATGGAGAGGGCAACGATGTAGAACATTTGTATGTTTTCCCCGATGAAACTTATTACTTCATTCATAATTTATAGATAATGTTTTTTTTAATATTAATAATTTCAACCAATAAACAAATGCAAAGTGGCAAAGAGGCAATTGGGCGATTAGGCAGTAGGCAGTAGGCAGTAGGCAGTAGGCAGTAGGCAGTAGGCAGTAGGCAGTAGGCAGTAGGCAGTTTTAAATTAGCACTTGGCAAGATCGTCGAAATTTTTTATCTTAATTCTTAGTTTTTTAAATTAATTCAAACAAGTTCAAACTTTTTAACATCCGAAACTATTTAGTGTAGGATGTCAAACAACATCAAACAACCTTAAACTTTAAACCTTTCAACATCCGTAGCAGTATTGCGTAGGATGTTAAACATTCACCGTTTTCTGCAATGCAGGATGTACAATAAACCCTTTATGTGTAATCAACGATCCTTTTGTTATTTCCTCATCCATCTCCCATTTAAATCCATCCTTCGTTGCTAAATGCAACAGAAACGTTTGAATATTTTTAGCATATAAATCACTGGCATTGAGGGGAAGCAAACTCGGAATATTTGATTCACCAATAATTGTTACACCGTGCTTCACTACTGTTTTATTCAATTCACTGAGTACACAATTTCCACCGGCTTCCACAGCCATATCAACAATAACAGAACCGAGCTTCATACTTTTCACCATATCTTCTGTTACCAAAACAGGTGCTTTGCGTCCGGGAATTAAAGCTGTTGTTATTACAAGGTCAGCATCTGCAATATGTTTAGCAATCAATTCTTGCTGTCTTTTCAAAAAGTCTTCAGAGACACCTTTCACATAGCCGCCTTCCATTTTAACGGAGTCATCCCCCTTTACTTCAATAAATTTTCCGCCTAATGATTCAATTTGTTCTTTGGTCTCCGGTCGGATATCGGAAACTTCTACGATAGCTCCTAAACGCTTTGCCGTTGCAATAGCTTGCAATCCGGCGACACCTGCACCCATTATTACCACCCTGGATGGTTTGATGGTTCCTGCCGCAGTCATCAACAATGGGAAAATCTTCCCAAGAGCATTCGCACCCATCAACACACTTTTATAACCTGCGAGGTTGGCTTGAGAAGAAAGCGCATCCATTTTCTGGGCACGGGAAATTCGGGGAATGGCATCAACTGAAAAGGCACTGATTCCGCCTGAAACACAGGCATCAACCAATTCAGGATTCGTAGAAGCAAGCATATAAGAAATAAGGACTGCGCCCTGCTTCATTTTTGAAATCTCGGCCGGTAAAGGGGCATTTACCTTTAATATTACATCAGCGGCAGCATAAACGGAAGACCCATCTTCCCCCAGCTTAGCTCCGGCCTTTTGGTAATTTTCATCAGTAAAATAGGAGTTGATTCCGGCTCCTTTCTGCACGATAATTTCAAACCCTGCCTTTATTAACTGCTCAGCGATAGCAGGTGACAATGCCACCCGGCATTCACGTTCTTTGGTCTCTTTTGGTACGCCAATCAGCATAGTAACTTCTTTTTTTTTATACTTAATTCCGTATCGTACGGATTTTCAATTAAGGACGACAAAGATGTAAAAATTCACGATTGGTTCAAGTTCACAATCGGCA
This sequence comes from Bacteroidota bacterium, assembly GCA_031418215.1. Classification (GTDB taxonomy): domain Bacteria; phylum Bacteroidota; class Bacteroidia; order AKYH767-A; family OLB10; genus JANOXC01. Next base: position 11,461 of record JANOXC010000134.1, read on the forward strand.
TAGAATGTTAACAAAAAGACCGGAAGAACTTGCCATTTTAACCTGAAATGAAGAACTTTGAACTGTTAAAAACAAAAAATGATAAAGTATACTCCACAATACCTCAAAAAACTCGAGGATTTACTAAAAGAGAACAATTACGATGTGCGGTATGAGAAGGGGAATTTCCGGTCAGGCTACTGCATTGTTGAAGATAAAAATGTAGTGGTGGTCAATAAATTCGCCACTGTAGAGAGCAGGATACAAGCGTTGTTTGAAATTGCTCAGATTCTGCTTTCACAAGGCAGATTATTGAATGATACCCAGAAAATAATTTTAAAAGGAAGTAAAAATGCAACGGTTGTTGAAGCTTCTTATATCGCTGCCGATTTGCAGGAAGAAACTGCTGCCGAACCATCAATCTAATTTATTTTGTTGAAGATTACATTTTTGGGAACCGGTACTTCGCAGGGTGTTCCTGTTATTGCCTGCAACTGCCGGGTTTGCAGCAGCAATGATGAGCGTGATAGGCGATTGCGAAGTTCCATTATGATGGAAGATGAGCATACCTCACTCGTAATCGATTCCGGCCCTGATTTCCGTCAACAGTTGTTGCGTGTAAAAGCAAAAAAACTGGACGGACTGGTTTTTACGCACGAGCATAAAGACCATGTTGCAGGAATGGATGACATCCGTGCTTTTAATTACGTCAACAAAAAGGCGGTTGATGTGTATGCAACAACGCAAGTACAAAAAGCTTTGCAACGCGAGTTTCATTATGTGTTTAACAATGAATTCAAATACCCCGGTGTTCCTGAGTTAGTGATGCATACCATTGGAAATAAAAAGTTCAACGTTGGAACAATCGAGCTGGAACCAATTCTTGTAAAACATTTTATGTTGGATGTTTTTGGTTTTCGTGCAGGCGGTTTTACCTACATCACCGATGCCAAAACAATTCCCGAATCAGAAATTAAAAAGATGATGGGCAGTGAAGTGTTGGTATTAAATGCTCTACGAAGAGAAGAACACGTCTCTCATTTTACACTCGAAGAAGCAGTGGCAATGGCGAAACGAGTAGGTGCTAAGAAAACTTATCTTACACACATCAGTCATCAGTTGGGAACTACTGAAGAAGTGAACAGAGAGTTGCCGGAGGGAGTAGAGTTGGCTTATGATGGGTTGGTTGTTCGTTTATAACAGTTTATGGTTTCTGGTAGGAAAATTATTTTTCAATAGCAATGCAATAGTAACTTACCGCAAAGTGCGCTGAGAAAAAATTAGCAAAGTTTCGCAAAGAATTATTTTTTCTCTGCGGCCCTTTGCTTTTTACTTTGTGATCTCTGCGGTTTAATATATATTCAATAATTGAAAGAAGTGTATTCTGAGAAGTTGATTGTTTTACCCCTGAAGGATTGATTTTTACCGCAAAGTGCGCTTAGAAAAAAAATGCAAAGGACTGCAAAGAAATTTGAGTTGCGCTCCAGTCATTCAACCTTTTTATCATCCAAATCCATTTAATCGTAGGATGGAACAACTCAATACCCAATACCCAATACTCAATACCCAATATTCAATACCCATTACTCCCTATTGACGCACAAAAACATCCGTCTTATAAAATGACGATGCAAATCCTAAACTGTCTTTGTATTGATCAGTGTAATCTAATGTGATGACAGGGTGAGCACTAATTGCCAAGGTGCCTGTACCGGAAATGGCATGAATAATATTTTCACAAATTCCTGAATTACCGGGCGAAGTATTGTATCCATATTGATATTGCCCCGGCAAGTTCAAAAGCGTGCCATTGACTTCTACTTCGATTGCAAATCCATAACATTCCGTCATCCGTGGTAAAAGAAGGAAGTTGTTTTTTGTCGGAGAGGCAGAAATGGTGGAGCCAGAAATCCAGGGATAAGTACCGCCACCAATAATTGTTGTGGTACAAAAATAATTTCCAGCTAAATATTGCAGGCTGTTTAATACACGCACATTTCGTAAAACAGTAGTTTTATATCCTTTTGAATCTACTACTTCATAGGTTAAGGTATATAATCCTGCATAATTATAATTCACCGTGCCACTAACATTTACCTGTGCTGTAAGGTCTCCATCTTCAACATCTGATGCTATAAAGCCAGGATCAACCCATGCATTGTTCAACGTAAGATCATAAAGCGCCGGACCATTCAAAGTTATGATTGGAAAATGATTGGGTGGATCTGTAACTTCCACTTTCATTTCCCGTACCACTTTTTTCCCACTGGCTGATATGCCTATTATTTGAATGATGGAGGTGTCGGGAATATAATTCAATGCAACACGGATCGTCAGTGTAGTTTCAAAATCGGGCTGATCAGTAGTTTTGTCGAAATCAACAGTTATACCGGCAGGCAAGTAGGCAGCACTGATAACAACATCTTCTTTTTCTCCACCCAGGTAAAAAACTTTCAGTGGTAAAGTAATCAAACTGCCTCTTGAAAGCACTACACTTTTTGCACCTGTAATTTTGAAATCCATGCTCAAGTCGTTTTCTTTTACGCAACTAAACAAAAGCAGCATAAAGAGACATAAGTAGCTAGTTGAATTTCTGTTCATTGGGAAAAAAGGTAAAGCAAATATAAATCAATGAATGCGATAGGTCAACAATTCTGAGGGAAGATCTATTTTAAATACAACATTTTTACCTTTCAATGATTAAATCCTTACTGTTATTAATTACAAAAACATTTAAAATGTCTGACGAAATCCTTAATTAATTTCAAATAGGATGTTCAAAATGCCAGGCCAGGTAAAATTCAATTCCTTTAAGGATTAAAATCAGGATGGTAGTAATAAGCAGCGCCTTTAAAAAAATCAGTGATATTTTAATGACGCTGCGGTACAAAATCAGAATGCTTTTTCCATTGGTATTTGACCGAAGATCCAGCTTTTATTTAAAGGTATTTCCCACTCACTTTGGAAGGTGGCAAGGGTATCCACCATATTATTAAATACAATGGTATCACTGTTTACCTTTCCCTGCTTATATAATTCTATAAAAACATTTAATGGAGATGATACAACTACTTCATCATTTTTATAGGCAATGAGCTGTCGGTTCAACAGAAAAACATTCAAATCTTTTTCCACCTGCTTAATGTAATTCACCGATTTGTCGATGGAGCATCCACTTACGGAAGCAATATTTTCATCTACGGCAAAAACAATAAAACGATGATACATAATCACTGCAGCAGCTTTAAGCTGGTCATCATGAGCAGTCCAATTCTCAGTGAACTTTTTTGAACGCTCATTCAGTTTCTGCTCTTCGCTTGCAGAAAACGGACGGTTACTTTGATAAACCCAAACACGGGAAGCAGGAGCAAAGCCTTCAAAAATTTTCATATTATATAAGATTTAGCATGCATCAATCTGTAATACCATAAGAAAAAATAAAGATAGGTACAGTGATTAAAGAAGACGCAAAGTTACGCAATGTAAAACACTGTTTAATGGAAATCTTATAAATCCATTGCCTCAGCAATCATTTCTGCAATATCCTTCACACTCACTTCCTGATCTTTATTGGCCAGTTTTACCCCATCCGTCATCATTGTCATGCAAAAAGGACAGCCAATGGCAATGGTAGCAGGATTTAATTCTAATGCTTCTTCTGTTCTTTCAATGTTGATGTCTTTATTGCCTTCCTCGGGTTCTTTAAACATCTGTCCTCCACCGGCTCCGCAACATAATCCTTTGGCACGGCTGCGTTTCATCTCTGTAAGTTCTGCATCCAGCTTTATGATTAAGTTACGTGGCGCTTCATATTCATCATTTCCACGGCCCAGGTAACAAGGGTCATGAAAAGTGATTTTCTTTCCTTTAAATGATCCACCTTCCACTTTCAATTTTCCCTCATTCATTAACTGTTCCAACAATTGCGTATGGTGCATTACATTGTAATTTCCACCTAACTGAGGATATTCATTTTTTAATGTGTTAAAACAATGCGGACAACCGGTAACAATTTTTGTAACACCATAACCATTCATCAAAGCAATGTTATTCATCGCTTGCATTTGAAATAAAAATTCATGTCCGGCACGCTTTGCAGGATCGCCGGTGCAACTTTCTTCCGTTCCCAATACAGCAAATGAAACACCGGCATGGTGCAATAGTTTTGCAATGGCTTTTGTAACGCGTTTAGCACGATCATCAAAACTTCCCATGCAACCCACCCAGAAAAGCACTTCCGGTTGTTCATTCCGGGAAGCATAGTCGGCCATTGTTTGTATTTTGAATTCCATTTTTTTGGGTTTGATGTTATGGGGCGAAGAGGCGAAGAGGCGAAGAGGCGAGATTAAATTTTGGGTGTATAAAAGTATATATATTCCTAATTAATATTTTAACCGTTGATCCTGATGGCTATCGTGATTAAATTTAATATTTTACATTTTACATTTTAATATTTAATTCTGAATTCTGAATTCAATCTACCCAATTCATCCTATCCGCCTGCGAAAACTGCCATGGCGCTCCGTTATTTTCAATCTTACTGAACATACCATTCCATTCTGTTGGAGCAGTACTTTCTTCCATTACTAAAAATCTGCGGAGATCAATAATAATGGATAGGGGGTCGATGTTTACAGGACAGGCATCTACACAGGCATTACAGGTTGTACAGGCCCATAACTCTTCATTGGTGATATAACTTCCCAATAAAGTTTTACCGTCTTCAAATGGCGCTATTTTTTTATTCAGATTTCCTCCAACTTCTTCCAGCCTGTCGCGCGTATCCATCATGATCTTGCGTGGTGAAAGTTTTTTACCGGTGATGTTGGCCGGACAAACAGAGGTACATCGTCCACATTCCGTGCAACTATAAGCATCCATCAATTGTTTCCAGGTCAGGTCGTTCACATCTTTTGCACCGAAACGTTGTGGTATGGCGTCAGTAGAAGCAGGAGGAGGAACTGCTGACGGATCCATCATTAATTTTACTTCATTGGTAACAGCTTCCAGATTGGTAAATCCGCCTTTTTCTTCGAGGTTGCTGTACCAGGTATTGGGAAATGCCAGCAGAATGTGAAAGTGTTTGGAGTAAGGAACATAATTAAGGAAAGCAAGAATTCCAACAATATGAAACCACCAACAGGAACGTTCCAATATTACTAATTGCTGATCATTCAATCCTGAAAAAATTGAAGCAAACATACTGCTGACAGGAAATGCACCGGCCTGAATATAATGTGCTATACCACGTTGTTGTAGCAACCAGTCTGATGCATTCATGATCAGAAAGGCTGACATCAATAAAATCTCAATGATCAAAATGAGGTTCGCATCGGTACGTGGCCATGCAGTCATTTCCTTGCTCCAAAATCTTTTGATCTTTAAAAGATTTCTTCGTGCAAGAAATGCAACACATGATATCAACACAAGTATTGCCAGTATTTCAAAACTGCCAATAAGGAAACTATAGAAGTCTCCGAGAAATGATAAAGCACGATGTGTTCCGAAGATGCCATCAAAAATAATTTCCAGTACTTCAATATTGATGATGATAAAGCCGACATAAATAAAAATATGCAGGATGGCAGCAATGGGACGGTCCAGCATTTTCGACTGGCCCAATGCAACACGCGCCATTACTTTCCATCTTTCAGCAGGACGGTCATTTCTGTTGACTGGACGGCCTAAACGAATGTTTCGGATAATTTCCCTGACTTTTACCGTAAAGAAATAAGATCCTGCACCTAAAATCGCAATGAAAATAATGTTACTGATCATAGACAGTGAAAATTTAATTTCAATACTTGATAATTATATAGTCTTGTTTGCATTAATAGGTGAGGTATATTTAGATCGAAGGCAATTCCTGTTTGATTCATATCAATTATTCTTTGAACAATATTAATTGACCACCTATTTTATTTTTCTTGCTGAGTTGTGGACTCTTAATATTGTTATCACTCCTCTGCTAAACCTAAAAAAAATCCTGTAATTGCCTTCAATAATTTCACGAATATTGGAATCTTCTTTTTCAGGAACTATTCTGCCAGACTCCGGAAAAACTTCGAGTTGATCCGTTCTTAGCACTAATCTTTTTATTAATCGTCCTGCATAATATTTTGAATCTAAAGCAATATAGTCGAAAATTGATTTCAGATCTTTAATAGATTGTTTGGTCCAAATTATTTTAGCCATTTAGCTATCAACTTTTTAGCTTCTTCATGACTTACTGTCTTGCCTGAATTGGCTTCTTTTAATCCCGCATCAATTTTCTCTATTACTATTAATCTTTCTAAAAAATCATCAAAGTTGAATTCTTTAGGAAGATCATTCAGGAGATTAATTACTGCTGCTTTTTTCATATTCCAAATTTAATAAAAAATTATTTTAAAATGTGAGCATTCAAAATACTTTATGGTTACTATTAAAAGAATTTACCAGCTTACATTTAACAATATTATTTCTTCTCCTTCTTTCCAAAAACAGAAAAATGAACATAACGTTTTGGATTCAATTTCATGTCCTTAAACAATCCATCAAGATTCTTGGCAGTTGAATCAAGGTCGTTGTACAATTGTTTATCATTTACCAATAACCCAAGCGACCCTTCGCCTTTATTGATCTTATCCATTACTTCATTGGTTTTTTCCATTACAAGGTTTGCATTATTAATAGCTGAGGCAAAATCTGCTTTAGCCAATGAATCACTAACCTGGGAGAGGTTATCAATGATGTCGCCTATTTCCTTGTTGTGTTGCTTGAGGTTCGTGCTAATTGATGCTATGTTGTCAAGCATTACCTTTAAATTACCATTGTCACTGCTGATCATATTATCTACTGAACCCAGTGAATTGTTCAAATGATTAATACTGCTGCGCAAGTTGTTTTTTGTATTGGTGTCGAACAACTCACGGAGCATTTGCGATGTTGAATCAAGGCTCACTACCAGTCTTTCAACTTTATTTTTCAGCGGCATTACTTCCTTTTCTAACTTGGATGACAAACTTGATTCTACAGTTCCTTTTAATGTATCACCATCAATAGCCGGATCCACTGATGTGCCAAGGTCAATCCGCATGACTTTACCCCCAAGGAAATCGGAAGAATATATATTGGCGGCGGCGTCTTTGGAAATAAAAATATCATTATAAATCAGCATCGTTACCAATAATTTCCCGGAATGATCAGGAATAAATTCAATTTTATTGATGATGCCAATACGATAGCCGCTCATGATCACTGCATTCGACGCCACCAACCCATCAACATTGTCATATACAGCATAAAATTTATTACTTGACGTGAAGAAATCTTTTCCCTTCAGGTAATTGAGTCCCCATATTAATGCGGCCAAAGAAATGGTAACCAGAATTCCTACACGTAATTCATTCGAAATTTTCACAAGTTGTTGTTTATTTGGTTACTAGAAACTTTATAAAATAACTTATTTTTTTTTAAATAATTCAGTCGCTTCCACTACCGTTATTCGTTTATCACCGTTATAAGCTGATAAAAAACAATCTTTGAATCCTTGAGATTTTAATTCATCCTTTCGTTTATTTGCTGTCTCAAGAGTAGTGAATTTACCAACTACATATCGGGTAAAACCATCAGCCGCTGCAATACTTTGAACACCCGATACATGACTGTATTGGCTGCCGTCTTTTTCGGGATGTGCTGAGGCTCCAATCTGAACAGTGTAATACAAATTGATTTTCTTCTCCACATTTTTTTCGACAGCCTTCGTATTGGAGTTTACTGTGTTTGTATCAGCAACAACAACAATCGGTTTTATTTCCTTTTTTAAAGGCTCAACTTTTCGTAAAACGACGGTGTCAATACTGTTCTTACTTTCGGCGATAGTAATGGGAGTAACATTGTCTTTTTTATTTTCTTCAATTACTATCGGTTCCTTTTTTACTGTGGTTGGTGCTACAATAATAGGCGAAGCATCGTCTTCTGAGGTACGGTTTTCTTTCTTTATGGAAGGGGTAATAGAAGATGTTTCTGTATCGATTTTGTACGATTTGAAAGCCCGGTAAATACAGGTGGCAAGATTTGTTTGCCCTTTATCACTCAACAGATATTTTTCCTCCATATCGTGCGTAAGGAATCCGGTTTCAATAAGTACGGATGGCATTGCCGTTTTATACAATACAAGGAATCCGGCTTGTCGAACTCCCCTGTTATGGCGGCCTGCGTATTCAACAACCTGGTCCTGTACATTGGAGGCAAACTCAAGACTTTGATTTAAATATTGATTTTGATAGAGGTTGAAGATGATATTGGCTTCCGGAGAGTTGGGGTCAAATCCTTCGTATTGTGTTTTATAGTCTTCTTCCAGCAATACCGAAGCATTCTCCCGCCGGGCAACAGTGAGGTTTTCTTCTGTTTTGTGTAATCCCATTACATAGGTCTCTACACCAAAAGCACTTTTATTGCCGCCTGAATTACAATGAATACAGATAAACAAATCGGCTTTATTCCTGTTCGCAATAGCTGCCCTTTCATGCAATGGAATAAATACATCCGTTTTTCTGGTGAATATTACCCTTACATCAGGAAAATTATCTTCAATCTGCTTGCCCAGTTTTAATGCAACGGCCAATGCAATATTTTTTTCTTTGGCTGAAGCACCCAGACACCCTGAATCATGTCCTCCATGTCCGGCATCAATTACAATGGTTCGTATTTTATAATCCTGTTTTCTTTTGGTGGAAAAAGAGGGAGCGGTAATAAAAAAAAGGATCAATACAATTGAATTAAGTCGTCTCACGTTGTTTTGTAGCTTTGCGCCTTCAAAAATAATCGTAACAAATTGATAATTCCCCGCAGTTTGTCATTCAGAATGATATTTTTATTAACGGGGAGATGTTGGCTCATCGTATGGGGATTATTGTTTTTTAACCTGTTGTGCTTTGATCTATTGGCCCAAACGGAGCAAACCGCGGCTGATTCTCTAGCTTCTAGTCCTGATTCACTTACTGTTGATTCACTACAGTTGGGTGATGATCTGAAATCAAAAGTGAAATATGATGCTCAGGATTCAATTATTTATGACCTGGCGAACAGCAAGGTATATCTATTTGGAAGTGCAAAGGTAGATTACGAAGACATACACTTAGACGCCAATTACATTGAAATTAATTTTGATGATAAAACACTCTTAGCTCATGGATTAACAGACAGCACCGGTGAAATAGCCGGCAAGCCTGTTTTTAAACAAGGCACAGAGACCTTTAATGCTGAACAACTGAAATATAACTTTAATACTAAAAAAGGAAAAATAGCCGCTATCAGAACAAAGGAAGGTGAAAGTTATATCAGTGGAGAAACCGTAAAGAAACAAGCTGATAATACAACTTTCATCAAAAACGGTCATTATACAACTTGCGATAAAGATCACCCTGACTATTATATATTCAGTAATAAAATCAAAGTGATACCCGGCAATAAGATCTTTACGGGCCCTGCTAATATGGTGATAGCTGATGTACCTATGCCGCTGGTTTTACCATTTGGCTTCTTCCCCAACAAAAAAGACCGTTCATCAGGTATATTGTTTCCTGCTTACGGACAGAGCGACAGAGGTTTTTTTCTACAGAATGGAGGATATTATTTTGGAATAAATGATCATTTTGATGCAGCATTGGTAGGTGATATTTATACACTGGGAAGCTGGCGGGTGAATGCGCAATCAAACTATGCATGGCGTTATCGTTTTAACGGCGTTACTTCTTTTAATTATTCAGTAACGGTAAACAGTGAACCAGAGTTGCCTGACTATTATAAACAAAAAGATTTTTTTGTAAGATGGACACATTCCCAAGATCCAAAAGCGCATCCCAACCAGAATTTATCAGCCAGTGTCAATCTCGGTTCATCATCGTTTTATAAGAACAACCTTTCTAATGTAAATAACTTTCTAACCAATACGTTTCAATCTTCAGTGGCCTATTCCAAATCATGGGTAGGCACACCATTTAATTTTTCAGGGAGCTTAAGCCATTCACAAAACACACAAACGGGAGCCATTGGGCTGAGCCTTCCAACTGCCAATTTTAATGTTAACAGGATTATGCCTTTTAAGCGGAAGATCTCAAAAGGTGATATAAGATGGTATGAAAAAATTGGGTTGGGTTATTCAGCTAACTTCCTGAATACCATCAATACCTACGACACGCTGATTTTCAAAAAAGGCTGGGAAGATGATTTCCGTTATGGTCTGCAACATTCCATACCATTAAGCACATCATTTGTATTTTTAAAATATTTCACCATAAGCCCCTCTGTTAATTATATTGAAAAATGGTATCTGGAAACAACAAGGAAGGTGTATTATCCCGAAAATGATTCTTTATTTACTACAACGGCTCAGGGTTTCCAGGCTGCACGAGATATTTCCATGGGAGCCTCTTTAAATACAAGGATTTATGGAATGGTGCAGTTTAAAAAAGGAAAAATTGCTGCCATCCGACACGTACTTACACCAGCTGTTTCTTATGGATTTAAGCCGAACCTGGTGAATGAGAACCAGGGCGTTTATCATTATTATCCTTCTTCAACCGGTGAAGCCATTCGTTATTCCATTTTTGAGGGAACTGTCTTTGGCGGCCCCAACGATGGAAAATCAAGCTCCCTCAATTTCAATTTAGATAATAACCTCGAGATGAAGGTAAGGCAGAAGACCGATTCTACTGTCAACTTTAAAAAGATAAAGCTGTTGGAAAGCCTTGCAACAGGTGTCAGTTATAACCTGTTGGCCGACTCATTTCCATTATCCAACATTGGATTAAGTGCCAGAACAGTGATACTTAATAAGGTAAATATTGATTATTCAGCTGCCTTTGATCCTTATGCCATTAATGCCAATAACCAACGAATCAACGAGTCTGAACTGTCGGCAAACAACAGGCTGGCACGGTTCCTTTATGGCAACCTCGCCATCGGCTTTAACCTTATCAACAAAAAGAAGGAATATCAAAGTGATAAAGGGAATGAAGCATCATTGGCCGCTATCAACAGAAATCCTGATGAATATGTTGATTTTAATGTGCCTTTTAATTTGACCGTTGGTTACAATGCATCTTTTAAATCAAAAGAAACATTAACAGCAGGTGATGTGGCAGTTACACATTCTATTCGCTTCAACGGTGATATACTATTGACTCCCAATTGGAAAGCTACTTACAATTCAGGCTATGATTTCACTAGCAAACAATGGAGCACGACGTATCTTGGCTTCATCCGTGATCTGCATTGCTGGGAAATGCGGTTTAACTGGGTACCATTTGGCGTACAAGAGCGGTATGATTTTCAGATTAACGTAAAGTCATCAATTTTGCAGGATTTAAAACTCAGTAAAAGAAGCCGTAATACCATTGATTAATTTGCCGGCATCAATCAGCAATTCTATTTTTGAAAAACAGCTGTTTACTGTAACAACTGTTGTTATGAAAACATAATTAAATTTGACGAATTGATTTTGATAAAATCATCATTAGCAACATTTAATAATAGCCGATATTAAAATATAATTTTTTTAAAATTAATTTAATAGAAATAAAACAGTTTTCATTTCGTTAGTTGAATCACTTCCTTCAAAAACCAAACCTTAAATTAATATAGCTTAAGATGAAAAAAATTTGTTTTGCATGCAGCATCATTTTCCTTTCTTTTCATTCGTATTCCCAGCTTTTACAAAACAAGAAAGGTCAGAATATATTGCCTGAAGCCGGGAACTGGGCCGTTGGATTTGATGTGATCCCACTTTTGAAATATGCCGGTAATTTGTTTTACAGCAGTGGAGATTCAACTGGTGATTTCAGTCTTAAATACCCACTTGCCTTTACCGGGAAATACGTTAAAAATGCCAAATTAAGCTACCGCGTCGGATTACGATTAGGTTTTGGCGGAGTTACTTCCGACAGCCTTGTTCCAAAAAGTGGCAGTACCAATCTTAATGAAAAAGTCTCCAATCAAACCAAGGAAAAAAGTACCAATATATACCTTAGTGGCGGCATCGAAAAACGAATTGGAAGTGCGCATCGGGTCACCGGTATTTATGGTGTTGAAGGTACATTATTGATTCAATCGCATAAAACTACCTATACCTATGGAAATGAACTTGATTTAAATGACCAGCAGGCCAGCAGCATAACCTCTGTAAAAGACGGAAGTAAAGTAGGTTTTGGGGTTCGAGGTTTTATTGGTGCTGAGTTCTTTATAGCTTCCAAACTTTCCCTATCCGCTGAATATGGCTGGGGACCGTCAATCATAAGTCAGGGACGTGGTTCGATAGAAAAAGAAGTGGTTGATGGGAATACCACCAAAACAGTAATTGAAGAGACAGAAAAGTCATTTTCCTTTGGTTTTGACAATGATATTAATGGCGGTACGGTGGCCTTAACATTCTATTTCTAATATCCTTTTGTTTTATTTGTTGATATTGCATCTCTCTTTATAGCAGCAATAGGGGTTTAGATTATATTTGTTTTTCCAAAAACAATCCCTCCTTAACTATGCAGCTATTAAATAGATTAATACTAATTTTTTTATTCGGCAGTTACCTGAGTGTAAATGCCCAGGCACCATCCATTTCACTACAGCCTTTTGCCTCCGGATTTGTAAGGCCAGTTGTAATTGAAAATTGTAAAGACGAACGCTTGTTTGTGGTCGAACAGGATGGTTATATTAACGTTGTTAATGCGAATGGTTCGGTATTGCCAACACCTTTTTTAAATATTGATCCAATAGTAAATTCAAACTCTAATGAACAAGGCTTACTGGGCCTGGCTTTTCATCCGGATTATAAGACAAACGGTTATTTTTATGTTTACTATACGAATAGTGCAAATAATATAGTGATCAGCAGATTTAATGTTTCTGCTACTGATTCGAACCTAGCCAATGCAAGTAGTGAACAGATTTTGATTACTATACTGCACCCTACTAATACGAATCACAATGGAGGATGTTTAAGATTTGGACCTGATGGTTATTTATATGCAGGAACCGGTGATGGTGGTGGAGGTGGTGATGTAGCCAATAATGCACAAAATAAAAACAAACTGCTTGGTAAAATGATCAGGTTAGATATTAACAATGGCTCCCCTTATTCGGTACCTGCCGATAACCCTTTTGTCAATACACCAAATACACAACCTGAAATATGGGCTTATGGTTTACGTAACCCATGGCGATGGAGTTTTGACAGACTTACCGGTGATTTATGGATAGGAGATGTTGGTCAGAATGCTTGGGAAGAAGTGGATTTTCAAAAAAGCGGTATTGCAGGCGGTCAAAACTACGGCTGGCGATGTTATGAAGGCAATCATGGTTATAATACTTCAGGTTGCCAACCACAAACGGCTTACATACCGGCTGTTTATGAAATGAGTCACAGTGGTAATTATTGTTCCGTAGTCGGTGGTTATGTTTACAGAGGAGGAAAATACAGTAACATGTTCGGTTATTATTTCTTCGCCGATTATTGTGTTAATATGATACAAGTCTTGAAAAGAAGTAATACCGGCACTTATGTTCATTATAATACCATTAATTATTCAGGTGCCAACATCAGTACTTTTGGTGAAGATCAGTATGGAGAATTATATGTTGCAGATCTTACTTCAGGACAAGTAAGAAAAATTGTTTCAACTGTTTGTGCACCGACAGCCTACATTTCAGCGAGTGATACCTTGATAGTTTGTGCCGATTCTGTCGAACTTTCTACTCCTTATGGTGATAGTTTGTTTTACTCATGGCAAACACCTTCCGGAACAGGCAACGCTAATTCAATATGGGTAAACCAAAGTGGTTGGAGCAATGTCAATGTGATTAATCTTGCTGCCTGTCAGAACTCAGATAGTGTGTATGTATTGATTAATGGCGTTCCGCCAGTTGCTTCTATTGCAGGATTGGATACTGCCTACTGCAGCAATTTATCTCCTGCAGATTCGCTGGTGGGTAATCCTTCTGGAGGTGTTTTTTCAGGACCCGGAATAACAGGAAACGTATTTTATGCTGATTCAGCAGGGGCCGGTATCCACCAGATCAGTTATTTATTTACTGATCCCAATGGATGTTCCAGCAGTTCGTCACAAGCAGTTACTGTTTCCCTTTGTACAGGAATTGACCAAACAGCCTCTTCTGTATTTACCATAAGAGGGGCTAATCCAGCCAGTGGCCGCCTGGATTTGAGTTTAGAAAGCAGCTATTCTGGAGTTGTGCAGTCTTCCGTTACTGATGTTTCAGGAAGGAGTATTTCCACGGATATCTTGACCCTTGAAAAAGGGCAGCAAAGCATCCATTTACCAATGGAAAAATCAGAAAATGGAATCTATTTCTGGCATCTCAGCAATGGAGAATCGGCTATTACCTACCGCTTTATTTGGGTCAAATAAGGCTGTTTTCGACATTTTTTTAGCATTGTTATCGGAGGTTAATAAATTTTCAAAAGGGAAATCCTTTGAATGGTAATTTATTTCTCTATATTTCGCTGCAATGAAATCTTTCATTTCGAAATCTATCAATCAATAGTGCGTTATGGCAAAAGTTAATAAGGCAAAAAAAGTAACGAAAAAGAAGTCAGTGGAGAAAAAGAAGAAGACTGTCTCAAAGAAAAAAAAGGCTGTAGCTTCCCATAAAACAATAAAGAAAAAATCTCCTGTCAAAAAGAATTTCAAAAAAAATGCCGCACAAAAATCCAAAGTTAAGTCAAGTAAAAAGCAGTTAAAAAAGGTTGTTAAACAAGTCAAGAAGAAGGCACCTAAAAATGTGAAATCCAATATAAAAAAAACAATAAAAAAAGTTAAAGCGGCAGTAAAAAAAGTAGTTAAGAAAGTAGCCCCTTCCAAATCTGTGAAGGGAACAAACATAAAAGCTGTTAAACCATCAGCTGAACTTAAAAAGGATTTTAAAAAAATTAAAACACCGGCCACTAATGTAACAAGTGCCATTGGCAAAAAACCGATTTTGATTAAAGGAAAACCGGTCATTCAACCCGCTAAAGTAAAGATTGACCAGGAGGAAAAGTTGCATTCAAAATCGCAGCGAATCATGAAGGAATTAGAAGAAACGATGGATATGGAAAAAGTGAAACCGCGCATTAAAGTACCTGCTTTTCTTCCTCCTAAACCAAAACCTGCGCCTGTGATCAAGTTGGTTGAACCGGTAAATACTAAGAAGGAAAAGTACCAATTAGAGTTTGAATTTCGTTCTTCGAAGTCAATATTGTTTAGTTACCTGAGCGATTCAAGTGGCATGGCTGAATGGTTTGCTGATGAAGTACGAAGTAGTGATCATAACTATACCTTTGTTTGGGACAAAAGTGAAGTACATGCAAAATTGGTCGCTGTAAAAGATAACCTGCTTGTAAGATTTCAGTGGACAGATGAAAACGATGGCACTTATTTTCAATTTGAAATCAAGGAAGATGATATCACATCTGATATTGCCTTGCTCATTACTGACTGGGCCAACCCGGGCGAGAAAGAATCAAATGCCAGACTATGGGAAAGTCAGATACAGACTTTGCGACAGTTAATAGGTAGTGTTTAAAGATTTTCCTTGTTAAATAGTTGACCCATCAACATCCTGTAAAAAGTGTTTGCTTCTCCAGGTACTGCTGAAAAATTTTGCAAATTTGTTTTTTTGCTGATCTTAATAAAAGTGCGGTGGCTGATCCAATCAGGAATATCATTTTCCTGTTTGAGTAATTCTTCTATCAGCAAGTAATTATCTTTTTCGAAATAATAATTCCAGGGCGTATCACTGATTCCAATAAATATTTGTTCTTCACGAAAAGCTGCAAGGAATGCCGGTAATCTTTTTTTTACTGCGTCAAAATATAATCCGCTTAAATGAAGCGTAAAGCTGAACTCATGGCCCCACCAGCACAGGCTTCGAAATGCGAAAACATCATTTTGTTTAAACACACGCGGGTAATCCAATACCATCCATGGAAATCCTTTGTAATTCTCTCCACGGCTGATCTTTGGATTCGATTGAAGGACTTCGTCATGTAAAGCAATTTCCTTCATTGCAATTTCCGCTTTTAGCAATTCAGCGAGCAATCCAAGTAAGTCGGTAAGTTTCTGATTAATGCTTGCCTTTAATTCAAAAAAACGGCTGTCAAAAAGAAGTTCGAGCTCTTCATCGGTAAACATTTGTTCAGGATTCATTGAGTTATCAAACTTAAGGTATTTTTGCCAAATCATTCTGTCGAAGGGTGCTTGTCAATTGTTATGAAAAAACTACATAAACTGGTCATTACTTCTTTCATTGGGCCATTTATAGCTACCTTTTTTATTTCTCAATTTATTTTGTTGATGCAGTTTTTATGGAAGTACCTTGATGACCTTGTTGGAAAAGGGCTTGATGGCTTTGTTGTTGCTGAATTGCTTTTTTACACTTCTGCTAACCTGGTTCCTTTGGCCTTACCGCTGGCCATCCTTGTTTCATCTATCATGACCTTTGGCAATCTTGCTGAACATTTTGAGATCACTGCTGCAAAGGCTTCCGGTATTTCATTACAAAGACTGATGCGTCCATTATTTGTAATTGCCATTTGCATCAGTGCATTGGCATTCGTTTTTTCCAATTACGTGTTGCCTTATACCAATCTGAAAATGGGATCATTGTTGTACGACATACGCCAACAGAAACCCGCACTTTCCATTCGTGAAGGAGTTTTTTATGGCGGAATTGAAGGGTATAGCATTAAGGTTGGAAGTAAGGGCAAGGATGGAAAAACAATCGGGGACGTAATGATTTATGATCATACGGAAAATATTGGAAACCGAAAAGTGATTTTAGCTGAAACCGGGACCATGGTTACGTCAAAAGATGAACGTTACCTGTTGCTTTCGCTCCAAAATGGTGCAAGTTATGAAGAGCAAAATAAGAAAAAGGGAAATGTTGATACCCATCCGCTCATGCGAAGTGCATTTAAAGAATACAAAATACGCTTTGATCTTACCCAGTTTAAATTAAGTAGGACAAATGAGGATTTGTTCAAAGGTGGTTATCAAATGATGAATCTTTCACAGCTAAAAAAGACGATTGATAGTCTTGATACAGAATACAAAACAAGATCAACAGGGGCAAAAGCCAACTTGCAGTCTTATTTTTTGTTCTTGAGAGATTCAAATTTCTATCAACAAGTTGCCGTTGCTAAAGCCGTAAATCCTGATACCGGAGGTTTGAGCATTTTGCATTCACCACTTTATGATATCGGATTAAATGCTGCAAGAGGAATTAAATCCTACGTAAACAATATGGATGAAGACCTCGAAAATCGTCGCTATTTAGTTGCAAAATATAAAGTCGAATGGCACCGCAAGCTTTCATTATCTGCAGCATGTTTCATTTTATTCCTGATAGGAGCTCCATTAGGTGCCATCATCAGGAAAGGCGGAATGGGATTGCCGCTTGTAATTTCTGTTATGTTTTTTCTCATCTACCATATTACCAGTATTACCGGGGAGAAATTGGCAAAGGAAGGTGAAATTGAAGCGATTCAAGGAATGTGGTTGTCCTCTGCTATTCTATTGCCAATTGGAATATTTTTGATTTACAAGGCAACGCATGATTCAGTGATATTTGATATAGAAGTGTATAAAAATATTTTTCGTAAAATTTTCAGGAAGTCCGCTGCGTGAAAATACTTCAGCTTTGTCCGCGTATACCTTTTCCTCCTGTTGACGGAGGGACTATCGGCATGTATAACCTTTCCAATGCATTGGTAAATCATGGTGCTGAAGTAAAGGTGCTTGCTTTTAATACCAGCAAACATTTTATTGCTGAAAAAAATATTGATAAAGGTTATATTGCAACACATCATCTTGAATCTGTTTTCCTCGATAATCGTGTGAATATTAAAGATGCCTTTATTAACTTGTTTACCAAAGAGTCTTACCACATCAGCAGGTTTAAATCAGTAGCATTCGAAGCAAAGCTAAAGGCCGTGTTGCTGAAGGAAAAGTTTGATGTGGTGCAATTGGATTATTTACCCATGGCCTTATATATTGATTTGATAAGGCAGCATTCTGATGCTAAGATTGTTCTTCGTGCACATAATGTTGAACATCGCATTTGGGAAAGGCTGGCCGATGAAGAAAAGAACATTTTTAAGCAATGGTATCTTAGAAAACTTGCTGTACGCTTATTTGAATTTGAACAAAGCGTTTTAAAAAAAATTGATGCACTTGTTTCACTTACAGAAGAAGAAACGGTGATCTTTCAATCATTGGGCTATAAAGGAGCTGTTTGCATTGCACCAACCTGTTTTAATATTGATCAGGACCAATCAACAAATCAGGAAAAAGAATTTTCTGTCTTTCATTTAGGTGCAATGGATTGGATGCCCAATGCAGTTGGGATGGAATGGTTTATAAAGAATGTATGGCCAATGGTAACTGCATCGCATCCACACATCAAATTGTATATTGCCGGCAATAAGATGCCTGATCATTTTTTTTCTTTTCAGAGTGAAAATTGTATTGTTCAGGGTAGAGTAAATGATGCAAAACAGTTTATGCTTGATCATACTTTAATGATTGTTCCCTTGTTTGCCGGCAGTGGTATTCGTGTGAAAATTGTAGAAGGGATGGCACTGGGTAAAACAATTATTTCTACTACTCAGGGAGCAGAAGGTTTGCATTGTACCCACATGGAAAATATCATTATTGCCAATAGTGCAGATGAAATGTATAAAGCTATTTTATTGTGTGCAGAAGATAAGATCCTTCATCAACGCATAGGTGAAAATGCCAGGAACCTTGCCGTTGATTATTATGATATGAATAAAGTAGGGGGAGACGTTTTTACATTTTACAAAAGTCTATTACCTGAATAATTGAAAGTTCAAGTTTATTATATTTATATTTTGCAAACTGTCAACTGATAATGGCATACTAAAAAAAATTATCAGATGCAGGTAGCCTTACGGGGCTACCCTTTGTCTGACAATCAACCTAAAAGCTAACCAAAATAACCATCTTTATTTCTGTTATTTTAAGTAGCCAGGCGGCGGGCAATCTTACGGGACTGCCCCCTTTCCTGACAATCAACCTAAAACACCAAAACCATGCGGTTGCTCCCAAGGGGCGCTTATTTTTAAGATTCAGATTGTTTCAGGTGCCGGAGCAGCCTTACGGGGCTGCCCCTCTCCCTGACAATCAACCTAAACCTATCTTAGTTTTCTTAAGAACTACACCGGATGCGGCGTTTACTTGAATTCCTATACAACAAGTTTAACGGGGGTAGGAAGCAAAAGGTTTTGAATTTTCTGAAAATATTACGGTTGTAAGAAAGTTGCTGATTTATAGGTCTTAGAATTTGATTTCACCTCTGTAGTTGGCAGTAAGATCAGTTGTTTTCATGTTAAATCAATTGTAAGATTTGTACAAAAAAGCTGGAAAATGGACGACTGTATTGAGACTTTATGTCAACCGATATTAACTCCTAGGCAATGCTTGTAGCATGAGCGACATTTTGTACTTTTGCGGCGTGAAAATGCAAGAAAAAAACAATGTACCTCAATTGAATTCAGTTGATGAGGCTTTGGCAGATTTAAAAGCAGGTAAAATTATTATTGTGGTTGATGATGCTGACCGTGAAAATGAAGGTGATTTTGTCAGTACAGCGCAGCATGCTACCACCGAAGTGGTCAATTTTATGGCAACGCATGGCAGGGGCTTAATTTGTGTTTCGCTCTCCGAGGAGCGTTGCAATGAATTGGACTTGCAGATGATGGTGAATAAAAACACCTCTTCTCATGAAACTGCATTTACTGTGAGTGTTGATTTGCTCGGGCATGGATGTACAACCGGAATCTCTGCCAGCGACAGATCAAAAACAATTAAAGCTTTAGCCAATCCTTCAACCAAACCGTCAGATCTTGGCAGGCCGGGACATATATTTCCATTGAAAGCAAAATCGGGAGGAGTACTTCGAAGAGCGGGTCATACAGAAGCATCGATGGATCTTTCACGCATGGCAGGGTTTGATGAGTCGGGTGTATTGGTTGAGATAATGAATGAAGATGGCAGCATGGCGCGATTGCCTCAATTGATGGAAATTTCGAAGCGCTTTGATATGAAAATAATTTCGATCGAAGATCTCATAAAATACAGGATTGAAAAGGAATCATTAATTCAACGTCAGGTAGAAGTTCAAATGCCAACACAATGGGGAAACTTTGAACTGCTTGCATACAAACAAATAACAACTGACCAGGAACACCTCGTGCTGAAGAAAGGTAATTGGGAAAAAGATGAAGCCATTTTAGTGCGCGTACATTCATCTTGTCTCACCGGCGATATTTTTGGATCATGCCGTTGCGATTGCGGACAACAATTACATAAAGCCATGGAGCTTATTGAAAAGGCCGGCAAAGGAGTTATTGTATACATGAATCAGGAAGGCCGCGGCATAGGATTGCTGAATAAATTAAAAGCTTATAAATTGCAGGAGCAAGGATTGGACACTGTTGAAGCAAATATTCAACTGGGATTTAAATCTGATCAACGTGATTATGGAGTAGGAGCACAAATTCTCAGGGACCTCAACGTTTCTAAAATGAAGCTGATGACGAATAACCCAACAAAGCGTGCCGGGTTGATTGGATACGGTTTAGAGATAGTGGAAAATGTTTCCTTGAATACAGAGAGTAATGAACACAATTTATTCTATTTACAAACGAAGCGTGATAAGATGGGTCATTCCTTAAATATGGATGAGCAAAGAATACCTGATTAGCTCCGGTGTTCTTAACCAAATGCCGACAGAAAAAATAAAATAATTTTACTAATTAATATATTGAATTAATACAATGACATTAATAAAATCAATATCAGGAATAAGAGGAACCATTGGAGGTAATCCGGGAGAGGCACTAACTCCCCCTGACATTATTAAATATACTTCCGCCTATGGATCATGGATTCTTGCCCGTAATAATGGAAAGAAATGTTCCATCGTAATTGGCCGTGACGCACGCATATCCGGACAAATGGTATCAAATCTAGTTTGCGGTACTTTGTCGGGCTTGGGTATTGATGTAATTGACTGCGGATTTTCAACTACACCTACTGTTGAAATGGCTGTTGGCTTTTTAAAAGCGGAAGGTGGTATTATTTTAACAGCCAGTCATAACCCTAAGCAATGGAATGCATTGAAACTGCTGAATGAAAAAGGTGAGTTTATCTCAGCTGCTGACGGGCAAACGATTTTAGAAATTGCAGAAAATGCTTCTTTCAATTATTGTGATGTAAATCACCTGGGTAAAATAGTGCAGGATAATTCAACACTTGCCAAACACTTTGAAGCAATATTGGCTTTACCAATGGTTGATCGTAAGGCCATTGAAAAGGCCAATTTCAAAATTGTTGTTGACTGTGTTAACTCAACAGGTGGTATTGCCGTTCCGGCCTTATTAAGAATTTTAGGTGTAAAAGATATTGT
>JANOXC010000135.1:0-14884 GCA_031418215.1 Bacteroidota bacterium
CCGCATAACCTTTTTCAGCAATTTCATTCATCCTTATGGAACGTATCTGCACTTCCACCCACTTTCCTTCCTTGCTCATTACGGTGGTATGCAATGATTCATAACCATTGGCCTTGGGCGTTGAAACCCAATCGCGCAAACGGTCGGGGTTTGGCGTGTAATAATCAGTAACGATGGAATAAACTTTCCAGCAATCGGCTTTCTCCGTTTCATAGGGAGAATCGATAATGATTCGAATGGCAAAAAGATCATATATTTCTTCAAAAGTGACGTTTTGCTTTTTCATTTTATTCCAGATGGAATTCACTGACTTGGGCCGTCCTTTTATTTCATATTTTAAATTTTCCTTATCCAGTTCATCACAAATCGGTCTCGTGAAATCTTTAATAAAAGCATCCCGCTCCTTCTTTGACTGCTGAAGCTTTGTAGCGAGTGTATTATAAACTTCGGGTTCAGTATATTTTAAAGAAAGGTCTTCGAGTTCTGTTTTGATAGCATATAAACCCAGTCGATGCGCTAATGGTGCATAGAGATAGGATGTTTCAGAGGCAATCTTTAATTGCTTGTCGCGCGGCATACTTTCGAGGGTGCGCATGTTGTGCAACCTGTCGGCCAACTTGATTAATATTACACGTACATCATCACTCAGCGTAAGCAACATTTTACGGAAATTCTCTGCTTGCAAAGAACTCTTGTGATCAAAAACACCGGCAATTTTTGTTAAGCCATCAATGATCCCTGCCACTTTTTTACCATACAACCGCTCCATGTCTTCGAGGGTGAAATGGGTATCTTCCACTACATCATGCAAAAGGGCACAAACGATGGCCGTGGTTCCCAATCCGATCTCTTCTGCTACAATTTGCGCAACAGCAATGGGGTGATAGATATAAGGCTCACCTGACTTACGCCTCATATCCTTATGTGCCTCCAACGAAAGGTCAAAAGCAGAACGGATAAGTTTTTTATCGTTCTTATCAATATTGGGCCTGCACGAACGTAAAAGCGCACGATATCGCTTCAGGATTTCCTGCTTTTCATGTTCCGCATCGATGGCGGCTGCTATGGTCTTTGCTGAAGTTTGCACTTTTTTAAACTTTCTTAACTTCTACAAATTTACAAAACAAGGCAATGCGATGAAAGTGTTGTTTATGACTTACCTTTGCTTTTAAATTACAAAACACCTAACAATGAAAAACAGATACCTCATTGCCGTTTTAAGCTTGATCTTTTATGCCTGTTCCAATACTCCTAGCGTTCCTCCAGCAGATGAAACGTCAAAAGGCGCCGATTTTATGAAAGAGGAGAAACCAAAAGTGGATCTTACTGTTATAAACGCAAATGCTCCGGTTATTAAAATAACACTAATAGCAAAAGGCAATACCATGGCTGATATGTTATTCGACAAAGACACGATCAAGGTAATGGCCGGAAGTACTGTTGAATTTACGTTGGAAAATCAATCAACAGACCAGGCCATGCAACATAATTTCGTTTTGGTTGAAAACGGTAGTATAAAAGTAGTAGCTGATGCTGGCCTAAAAGCCGGTGCTGATAAAGGATTTGTTCCAGAGATGGAGGAAGTACTGATTTCTTCTGCGCTACTTTCACCGGGTCAAAAAAACACGATTCGCTTTGCTGCTCCCGCAAAAGGGTACTATGAATTTGTTTGTACCTATCCGGGACATTATGCCAGGATGAAAGGCGTTTTTGTTGTTGAGTAGATTGGTCAAGTTTTTTTACATCAAGTGATAACTCTTGATGAGGAAATTAGTTGATTCTTCACTTGAAGTTTATACTGCATCAGGTGACAACACCTGATGAGGGAAAGTGACAATAACTGATCGATGTCGAAGATTAAAAAAATCGCATTATCGTAAAGCTATCCCATTCAGGAGGACATAAAAGCAAAGCAATAATCAATACTAATCTAGGAAAATAAAATTGCATGTCCCACATGGGTTTAATCATGGAAAAAATAAATGCCACAGCCAGCAAGTCAGCACCTAATATATATAATACCTGATCCCTGCAAAAGCCGGTAATTAGCATCGCTCCTCCTATCATCTCCAAATAGGAAGAAATATAGACTACCGAACTGAGCAGTCCTCCTTTCAGAAAGGTTTCGCTGAGTGACTGACGGAAAGTATAAATGACGTTCTTAATACCCAGTTTAAAGATTTTGTCATAGGCCTGAAAGAAAAATAAAATTCCAGCCACAACCCTGATTATCAAAAGTGCAATGGCGCGATTTAATTCTATTTCTGTCATCTTGTTAATTTCAATTTACTAATCACGGCTGTAAATATCGTATTTTTTTTATTGAGGATCAACATCAACATGAAGGATGACAGATCTGTGCGCAGGTTCTTTCTGAAAGAAGTCAAGTGCCTTTTGTAATCGTTGTTTTACCTGTTTTACAGATAGTTTTCTTTCCAACTTTATCATCACCTGCCTTAAATAATAATTTCTAATCCGTCCGATATTGGGGTGTGTTGGGCCCAGCACACGCTTGCCAAAAACTTCTGTTAATTCCCGAGCCAGTACTTTTGCAGCACGGTCAGCCTCCGCTTCGTCCTTATGTTTTACAGTACATTCAATCAAACGGAAATAAGGAGGGTAATCAAATTTATTGCGGTCAATTAATTCATGGTTATAAAAACTTTTAAAATCATGATTCAAAACAAACTTTAAAATTGCATTGGAGGGATTATACGTTTGAATTGCCACTTTACCGGAAGTGTGTTTTCTCCCGGCCCTTCCACTCACCTGCTCCATCAATTGAAAACTCCTTTCATGTGCACGGAAATCAGGGTAATTTAACAATTGATCGGCATTCAATATTCCCACCAGACTAACCTTTTCAAAGTCCAGTCCCTTAGTCACCATTTGTGTTCCTACCAAAACATCAATATCGCCATTCTCAAAATCTGTGATCAAGCGGTGAAAGCTACGTTTGCTTTTTGCTGTATCATGATCAAGTCGTGCTATTTGGTGTTCCGGAAAAAGAACCTGTAATTCTTCTTCCACTTTCTCTGTTCCAAAACCTTTCATTCTTAAATCATTACTTCCACATGCATTGCAGGAAGTCGGCGGTATAATGGAATATCCGCAATAATGACAACGTAATTGGCCGTGTTGCTTATGCAATGTTAAACTTACATCACAATTAATACAATGCGGCACCCAGGAACAATTTTTACATTCGAGTACCGGCGCAAATCCTCTTCTGTTTTGGAATAAAATTATTTGTTCGCCAGCCGCTAAAGCACTCTTCATCATGTCTAACAATTTGGTTGAAAAATGTGATTGCATCTGCTTTCTTTTTAATGCATCACGCACATCAATAATAGTGACTTCGGGCATTATCATTTCACCAAAACGTCTTTCCAAGGTCACCATAAAATATTTCTTAGCCAATGCATTGTAGTAACTTTCCAATGATGGTGTAGCTGACCCTAACAGCACATTGGCTTTCATCATGGAGGCCAGTAGAACAGCACTATCGCGTGCATTATACCGCGGCGCAGGTTCCGATTGCTTATAGCTTGAATCATGTTCTTCGTCAACAATTACTAAATCAAGATTGCTGAAAGGAAGAAAAATAGCTGACCTCGCACCAATAATAACTTGGCCCTCATTGTTCGCTTTAAATTGGTGATCGAGTACCTTATTCCACACTTCCACACGTTCCTGATCGTTGAACCGCGAATGATAAACCAATAGCTTGTTGCCAAAATGTTTTCGCAAGCGGTTGATGACTTGTGTTGTTAATGCAATCTCGGGAACCAGATACAGCGACTGTTTACCTTTCAATAATGCCTCTTGTAAAAGATGAATATATATTTCCGTTTTTCCGGATGATGTTACGCCATGTAATAAAACCACCTTCTGTTCTTCAAAAGCACCTTGAACTTCCAAATAAGCCTGTTGTTGATCTGCACTTAAAACAAAAGGCGGTTGCACCTCTTCGTTGGTAAAATTTTGTCGGTCCACCGCTTCATTTAATAATTCAAAAACACCTTTCTTCACCAGTGACTGTAAGATACTGGATGATGACTTTGCTTTCTTCAATAAATAAGTTTGAGCGATGGATTCCCTGTCATCATCCTGCTGTAACCTGATAAAATTCAAAAGCAAATCAAGTTGCTTGGGAGCCTTTCGTTCCAATGAAGGCATTAACTCCTGCATGTACTGCTCATCCTTTGCCATTGCTGTCATTCTTACAAAAGTGGCATAGCGAGGTTTGTAACGTTCAGTTAATTCCTCTTCAATCAATATCACATTCCTCAACAACAAAGATTTAATTACAGGCATCACCTGTTTCAATGACAACAATTTTGAAACATTGGCTACTGTTAATTGCTTTTCCTTTTCAAGTGCTTCTACAAGGTAAAATTCCCTTTCCGAAAGTGCTGATGAATTCGTCTTGTATTCAGGATGCAAGAGCAGTGTTGTTTCACTTTGTAACCGAAGTGCAGAAGGCAATGCCGCTGCTAATATTTCACCGGGAGTACATAAATAATAATCAACCATCCACTGCCAATAATCCAATTGCAAATTGGTAACAACCGGCAAATCATCCAGGATGGAAATCACAGGTTTGGTGTCGATATTTACAAATGACACATCAGAAATATTTTTGACAATGGCTGTATATATTTTTTGCTTGCCAAATTGCACAATCACACGTTTGCCTGTCATTATTTGATCCTGAAGTTCCACCGGGACATGATAGGTGAATGTCCCCGGCAATGACAGCGGCAAGATTACCTCAACGAACATTTCAGGATTAGATAATTTCATTTATTGTTTGCAATGCAAAAATTGATGAAAAAAAAAGGGCTAAAACACTTTATATATAATGATAAATAATGGCTCAGGATTTTTCCAGCCAACCACGTTTATAGAAAACCCAAAGCTGAAAGGCAACTACAATAAACATGAATGTCCAAACTCCAACATAACCATATGGTGAATAAAGTTCCGGCATATTGTAAGGCATTTTTTGGCCGGTAACAGCATCTTCATAAACGAAATTCATTCCGTAAACACCTACAATAAAAGTTAAAGGAATAAATATCGTGGAAATTACAGCAAGCACCTTCATAATCTGGTTCATCCTGTTGCTGACACTCGATAAATAGATATCCATTAAGCTGGCCGTAATCTCCTTATAACCTTCCACAAAGTCCATTACCTGAATCGTATGATCGTAAGTATCGCGAACAAACACCTTGGTAGAATCTTTAAGCAATGAATTATTTGTGCGCAATACATCATTTATTTTATCACGTTCAGCAAATGTTGTCCTTCTGAATATGATCAATTCTCTTTTAATCGTCTGTATTTTTTGCAGTGAAACACGGGTTGGCTTAATAAACAATTCATCCTCTAATTCATCCAGTTGATCACCCAAAGATTCCAGAATGGGAAAATAATTATCTACTATCGCATCCAATATCGCATAAGCCAGGTAATCTGAACCCTGGTGACGGATATATCCTTTTCCCTGCTTTAACCTGCTGCGCACAGGATCCATTAAATCCAGCATACTTTCTTGCATGGAAATCACAAAGTTACTACCAAGGAATAGCGACAGTTGTTCATTTCTTAATATATATTCAGCATTGTGCGAGAACATTCTGGAAACAATAAATAAATGGTCTTTGTGCTCTTCCATTTTGGGGCGCTGGTATCCGTTCAACACATCTTCCATCTCTAACCTGTGAATGTTGAATGATGTGCAGAGTTGGTCAATCATTTCCTTATCACCAAACCCTTTAATATCTATCCAATGCCTCAAATTGCCTTTTGACTTCATCAAATCAACAATTTCATTCACCCCATTCAACACCTTGAAATCTAATTGCTCGCTATCATAAGAATAAATAGTGATCTGTGGCTTAGGAGCATCTGCGGCAATATTCAATGAACCGGGGCTGGCGCCGGGTGCAGTGCGGTTTCTTCTCTTCAGTCTTATCTTAAATGCTGGCAGATTGGCTTTCATTAAGGTTATATTAAGGATTCAGCAGAATCCGTGCTCTATTAACAAATTTACTTTTAAACATATTGAAAACTATTATCCGACAACTAAAAGCAGGTGTGTAAAAATAACAATTTTGAATGCAATCGTGAGCTTATTTCATTAATAGCCCAGGAATTAATTCCTGGGCTATTAAACAGAATAAAAATAATAGCAGAATCAACATAACATCACCTCAACATGCAAGAAAATCCCAAATCAAATTTTATCCCTACCTTAATCCTTGGCGCCTTGTTTTTTGTATTTGGTTTTGTAACCTGGCTCAATGGTTCACTCATCCCTTATTTAAAAATTGCTTGTGAACTGAATACATTTCAATCATTACTTGTGGCATTTGCCTTTTACATTTCTTACTTTGTGATGGCATTGCCTTCCTCCTGGATTTTACAAAAAACCGGTTTCAAAAAAGGAATGATGTTAGGCTTATTGGTAATGGCCGCTGGTGCACTGCTCTTTATTCCTGCTGCCGAAAGCCGGATATATATATTATTCCTAACCGGGCTTTTTATTATTGGAACCGGATTATCAATTCTGCAAACTGCCTCCAACCCATACATCACTATTGTAGGGCCAATCGAAAGTGCCGCAAAAAGGATCAGCATTATGGGAATCTGTAATAAAGTAGCCGGTGTGTTGGCTCCTCTTATTCTTGGTGCCATCATTTTATCAGATGCCGATTCGCTGGTGAAACAACTTGAAACAGCAGACCTTGCACAAAAGACTTTACAATTGAATGAATTGGCTTCACGTGTTATTATGCCTTATACCCTGATGGCTTTCGTGCTGGTTTGTCTGGCATTAATGGTTCGTTTTTCACCATTACCTGAAATTGAAATGGAACCTATTGATCCCGAAGAACAAAAGGGGCTTCAATCAAAAACAAGTATCCTGCAATTCACCAATTTGGTATTAGGTGTGATTGCTTTGTTTTTATATGTTGGTGTGGAAGTAATGGCAGGCGACACTATTGGTACTTATGGCCAGTCGCAAGGTATCGCTTTATCAGAAGCGAAAAACTTTACTGCTTTTACACTTACCGCCATGGTTATTGGATACATCATTGGAATTTTTACCATTCCAAAAATTATTTCGCAATCAAAAGCGCTGGCCATTTCAGCAGTCGTTGGCATTATATTTACTGCCCTTGCTGTAAATACAAGTGGATATGTTTCTGTGTTATTCATTGCATTACTCGGCCTAGCCAATGCATTAATGTGGCCTGCCATCTGGCCATTGGCTATACACGGATTAGGAAAGTTTACAAAGACAGGTTCTGCTTTACTGATTATGGCCATTGCCGGAGGAGCCTTGCTCCCGCTTTTATATGGCCGTCTTGCTGATCTTGAATTCATTGGCCATCAACAGGCCTATTGGATTATGGTTCCTTGTTACCTTTTTATTTTATTCTATGCTTTGAAAGGACATAAAATGAATGCAGTTAAGCAAAGTCTTAGTAATATTGCATGATAAACGCTGACATTAACAGCAGTGCTATATATATTAAGCAAGTTATGAAAAATAAGGAGTGGTATGAAAACTGGTTTGACTCCCCTTATTATCATATCCTGTACAAAAATCGCAATGGTGAGGAAGCAGGTCGTTTTATTGACAACCTGCTTTTGAAACTAAATATCACTAAAGGTTCGTCATTGCTTGATTTATGTTGTGGCAAAGGCCGGCATTCCGTTTACCTCAACAGCCTCGGTTTTCGCGTTACCGGCATTGATCTTTCTCCGCAAAATATCCGGTATTGCAAAAAATCTGAAAATGATACATTAACTTATTATGTGCATGATATGCGAAGGCTTTTCCGCACGAATTATTTTCATGCCATCTTAAACCTGTTTACCAGTTTCGGCTATTTCGAAAGAGAACATGATAATGACCTTACCATACAAGCCGCAGCAAAAAGTTTGCGTCCGGGCGGTTATCTTATTATTGATTTTATGAATGCATGGAGAGCTGCCAACGATTTGATTCCATATCATATGAAGCAAGTTGATGGAATCAGTTTTCATATCCATAAAAAGATCGAGAATGGTTTTATATATAAAGACATTACATTCTCCGACAGTGGAACGAACTATGCTTACCGAGAAGAAGTTAAGGTATTATTACTGGCTCATTTCGAACAATACATGAAAAATGCAGGGCTTACCATCATTCACACTTTTGGAAATTATGACCTTGCCGAATTCGACCGGGAAAAGAGTAACCGTTTAATCGTAATTGCAAGAAAATAACATGGAATTCTCAAATTACATTATTCTATTTTTGTCTGTCATGCTAAGTGGGGCAGCCTATTTTGCAGTCAGAAAATCAAGCCGTTATTTTCTGAAATTATCGCTTGCTTTTTCCGGGTCATTTCTTTTCGCCATCAGTGTTTTACATTTGATGCCTTCGATTTATAGCAGTGGAACAACAAATATCGGATTGTATGTTTTGATTGGGTTTTTTATTCAAATTGTGTTGGAATTCTTTTCTGAAGGAATTGAGCATGGCCATATTCATGTTCACCATCATCCTAATAAAGCGTTTCCCTTTACAATGATGATTAGTTTGTGCCTGCATAGTTTTTTAGAAGGAATGCCTTTATCTTATTCAGGTCATGCAAATGGTGAGCATAACCATTCTTTGTATTTGGGGATTGTATTGCATCATATCCCTGTTGCTTTTGCATTGGTCAGCATGTTATCTGATTCCGGAATTAAGAAAACTACAAGTATGATATGGTTGGCCCTGTTCGCCATCATGGCGCCACTGGGTGCTTTGGTAAGTCAGGGATTAGGAAATGGTGCATTTATCGATTTAACTTTATATTATGACAGGCTGATGGCTATTGTTATTGGAGTATTTCTTCATATCAGTACCACGATATTATTTGAATCGAATAATGATCACCGGTTTAATTTATATAAATTAGGAATTATAATCATTGGTGGCGCCTGTGGTTATATAATCAGTCATTAGTCACAAACTTTATTATTAAAATGAAAACGCTGATTTTTCTACATGGCGCTTTAGGTTCTTCACAACAATTTGAAGCGTTAAAACAGCAACTCAAGTCGGAATACAATATTCTTACTCCTGATTTTTCCGGCCATGGTTCAAATGCAGGAAATGATACTCCATTTTCTATTGAGTTATTTGTTGAGGACCTTTTAAAATATTTCAGGAAAAATAACATTGAAAAGGCCGGTATCTTTGGTTATAGCATGGGAGGCTATGTAGCACTAAATTTTGCATTGCTTTACCCGAAAAAAGTGCAATCGGTTTTTACATTAGCTACCAAGTTGAATTGGAATGTTACCTTTGCAGAAAAGGAAGTGAAAATGCTGGACCCAATGAAAATGAAAGATAAAATTCCGGCATTTGTTACACACTTAAAAAACCTGCATGGAAGTGATCATTGGATTGAGCTTGTTAACAATACTGCAAAAATGATCAGCGAATTGGGTTTTGATCATCTAACTACAATTGACTTCCAAGCTATCAGTATCCCTGTCAGATTAGCTTTGGGTGATAAAGATGTAATGGTAAGTGCTGCGGAAACCCTGGAAGTTAGTCATGCAATACCAAATGCAGACATGCTTACTTTATCCAACACATCGCATCCTTTTGAATCTGTGAATACCCTCAATCTTGCTAATGAAATTAAAACGTTTTTCAACTAATGGAAATTAATCTTCAAAATTTACAATCAATTATTGAGGAGTTAAAACCTTTTCAGGCACAACTAGTGGCCGTATCAAAAACAAAATCTGCTAAAGAAATCAATCAGGCATACCTCGCAGGACAAAAATATTTTGGCGAGAATTATGCCCAGGAAATGGAAGAAAAACACCTGGCGCTTCCCAAAGATATTCAATGGCATTTCATCGGACACCTACAGAGCAACAAAATCAAACACATCGCTCCGTATGTTTCCTTAATTCACAGCATTGACAGTATTAAATTATTAGAAGAAATAAATAAACACGGTAGAAAATACAATCGGGTAATAAATTGTCTGCTGCAAATTTATATTGCAAAAGAAGAAACAAAATTTGGTTTGGAATTCGATGAAGCAAAATCAATACTCGATTGGTTGATCACCTCAAATTTAAAAAACATAAAAGTGAAAGGCTTTATGGGCATGGCAAGTAATACAAAAGACGAGAAG
Source organism: Bacteroidota bacterium (assembly GCA_031418215.1). Classification (GTDB taxonomy): domain Bacteria; phylum Bacteroidota; class Bacteroidia; order AKYH767-A; family OLB10; genus JANOXC01. The sequence continues at coordinate 10,209 of JANOXC010000135.1, forward strand.
CAAATCAAACGGGAATTTAAATCTCTAAATGAATTTTATGCTGCTCATAAAAAACAATATGATTTAAGTGTTTTGAGTATGGGCATGACCAGTGATTATAAAATTGCATTGTCTTGCGGAAGCAATATGGTGAGGATTGGCAGTGCAATTTTTGGGGAAAGGGAATAGAATTTATAATGCAGAATTTAGAATGCAGAATTCAGAATGCAGAATGCAGAATGTAGAATGCAGATTGTAAAACGATATTACAGGTTTACACTTGACAACTCTTAAAATTTCAATTTACAAATTACAATAGCCTGCAATTGAAAAGTATTAAGACAACTATTTAATTCTGAATTCTGAATTCTGCATTAATTAATCTTGATACTTGATACTAATATCTTGATACTAATTACTAAATCTTCAATGAAATACGGAATTGCAATTCACGGTGGAGCGGGAACCATAACTCCGCAATCAATGACTGCAGAAAAGGAAGCAGCTTATAAAAAATGTTTACGGGAAGCTGTTGAAGCAGGTACTGTTATTCTTGTAAAAGGCGGATCTTCATTGGATGCAGTAACAGCAGCTGTAGTTTCGCTGGAAAATTGTCCATTGTTCAATGCAGGCAAAGGCTCTGTTTTTACTTATGATGAACGCCATGAAATGGATGCATCAATCATGAAAGGTGATACTTTAGAAGGTGGTGGCGTAGCTTGTGTACAACAAATACGAAATCCGATTTTAGCAGCAAGGGCTGTAATGGAAAAGAGTGAACACGTTTTACTTTTCGGCGCCGGTGCGGAGACTTTCGCCAAATCGCAAAACCTTTCTTTTGCAGATGATAAATATTTCTATGATGAATTTCGTCATGAGCAATGGGAGAAAGCAAATAAAGAAGGACGTATACAACTGGATCACAGTGATGAAAAGAAATTCGGAACAGTAGGTGCTGTTGCATTGGATAAATTTAATAATCTGGCTGCAGCAACATCAACAGGTGGCATGACGAATAAACGCTATAACCGTGTTGGCGATACACCTATTTTAGGATCCGGGACTTATGCCAACAATAAAACCTGTGCTATTAGTTGCACAGGACACGGTGAGTTTTTTATGCGTGCAGTTGTAGCTTATGATGTTTCCTGCTTAATGGAATACGCAGGATTAACGCTTGAAGAAGCCTGCAAAAAAGTGGTGAATGATAAATTAGTAAAAATTGGCGGTGAAGGCGGACTTATTGCAATTGACAACAAGGGAAATATTTGCCTGCCATTTAATTCAGAAGGAATGTATCGTGCAAGTAAAAGGGAAGCTGAGGAAATTTTTATTGGTATTTATAAATAACAGCGCTTCAATTCTAAAATTTACTTAGCTTTTTTAAAGGTCACTCCTTCACAAAACCTAAATCTGGCCGACAGGCCCCAGTTACTTGTTCCAAATTTAAAATCATTGGTAACAGCAAAAGCAGGACGCCAATCCAATGCAATGGTAAGCGGGAATTTAAAAGAGTATTCTGCACCGAAATCTCCTGCTATATTTAAATCAAATCGGTTTTCAAAAAAGAACTCTGGCCCTACACCGGGATAAAACTTAAGTCCTTCGGGTCCGCCATTCAGCGCATACATCCAATCGAAATAGGTTCCTATACCAAAATGATCAAAATAAACAGCTCCATGCAAACGAGGCTCAGCTGAAATTGGAATGGTAACATCAGCTGAAAAATTATCTCCAAACCTCACCCCGGCCTCCCAGTTAGATTGGGCATTTGATGTATTTATTTTCAGCATTAACGCTAAAAACAAAAAAGAGAATAAACAAAATGAGGTGGAATGCTTTTTCATATTATCATTTAATCGTATCAATACGCAATGATAAATTTATTGGCTTAATCTTCTCCCCACCTATTAAAGTATTTTCAACATTGTTTTGTTAAGTCATTTTATGATGACTCCATTTCTAACAACAATGCAATATGCATTTATGGAAATAATGATTACTTTAAAAATCCGTATAGCAATCAGCTTTTTTTCCTTTGGCAGCTTTATCCTGTTTGCGTTGGCAACTTTCAAAATGCTGCCACCTGATGCCAATGTAAAAATCTAGTCCATAAGCATCGGATGCCCCTGTATAAGGTCCAATCATATCAGTTCCAACTGTTAAGATTCCATAGCGTATCGACAAACCTATTCTGTGTCGGAAATAGTCGTAGAAACTATAGGGCATGGCTATTTCAAAACGTTTCATTTCAAACCTCGGAGTGATCGATAGTTGATTACCTCGTTTTAGTGCATGTTCTCCAACAGGTAATCGTTGAATTGCCGAGAAGTTCAAATAAAAATTTGGTGAAAACGCATAATCAAATTGTAATGATGCTGCTGCAGGAAGCCATAAATCAAAAGAAGATCTGGAATAACCGCCATCAATGCTTCCAAGAAACTGACTGTTGATCAACGAATCAAAATTACTGATGCCGCTGATACCAACTGTATCAATGCCATACCAATCAGTTGATATATTATCAAACTTATAGGTGTCGGCCATGCGGTTGAACTTCACCTTTCCAATATCAACTATGGAGAAGCCGATTTTGTAATCGTATTTCTTTGTTCCCGACTCTTTCTGACAAGGATCATAAGCTACTTCATTTCTATTGCGATAGTATTGCACGCCCACAGAAGTACTGAAGCCGCTTCCTTTTTTCTGCAGTGGGCTTGCACCACCAACAGGAACAGCATATCCATATTGCAGATCAGAAATGGCAACATGCCACATGGTGTCTGACTGAACATTGTAATCCATCTTATCTACGTCCATGTAAAAAGCATTCATTCCGTACAAATAATTCATCGTCATTCCTGCCGTTAAAAAAGCTTCCGGCCTGTTTACTAAAGACAATCCTGCAGTAATACCGGCTTCATTCCAATTCATACCGGCAATGCTCATATTTTCTCCTGAAAATTCCAGTTTTTGCAATGGTGTATAATAAAAGCCTTCTTTAAGAAATTTTGCAAGGGTATAAGGCACATTAGTAACGCTCAATGCTTGCTTCGTTGAAACGTGAAAACCAAAACCCCATTTTGAATTAGAAACCATAAAAGAGGGTAACATCACATTTACCTTTTGAAAAGCCGCCTTATCGCTTGTCGTAAATCGGTCTTTTATTCTGTCCTCACCGATGCCCTCCCCTTTCATTCCGTTTTTGAATGCCTGGCTGTGACGCTGCAAGTACAGGTAATTGTTCATCATCGATCCTTCAATCGATAAAAAGTTTAGCTCCCATTTAAACGGTGTACCTACAACAGCGGCGGGATTTAACTCATTTCCCATGGCGCCGGCATAATTACTATTGGCTGCACCCCATAGTTCCTGTGCATTAATTTGTAGCGATACTAAGAAGAAGGAAATTAATAATCCGATACGTTTCATTGTGTTCAATTTATGGTGTAACGGCCATCAATTTAGCTTTAAAGGTAAGGGCATTACTTACTAAAAACACTGTTTTCATTACAGAAATTGTGCATTCTATATCGAATATGTCATTTTTCTTACATTTTAGGTTTGGGGTTTCTGGTTTTAAGTTTCTGGTTTTAAGTTTTGGGTTTTGCGTTTAGTGATGAAAGTCTTTTAAATTGCTTGAGATATAATGAATCAGTACAGTGTTTGAAGAGAAAATTGTAGTTTCATTAATGAAACCACTTTCAGCAATTTTCCAGTTAGCCTTCGGATGTAAATTACTTTTTTCTGCTGAAAACTCTTTTTGGCAATAGCAAATTGTGAAAAATAAGATATTAGTCAAACCACAAACCGAAAACCCGAAACTTTAAACAAAAAAAATGCTGCAACATTTGTCTTACCAAACATTGCAACACTTCAAAATCAGTTATTACAACAACGACTATGGTGCTGTAAAATCATAATTAATCACCGGTGCGTTGAACAACACAGGGTCTTTACTCCAGGTTTCAACACTATTCCGATGACGCACCACAATGTAATAACTGTTAGACAATATAGCGCCGGGGAATTCAAATTGCCCGTTACCATTAATGTCTATGGTACCGGTTACACTATACTGCCAATCATAGGTTGGCAAGGCATCATGCAATTCAACCGTAATTGTATCGCACAATGTTGGGTAAATTATCGGATCAACAACAGGTTGCATCATTCCACCTCCGATATAAATTCCTTCAATATATAACTTCAGGTTTAACGCTACCGCACATCCTTCATCAACCTGTCCGTCACAATCATCATCAATATTGTTGCCGCAGATTTCTATTGCATTGGGGTGAACAGTGCTGAGTGTATCATTACAATCACCAATCAATGCTGTAAAGTGAGTTGCTAAATAATATCCCATTGGTTGACTACAGGAAGTAAGTGTATTTCCATCACTGTACAAATCACCATCTACGTCTTTGTACCAAATTATACTGCTTGCTGATCCAACCCAGTTAGAAGTAGTGCCTGTTAAACTAAAATTATTTAGTGTTCCCTGATAGCCATTACCCGATCCATCATTTGCTATCGTAGTTCCTGCATTCGATCCGCCTGCAATTCCCTGATTAAAATGATATAAAGCCTTAAGGTTTGCCTGAATGATAATCTCTGAATTCATGTTGGTTTGAATTTCAGCCTGTGTACGTGCAACATTCCAAATCCTTACCTCATCAATAACCCCTGTAAAT
>JANOXC010000136.1:0-14014 GCA_031418215.1 Bacteroidota bacterium
ACAGTAGTAAGATTTTTTAGCGATGACCAGTCGTATTGCGGAAGCTGAGCAATTCCACTTTGGAAAAAAAACAGAAGTAGTACCGTCCACCTTTTCATACTGTCAAAGATAAACGGATAATATTATCAGGGCATACCCCCTATTCCTGTTGTTTTAGCTGACGATTCAAGGGTAATTCAACCTATTCCTGCTATTGCAGCACCTGTTATTTCAATTCAACTTTGTCAAGTTCCAAATTGGGAAATAATACAATTAATAAATACTATTTAAATAGCAAAAAATGAAAGCACAAATTATCAAATCAATCACTGCCCTTCTATTTACATACACATTCTGTTTTTTAAAATCAGAAGCACAAATTATTTATACGGATGTGACTCCGGATGATACCATTAAAGATTTAAATCTCAGCTACACCACCTATCAGACCTATCCAATGGATTTAAATAACGATGGAGTTACTGATTTTGACTTAAATCAGTCATATAGTCAAGTTGGTTTGAATTCCGGCACTTTATGCGCCTACTATAAAATAAATAAGAGTTGTTACTCTTATCCCAGGAACCTGAATGCAATTGCTTCTAATTCCACCGGAGGGTTAGCATTAAACGCATTATCAATTATTAATGGGGGATTAAGTTGGCGAGATACTTCCTCTAATCATGGTTACAATAACCTTGCAAGCTACAGCTTTACTTCCATCAGACATTGTCCACCAGCCAGTCCAGCAACTGGAACAACTGGTGGTAACTGGTATAATCAAAATGATAAATATCTCGGAGTAAAAATTATCAAAAATGGATTAACCTACTATGGGTGGGTAAGATTACAAGTGGTTTCTGCTTCTTCAATAACGGTTAAAGATTACGGGTACAACTCCATCCCCAATCAACCCATCAAAGCCGGAGAAGTATCCTGCACAACACCAACAGTTACATTAACAGCAAGTGGTTCGTTATCTTTTTGTGCAGGTGACAGTGTAACACTCACAGCAAATGGGACAGGTTATCAATACCAATGGACAAAAGGTGGAGTTAATATTTCAGGAGGAACGAATCAATCTTATGTTGCAAAAACTGCCGGATTATATAAATGCAAAGTAGCCAATAGTTGCGGAAGCAAAACTTCAGGAGGCAAAACTGTAAGTATCCCATGCAGAAATTCAAGTGAAAGCTTTGGTGAAGCATTGGAAAAACTTTCTGTTTATCCTAATCCTGCAACAAATTCTGTTACCATACGATTTTCTTCTGATGCATCAGGAGAAATACAAATTGTAAATCTGTTTGGACAAATTGTTTATGCTAAAAACCTCCGAACACTTCAAGTTCATGAGGATTTAAATGAAACACAAATTGATGTGAGTAATTTCACTTCAGGAATGTATGTAATAAGATGGAGCAGTGGTGAAATGTTTGAAACAAAAAGTCTTTCGATAATAAAATAAAACTTAGAAAATAAAAATATGAAAACACAAATTCTTAAATCAATTTTCCTGGGCCTTCTGTTTATTGCCTTCTGTCTTCTTAAAGCAGAGGCACAAATTATTTACACTGATGTGAATCCTGATCAAACCTATTCCTGTAATGCTTCGCCTTGTTCCCATTCTTATAATCTAGACCTGAATAATGATTCGGTAATTGATTTTACAATCAGGGAATCTTACACTATACAAACTTGTTTTCCAAGTGGCACCTACTCAAGAAAAAGTGTTACTGCATCTGCAACAGGTTCAAATAAACTGATGACTAGTATGCTGAATCTAAATGAGGTTATAGGAAGCAATCTCGTTTTTAGCAGCAGCTCAGGGACATTAAGAAGCATCAATTTTAGTTTACATTATTGTGCAGGAAGTTCGGGCGTTTGGACAAATTCTACTGATCATTACCTCCCACTTCGGCTAAGTGTTAATTCAAATATATATTACGGATGGGTCAGGTTGAATGTTGCTGTTACGGGTCCTCTCCTTTATTTTACTGTTAAAGACTATGCTTATAATGCTGTTGCGAATGCATCCATCCTTGCCGGGGAAATGAGCTGCACTATTCCCACTGTGACTCTAAATGCAGGAGGCCCTTTAAGCTTTTGCAATGGCGACAGCGTGGTGTTAAATGCAAACACAACAGCCTACAAGTTTCAATGGACAAAAGGTGGAGTTAATATTTCCGGGGCAACAAAGCAAACTTATGTTGCAAGAACTGCCGGTGTATATAAATGCAAAATCACCAATAGTTGCGGAAGCAAAACTTCTGGAGGAAAAACGGTAACAATTCCATGCAGGAACACAAATGAGATTTTTAGTGGAGCAATAGAAAAACTTTCAGTTGACCCTAATCCGGCAAAAGGTTTTGTCACAATAAAAATTCCATCTGACGAACAGGGAGAAATAAAAATATTAAACCTTTTCGGTCAAATTGTTTATGCTGAAAAAATTAGTTCGGAACAGCTGCAAATCGATATAAGCAGATTTCCTGTAGGAATGTATTTGGTGCAATGGAGTAATGGGATAATTAATGAAACAAAAATATTTTCAGTTGTTAAATAGTAAACTCACTCATTTAAAAAACAAATCAAAATGAAAAAACAATTCGTGAAATACGCCATAGTGCTATGCATTCTTTTTTGCTTTTCTAATTTAATAGCCGAGGCTCAAGCTCCAAACATTCAATGGCAAAAAACAATTGGTGGAAGCGCAGATGATGCGAATAACTTCGGAAAAATTACTGTATTAAAACATGGAGGGTATCTGTTAGTAGGATCTACTTTTTCTACTGATGGCGATTTTTCATCCAACACCGGTGATGAAAACGCTTTTATTGTAAAATTTAATTCTTCGGGGAATATTATTTGGGAGAAAACTTATGGTGGTAGTAATGCTGACATACTAAACGGAGTAGTTGAAAATAATGATGGCACCTTTATGATTGGCGGATACACCTATTCAAATGACGGAGATGTTTCAGGAAATCATGGTGACAAAGATGCCTGGGTGATTAAAATAAGTGCAAATGGAACGTTGCTTTCTCAACATTGCTATGGTGGATCAGGAGAGGATATGATTACGGATATGATCAAAACATCAGGGAACACATACACTTTTTCGGGATGGACCACCTCTGTTGATGGTGACGTAAATGCCATTCATGGTGACCAGGATGCATGGGTGGCTAAAATAAAATCAAATTATGATTTGCTTTGGTCGAAGACTTATGGAGGGTCTGCAGGAGAAGCATTGTCAGGACTTATGCAGGCTGGTGCTAATAAAATACTCATTGCCGGCTTTACCGGTTCAAGTGATGGTGATATGAATGGTTATCATGGCGGAGATAATGATGCATTTGCGATGTCATTAGATCAAAATGGAAATATTAATTGGTCAAAATGTTATGGCGGCACCGGAGATGATTATAGTGGATTTGGAATTGGTATGGCAAAAGATGGCAGCTTGTTAATTCCCGGCACAACTAATTCGAATGATGGAGATGTAACAGGAAATCATGGAATGTTTGATGGATGGATTACGAAAATCAACAACAATAACGGATCAGTAAAGTGGTCTAAATGTTTTGGCACTGCAATAAGCGAATCAGGATTTGGAATGCTAACAATGCCTGATGGTGATTTGGTTTTACTTGGAATATCAGGGCCAACAAATGATCTTTTTGGTGATGCATTGTCAGATGCCCTTGCATTAAGGATAAGCAGTAATGGCACTCAAAAATGGAGTAAAACATATGGAGGAAGTGATTATGACGATGCAGAAGATGGAGTACCCACAAGCGATGGTGGAATGATAATATTGAATCATACTTTTTCTACAGATGGTGATGTAACCAATCAGCATGGAGTAGTGGATATTTGGTTGGTAAAGCTTGATTGCGACGGACATAATCATAATCATCGTGAAGCCACCTTTGATAATAGTCAAACTTTACTGAGCAATTATCCGAATCCGTTTTCAACATCAACCACCATTACCTTTTCTCTTCCTGAATTACAAAGGGTATCTCTTAAAATATTTGATATGAATGGAAAACTTGTTTCAACACTTGCCGATCAAGAATTTGATACAGGCGAAAATCGAATTGAATTCAATGCTGATAATCTTGATGCAGGAATTTACTTTTTGAAAATGCAGGCAGGTGACATTTTGAAAACAGAAAAATTGATTGTCACAAAATAAAACAGAGTCAGGAGCAGGGGGATTTACAAAAGAGTTCCCCCTGCTCCCAATTCATTAATTAACATTATATACTATCGAAAAATAATAAACCCCTCCAATAGATGGCCCGTTTGCCGATTCAAGATAATAATGATTCAGTAAATTTGAAGATCCAACCCTGAAAACAGTTTTTAATTTTGACAAAGAATAACTTAACTGTGCATCAATAACACTTTTTGCACTTAGGTTGTTATTGATGTGAGGGTTATTGTCGTTAACATTTTGAGGAACAGCATCAGTCCACCTCCAGTTAACAGCAAAACCAACGTTCTTATATACATTTTCATTGCTGAGGGAAACATTGGATTTGTATTTAGGAGAATGCACAAGGGGCACCCATAATTCAAAATCCGGATTCAGATTTTCATTTTGATAGGTAAAGTTTACTGACAGGAAATAGCTTTTATAAAAATTAAATTTTGCACCGGCTTCCGTACCTCCTGAAAGAATATTCTTTTTTGCATTCATACCTGTGCTAATGCGTTTGTAATCGTAATTCAGGAATGAATAAGCTGCTGCATTTATGGAATCGTCATCAAAAGGATTTCCTGAAGAAGGAACATCTACTTCTGTTGCACCAAGCATATTCCTATAAATTGTAAAATAAATATTTATATCAAAATGTATTTTCTTATTTGCAAGTAATGTCTGGTAACCTAATTCAAACATATTTAGTTTTTGCGGCTGAAGATATGTGAACCCTGATGGCTTCAGCAAATGTTTGTATAATTCAACAGCAGCAGCAATTGAATCCTGCCCGTATTGCAACAGGTAAGCGTTTGCATGATCCAAATAGTTTTGTATTGAATTAAATTCAAAAGAACGAATGGGAAGTCCACCATGATCAGCCGTAAGTTTGGAGCCACCAAGGACTTGATAATCTCCTTCAGGCGAGTAACCATATAAAAAGTAAGGATCAGGATTTTGTGTTCCGCTTTGAACAGATGCACGTATGAAATTATATTGTTTCACCTGATATGCGACTGCAAATCTCGGAGTTAAATGCAAATCGAACTGGCTGTATTTATCAGCGCGTAATGATGCAGTGAGATTTAATTTTTCGTGGAATAAGTATTTTGTTACCTGAACATAACCGGAAATATTATTGTCGTGAATGGGTGTAAAAGGTGGAGGGTAATCCATTTCCTGCGTTCCTTCAGAAAATATTTTTCGCCAGCCCAATTCAAAGCCTGCAATAATTTGAGCCCAAGGAATTATTTTATTAAAATTGTATTGACCAAGAACTTTTGCTAGGCTGGATTCATCAATATTTCTTGCTCCGCCCTGACCAATAGGCTTACTTTTAAATTCATTAAATAATTTATTAAACTGTTCGCTGCCGGGCTGAGGCATTCCCTGATCCGCATAGCTTCGTGCTTCCTGATGATTCAGCCCTGTCACTCCGGTTACCTGTCCGTTGTATGCATTTGCATATTGATTAAACCATATTGAATCACTTTTCCAGGCCGGGTTCATCAGCTGTGCAACCCAGGCTCCGTCATAGGAATTTCCGTCATGGTCTTTCACATGATATGCTCTAATAAAATAACTTTCATTTTTTAATTCTAGTTTGTGATAGGTAACTGCAAAATTTCTAAAGCACCATGATTGCTCACCAAAATCAGTATTAAAAATCCTGTAACGCATGTTATATGATACTTCAGTTTCTGGGGAAAGGTGATAATAAATTGTACCGTCTGCTTTTATATTTCTTGTTTTCAGCTGTGAAAGGTTTTGGTTATTCCATCCTGTGCGGGATACATTCACCAATGTTCCGCCTGTTCCGATAGGAATTGCCTGCTGAATTTCATCACCATAAATGTTAGCAAGATCACGACCCGGATTATTTATTCCACGAATTTCATCTGTTGCATTAGGGTCAAAATCAGTTTCAATGGTTTTCATCCACTCCGTTCCATTGAGATAACCCAAATTAATTTTGATGGCGAACTTATTTTTGAAAGCTTTAGCATATCGTATTTGATAATCATTAAACAGGGCAGGATCGTGATATTTTCCATCAAGATAATTAATCCCTGATTTTAATTGAACCGTTAACCCCTGGTAACGGAAAGGATCTTTTGTTGTAGTGAGTATTAATCCGTTAAAAGCATTTGCCCCATAGATTGCAGAAGCCGCACCTGGAATTAGTTCAACATTGTCAACGTCTATATCATTGGTACCGGTAAGATTTCCAAAAGAAAAACCCATTCCCGGCGTATTGATATCCATCCCGTCAACAAGTTCAAGCATGCCTTCATTCCAGGTAGCTCCGGCAGAAAACCCACGAAGGTTTAGCACTTTGTTAAAAAGACCATTGGTAATTACGCCAACTCCTTTTTGTGTTGCCAGACCTGCATAATAATTTTCACCAGGGAATTCCTTCAGTTTTCTTGAATCCACCTTTATCAATGTAATAGGCGATCCAAGCACATATTTCGGAATTTTTGATTCTGTAACTTCTACTTCCTTCGTTGTGATTGTATCTGTTAATAATTGCTGTGCATTCGAATAAAAGACAAATAATTCGAATACAATAAATAAAAAGTATTGTGCTGATCTATTAATATTGATAAATTTAAGAAGGTGAAACTTTAAATTTAATCGAAAGGTATACAAAATAATGGTTTAGAATAGCCTTTTACATTATATCTAGTTGTTTTCGATTATCCGAAGTGACTGCATCTAGCGATACGGAAAAAAGCATCAAAATGATGAGTTGTTGTTTATAAAAAGTTAATTGTAACCAAGTCTTACATTTTAACTTGCCGACCTACAAGTAAGCTTAGTTTATTTGGTATACGACTTAACTTTGGAATAGATATTTTTAAAACAGGTCTTTCCCTTTACCTCACCACCATCACCCACCCTTTTTTACGGACAGTATCACCCCAAACAAAGGTGATATCAGTTACATAGGCATAAATTCCTGCCGCAACAAACTGGCCTTCTGAAGAACCGTCCCATCCTGCTGAATTGTCCCAGGTGTAAATTTTTTCACCCCATCGATTATATATAGTTCCCTGTGAGTTAATGACGTTTGATCCTAAAGGTAAAAACAATTCATTGTTACCATCATTGTTTGGGGTGAATGCATTTGGAAAATAAGCTACAGTGTCGCCGGCAACTGTTATAGTATGTGTGATTTCATCGGTACAGCCATCAATGTTTTTTACGGTTAATACAACGTCAAAAACACCTGCTGATTCAAATGTATGAATGGGGGAGGGAATGTTATCCGTAGTTCCATCGCCAAAATCATAATGAATTAAATCTGCATTAATGCTTTGGTCGAAAAAAGAAACGATCAATGGTACTGATCCATAATTAACATCAGTAGTAAATGCTGCTTTAACGGTGCTAAAAGAAATGACGGCAGAGTCAGTATATGAATAGCAGGCATTGGAAGCAGTAACCCTGTATGTCCCATCAGTACTCACATTTATTGATGAGGTAATAGCTCCTGTTGACCAATTAAATGTAGTGCCGCCTGACATGTCGAGCTTAACAATATCGCCAACGCAATAAGGTGCAGCCGGCGTTATGGTTAATGATGAATTAAAATTTCCCGGAATGATTAATTTGATGGAATCAGTTAAGTTGTTGCCGCATGTTCTTGTGATATTAATTTTTAATGTTACAGGACTATTGTCGTTGCCACCGGCAATATAATAAGTGTTTGCTGTATTCGGACTGGTAAATATACCGGTGCCCCCACTCCAGTTGATACTTGTAAAATTAATATTTTGGATGGTTGCACCAAGAAAAACACTATCACCAGGGCAAAGAGAACCTTTATTGGCCTGCACTTCAACCGATGCAAATTCAATGGGTGCCTGGCATCCGAAATTTCTATAAGTGTCATTGCCTGCCCAGTTAAACAACACTGTTGCGCCGGGGCCATCACCAACTTGTCCGGCTGAATTGGTTAAGTTTCCGGGATAGTAAGTTACTGCATCGCTGCATCCACTGCCGAATGTCATTGAAAGTGTTCGTCCACCCACACCTACCCCATAATTTTTAAAATGTCCTTGTGTGTTGCCTGCACACTGAAAGATCATATATATAGTGTCGGTAAGGTTGGCAAATGAATTGGCATTAACATCCATGCTGACGCTGGTCACTAAAACCACTTTTGCTCCTATTGGAAGTATACCGGCCAGAGGTGCTAATACCAATCCGCAGTTAACAATTGAATTATTGATTGTTGCAATTTTGCTTGTAGTAGTAGCATCGGAACAAACAGAGCGCCATGGATTACCACCATTGGGCCATGAAACAATAAGATTGCTTACATCAAGTGGCGCAGGACCTACCATAAAACGAACCATTTCATTTGCCCCTTCCGGTTGCCCGCATGCTGCTACCAGGATGCTTTCTATTTCAAAACAGGACGTAGGAATCTGCGCTTGTGTTTTTGTTACAAAAAGCACAAACAATGCAGAAGCCAAAAGCTTCAACTTCCTTACTCCTGAAACAATCATCTCCTCATTGACCACCTGGCGAAATGATTAAGTATTAAATTATTATTCTCGTTTAATAATCTTTTTATTATATCTATGCCCGCTATTATCAGCAGCAGACAATATGTAAAAACCACCTTTCAAAGTATGTAGATCGAGGGTGTAATCATTACTATTTTTTATCAATTTATAATTAACCTGTTGTCCTAATTCATTTACTAAATTAAATTTCAACAGTTCGCTTGAATGATTAGTGAAACTGACGTTGATGAAATCTATTACAGGATTGGGCACAACCAACATGGAAGTGTTGTTGATTTCAGCAACACCTACTGTGAAAGCCGTTGCAATAATCGGCACCTGCACTGATGTAACAGCAGGGTTATTGGTATTAAATGTAAGCATTTCATTGATGTTGCCTGCAGCAACCGGTGTTAAATTAATTTCAGTTTTATAAGCTTCACCAGGTGCCAATGTATTATTGCTTCCCCCACTTGTAAAGCTTAGCAGACTCGTATTGCTGAGCATGAAGTTGCTTAACTGCAATGGTTGATTTCCATTGTTCACAAGGAGGAAAGAATATATATAAGATGAACCTGTTGCAATTGTGCCATAATCAACAATATTATTATATCTAACAAAACTGTACTCAACTGGAGCAAAAGAAGTGGTGGAGAAAGAGTTGATGCGATCGGCGAATTGCGGATAATCTACAAATGGATTTCTGTTGTGCTGCGATAATGCAATGTCATTGTTGCGTTTAATTTCAATATTATTCGTAGAGAAAGATTTGTTCCATGTTTTTAAAATGGCTTCCTGTGAATTCATGAAGTTATTGTAATTCTGATAGCGCAAAACAAAGTACATCATTGCCCTTGCTGTTTCGCCTTTGTGTACATCGCGCGGCTCAAAAATATTGTTGATGTTATCAAACTTTGAACCACCGTTCTGCCAGGTTGCATTTGTTACCATGCCAAAAGGATAGGACCCACGTGTGTTATTTGCAACATCATCTGTTGGAAACAAATGATGCAGGTCGCTTTTCATGGGTTCTAATGAGTTGAATAATCCCTGCGGCCAGGTATGTTCAGTGTTGATCTGATAATTGTTAAACGCATCTGATTTGTCGGTATAGCCAATTGCTAACCGGCCGGTATAAACACATTCGATGGTATTTTGTGATGCACCCTGCCCATTCACTTTTTTATTATCGATCGACATAAACATGCTGTCGCGTCCTGTACCATATCCTAATGAAACATAGTTCTGTCCTGTAATTGTTTTGATAGAAGTTTTCAAGGCTTCTTCAGCAAGGTTCTCAGTTGCATTATAATAGGTCATGGAATACTTCCCTTGTGCAAGCAAATCAACACTTACCACTCCGCGTTGCCCGTCGTTTTCAATTACCAGTTCCGAATTGTGATATATATTATGAACAGGAGCAAATTTCACCCATATGGACTGTGAGGATCCGGCAGCAATGGAAAAAGTTGATTGTGAACAAGAGAAAGCAGGGGCACCATAAAACAGGAAAAATTTAACATCGGTAACATTAACTGTTTTTCCCATGTTATTGTAAATGGTAAGTGGTAGGCTGTCGGGGTTATTTTCGTAAACGGGCCCGAAATTCAATTGATTAGTACTGACAATAAGCGTTTGGCCGACAGCAACCATTGTCAATACCGAACTCAGCAATAAGATAAAAGTCTTTTTCATTGCAACAAACGTACGGTTTTTACTGTAAAGAATAACAATATTCTTCTACTAAGAAATAGTACTACCATTGGAAAAATGGTCAGCAGGTGACACAAAGCACAATTCCCCTTTTTCATTGGAGGCCATTAAGATCATGCCTTTAGATTCAATACCTTTTATCTTGCGAGGTGCCAGATTGGCCAGAAGGGTCACTTGTTTACCAATAATATCTTCAGGTTTGAAGTATTGCGCAATGCCTGAAACAACAGTGCGCTGATCAAGACCGGTATCTAATGTCAGCTTTAGCAGCTTGTCAGCCTTTTCAACTTTCTCTGCTGTAAGTATTGTTGCAATCCGTAGATCGAGTTTGGAGAAATCTTCGAAAGATGTTTCCGGTTTAAAGTTTCCGGTTTCCGGTTTCTGGTTTTCTGCCACAGAATTTGTTGGTGTATTTTGCAATTTTGATTTGTTTAATTTTTCAATTTGTTTTTCTATTTCTTCATCATTGACCGGAGAAAATAAATGTCTGGCAGGTTGTATTGTATGACCTTCATTTAAAAAATCTTGAGCCCCTATTTTATTGAAGTTGTTGTAGTCATTTAATTTTAACAATGACAAAACATTATCAGCAAAATGTGGAAGAAATGGTTTCGCTAAGAATGCAAGCGAAGCACTAAATTGCAAGCAAGTGTTCAATATAGTTGCTACACGTGTTGGATTTTCTTTATAAATTTTCCAGGGCTCTGTTTCCGTGAGATATTTATTTCCGGCACGTGCCACATTCATAAATTCAAACAAGGCATCACGGAAGCGATAAGATTCCAACAGCGATGTAATTTCACCACCTTTAACTTTAGCTGTTTTTAATAATTGTGCATCAGCATCGGTAAGTGTTCCCTGTGGAGGTGTTTTACCATCATAAAATTTATGTGTAAGAACTATTACCCTGTTCACAAAATTTCCAAGAATGGAAACCAATTCATTATTTACCCTTGCCTGATAATCTTTCCAGCTAAAATCACTGTCTTTTGTTTCCGGAGCAATAGAAGTCAACACATACCGCAATTCATCTTCTCTCCCCGGAAAATCCTGCAGGTATTCATGCAACCATACAGCCCAATTGCGTGAAGTGGAAATCTTTTCGCCTTCTAAATTTAAGAATTCATTGGCAGGAACATTTTCCGGCAATATATATTCTCCTTGCGCCATTAACATTGCCGGGAAAATAAGACAATGAAAAACGATATTGTCTTTGCCGATAAAGTGAATCAATTTTGCATTATCTTTTTTATCAGGTTGTTGCTTCCAGTATTTTTCCCAATCGTTAGGGAGTAATTCTTTTGTAGCTGATATATATCCTATCGGCGCATCAAACCACACATACAATACTTTTCCTTCAGCACCGGGTAATGGGACTTTAACGCCCCAGTCAAGATCACGTGTCATGGCACGGGGACGTAAACCATCGTTCAACCAGCTGTTACACTGACCATATACATTAATCTTCCAGGTGTCTTTCTTTGATTTGATCCAGTCGCTCAGTTGATCCTGATATTTCTCCAAGGGAAGAAACCAGTTTTTTGTTTTTCTTAATACAGGCGCACTTCCACTTAATGTTGATTTGGGATTGATGAGATCTGTTGCATTTAAAGAACTGCCGCAATTTTCACATTGATCACCATAAGCATTTTCATTACCACACTTCGGACAAGTACCTGTAATGTAACGATCAGCTAAAAACTGTTTTGCTTCTTCATCATAAAACTGCTCTGTAATTTCTTCAGTAAAAATATTTTTCTCGTAGAGATCTTTAAAAAATGCAGCTGAAGTTTGATGATGAACAGGACTTGACGTACGACTATATATATCGAAGCTGATGCCAAAATCCGCAAATGCATTTTTCATCATTGCGTGATATTTATCAACAACCTGTTGAGGCGTGATACCTTCTTTTCGTGCTTTAATTGTAATGGGCACTCCATGCTCATCAGAGCCACAAATGAACTTAACCTCTTCGCCTTTTAAGCGGAGGTATCTCACATAAATATCAGCAGGCAGGTAACATCCGGCCAAATGACCGATGTGTACCGGACCGTTGGCGTAGGGAAGGGCTGCAGTGACTAAATACTTTGACATGAATAAAGTTAAATGTTTAGGGTTTTATGTTTAAAGTTTAAAAGGTTTAAGTTGGTTTAAAGTGGTTTGAGACAGCTGAAACCGACAATATGTCTAAAAAATCTATTTCGTCTGCCAACTGCCAACTGCTACTAATAAACTTGTTAATGATAATCCGCTTTCTTTGCAGCAAATATAGTATAACGCTATGAGGCAGCCTTCATTCCTGAAACCAGGTGATAAGATCGGAATAATTGCACCAGCGCGAAAGGTAAATAGGGCGGAAATGAATCCGGGGCTGGAAATCTTTAACGGATGGGGATTGATTCCGGTGGAAGGCCACAATTTATATGGTAGCCATCACCAGTTTTCAGGCACTGATGCTGAACGGACTGCCGACTTCCAGGAAATGCTCGATAATCCTGAGATAAAAGCCATCATTTCAGCACGCGGCGGTTATGGCTGCATGCGTATTGTAGATCGCTTAAATTTTGAAAGCCTTGTTCGAAACCCCAAGTGGATTGCAGGGTTCAGTGACCTGACCGTTTTTCATTCACATTTGCACCAACTGTATCAAATGCAAACTATTCACAGTATCATGGTTTTTAATATGATGCCAGGCAGATTTGACATGGCATCAGTTGAATCGTTGGGGAAAGCGTTGACAGGAATGCCCATCCACTATGAGTATAAAAGTCGTGAGATGAGCGGTTTACAAAGATCAGGAACTTGTAAGGGAAGTGTGATCGGTGGCAACCTTTCCTTGCTATATGCACTGAGTAGCAGTGCCAGTGATATCGATACAAATGGAAAAATATTATTTATAGAGGATTTAGACGAGTATCTTTACCACGTGGACAGGATGATGATGCAGCTGAAGAGAAGCGGAAAACTGGCCGGTCTGGCCGGATTAGTTGTAGGCGGAATGAATGATATGCGGGATAATGAAACAAAATTCGGGAAAATGGCGGAAGAGATTATTGCTGAAGCAGTTGCAGATTACGACTACCCGGTTTGCTATGGCTTCCCTGCAGGGCATCAGAAAGAAAACAATGCCTTGATATTTGGGGCCAGAGCTGAACTGAATGTCGGATCCTCTATCAGCCTGAAATATATATAATGGCTGCACATAATGATTTAGGAAAGACAGGCGAAAAGGAAGCTTGCGATTTTCTTGCTGAAAAAGGATATGAAATATTAGCGACAAACTGGAGAAAAGAAAAAGCTGAGGTTGATATCATTGCAAGGAAAAATGATTTGCTGCTGCTGATAGAAGTTAAAACCAGATCAACTGATTATTACGGTGATCCCGGCGAGGCGGTAGGAAAACAAAAGCAACGAATGATGGTAAAAGCAGCAGAAGCTTTTTTGGAAGAAAATGAATTGAATGTGGATGTGAGATACGATATCGTCTCCATTATTTTAAATGATAAAGCAAAAAAAATTGCCCAAGCGCGGCGAAGGCCGTCATTGCTGTAGAGATGGTCATTGGCGTTTTTGGTCAACCCGTCGGGGCCGTTGT